>SVUH01000002.1 GCA_015063335.1 Oscillospiraceae bacterium | reverse complement strand
CTTAAGACCGGTGTTATGTCTGTGATGGCAGTGACCCATCTTTACCTTACCGGAAGCGGTAACAGAAAATCTCTTTGCGGATGCTTTATGTGTCTTTACTTTTCCCATTTTTATAATCTCCTTTTTTAATAATCAAAATTGGGTGGGACTCGCGCCCCTTATAGTAACGCGCTATGCGCGAATACAACTTATTTAGTCTTTACGGGAGAGATCACCATGCTCATAATTCTGCCGTCAAGAACGGGAGCCTTATCAACGCTTCCGACCTCACTGCAGGTGTCCTGAAACTTCTTCATAATTTCCTGACCTATGCCAACGTGACTCATCTCTCGTCCCTTAAAGCGCATTACGACTCTTACCTTGTTTCCCGACTCGAGGAACTTGACTGCGTGGCGCGCCTTTGTTTCAAAATCATGAGTGTCAATTCTGCAAGAAAGCTGAATTTCCTTAAGCTCAACTGTCTGCTGCTTCTTCTTCGCTTCCTTTTCTTTCTTATCTCTCTCGAAGCGATACTTGCCGTAGTCCATTATACGACATACGGGGGGCTGTGCCTGGGGAGCCATAAGAACGAGATCGAAGCCCTGGTCGTAAGCCATTTTAAGTGCCGCGTCGGACGACATGATCCCAATCGCCTCGCCCTCAACACCAACGACTCTTACTTCCTTGAACTTTATCTCCTCGTTGATAGTCATTTCTTTTGCGCTAATACCGAATACACCTCCAATGCCCGCAGAGGGCAAAAAAAATCATGCGAAAGAATAAATTCTCCGCACGACGACACCTCGGGCACTCCCGAAGCATTTGGTGAATATCAAACCGTACGCAACTCGTCGGCACGGTGAGAACGGAGAACGTTCTTCTTCTTTTGCCTGACTATTTTACCACACCTATTTCCGTTTGTCAATACCTTTTTAAAATTTTTTTATTTTTTTCCGAACCCAAAAATTTGTTTTCGGAGACACAAATTATTTATGACCGTAGGATGTACGACATCACCCACGACATAAGCATCTCAAAACAGCCAAAAGCACCAAAAAGCTCTCCGAATTTTGGCATTTTTTCTATTGTGTAGCATTTTTAACGAATTTTTCGACAAAAAATCATATAAAATGGATATTTACAAATCCGTTTTTTTAGGGTATAATACTTAGGCTGTCGGCGGCACCAACTCCACAGCGTCACGCACAACGGTAACTCTTCTCTGCGGAATATCAAGCTTATGATATCTTCGGCGCAGTAAAAGGTTTCGGTTGTGCTTTTTTTATTTCCTATAAAAAGCTCTTGCAAATCCGCCTTTTCTGTGTTATAATATATCTGCAGCAAAAATCCATAAAGATAAAGAAAGGATAAAGGATAATGAAAAAGGTTATTTGCAAGGTTGAATACGATACGGAAGCTTCCGAGATCGTGCTCAAGAAGGTAAACGGCAATTTCGGCGAGGCTGACGGCTATGAGGAGACTCTTTATAAGACCGCAAACGGCAAGTTCTTCCTCTACACCAACGGCGGTGCTGATTCCAAATATCCCACCGAGGATATCAAGCGCATGTCCCCCGCAAAGGCTGACGAGTGGATTGAGGCTAATAAGTAAGCTTTAATAAAAAGCAGGCTTCTTCAAAGGAAGCCTGCTTTTTATTTTCAAGAATACGCCTTATCAATATTTATGACCGCAAAATAGTTTCCGTCAAGCGTTCTTACTATGGTCTGAACCGATTCTCTTATCTCGTCATCGCTTTTCTTGACGCCGAAAGGAACGACTACGTCGAAAATTACGTTAGTATGAGTAGGACCGACCACCATTCTGAAATCATGTATGGTAATTGCGGGATCGATACAGGTAACAAGCGCCGTTATCTTTTCCCTGAGCTCGTTTATAAGCGGATCGTCGGTAACTATCGGATCCATATGTATAACGGCATCGCACTTAAGCTTTTGACGAAGCTCATGCTCAATATTATCTATCATATCGTGAGTTTGAAGCAGATCTGCATTTGCGTCGACCTCGGCGTGCAGGGATATCATAGCGCGGCCGGGGCCGTAGTCGTGAACGATAAGGTCGTGTATTCCCTTTACGCCCTCATACGAATACACGATGGTCGTTATCTCGTTTATATATTCCTTGCTTGGCGAGCCGCCGAGCAAGGGATCTATTGTCTCCTTGGCGGAGCGGAGTCCCGAGAACAGTATAAATCCTGACACCGCAAGACCGCAGTACGCATCGATATTGACCTCGAATACCTTTGCGATAATAAGGCTCATAAGCACCGCTGTTGTGGCAATACAATCAGAAAGAGAGTCTGTGGCGGTTGCTCTCATAGCGGCAGAGGATATTTTCTTTGAAATTCTGAAATTGTAAAATGCCATATACGCCTTGATCGCTATGGATACAACGAGTATTATCACCGCAACATAGCTGAATTCTACAGCTTCGGGCGTTATTATCTTCTCGACTGAGGTCTTTCCAAGCTCAAATCCCACGAGGATAATAAGCATAGAAACGATAAATCCCGAAATATATTCAAATCTTCCGTGACCGAATGGGTGATCCTTGTCTGCCTTCTGCTCGGAAAGTCTGAACCCAAGCAGAGCTATAAGCGACGAGGTAGCGTCCGTAAGGTTGTTAAACGCATCGGAAATAACGGATATCGCACCGCTTATAATTCCCGCAAAAAGCTTTATTCCGAAAAGCAAGATGTTAAGGCATATACCGACGAAGCTGCAAAGCTTGCCGTAAGAACCCCTCACTTTCTCGGGAGAGCCGTTATCTTTTACAAATATTTTTGCCAAAAGTCCTATCACTGTCATTCCTCCATATCTATTTATCCACTATAATACCACAATCCGCCAAAAATTGCAAGAAATTATTTTAACAATATTTAAATAATTTGAAATAACTATGGAAATTTCAAAGAAAGTATGATATAATATAATGAATATATATTGTTTTGAGCGTATTTTTATTCCGCGGCTCGCTCAAGACACGATATTCAGCCGTAATAAACGTATATTTTCGTTTTGCGGCAAGGCAATTTCCCGAAAGGATACTGAATAAATGTCAAAATATATAGTAAAAATCAAAAAGATGACCCTGCCCGTTATTCCCGTAAGGGGTTTGGTCGCATTTCCCGGCGCCGCTATCAGCTTTGAGCTGACGGACGATATTGCCGCAAAGGCGGCAGAGGCGGCGTTTGATACCGATTCTCTCACGTTTATAGTCGCCTACAAGGACACCAATGCGGAAGCAAGACTTCCCGAATGTCTTTACAGCGTAGGAACGGTGTGCAAGATAAAGCAGTCCATCAAAACTCCCGACGGCGCGCTCCGTATCGTAGCCGAGGGTTATTCGAGAGCATCTGCTATCGAATACCGTCCGTTCACGGAGTACATAATAGCCGAGGTCAATTCCAAAACGCACACGGCGGCGGACGAGGACAATATCCGCAATCAGGCTTACTGCCGTGCTATACTCACTGAGGCCAAAAAGCTTGCTTCATTTCTCCCCTCGGTAAGCGACGATATGCTTACGACGGCAGAAGCGATCAAAAACCCCGCCCTGCTTGCGGATTTTATATCGTCGAATATGCTCGTAAAGCTTTCGGACAAGCAAAGAGTTCTTGAGACCTTCGATCCCGAAAAACGCATAGAGCTGCTTATAGCGATAATCACCGAGGAGATCGATCTTTTGGCGTGCGAAATGGATATCCACAAAAAGGTTCGTGCCGCACTCAACCAAAATCAAAAGGACTATTATCTGCGTGAGCAGGTTAGAGTGATCAAAAACGAGCTTGGTGAGGGAGAAGAGTCGGACGAGTATTTCGAGCGAATTATGTCCGCAAAGCTTCCCGACGAGGTGCGCGAAAAGCTTCTCAAGGAAAATGAAAGAATGTCAAAGGCTCCCTTTGGATCATCCGAAGCTACCGTTGCGCGCTCGTATCTTGACACCTGCCTTGAAATACCGTGGTGTGTTTCTACCAAGGACAGAGTCAGCGTAAGCGCAGCAAGAAAAATACTTGACAAGGACCACGACGGTCTCGAAAAAGTTAAGGAAAGAATACTTGAATACCTTGCCGTAAAGCAGCTCAACCCCGAGCTTGGCAATCAGATATTGTGTCTTGTAGGCCCTCCCGGCGTGGGCAAGACCTCTATCGGCGCATCTATTGCAAGAGCGATGAACAGAAAATACGTCCGAGTTTCCTTGGGCGGTGTGCGCGACGAGGCAGATATACGCGGGCACAGAAAGACCTACATCGGCGCTATGCCCGGAAGAATAATCAACGCACTCACGCAAGCAAAGGTAAATAACCCTCTTATTCTTCTCGATGAGATAGATAAGCTTACGAGAGATTCACACGGAGACCCCTCCTCTGCACTTCTTGAGGTACTTGACGGCGAGCAGAACAAGAGCTTCCGCGACCACTTCGTTGAGCTTCCATTTGACCTTTCAAGCTGTCTGTTTATAGCAACCGCGAACACACTTGATACCGTTCCGAAGCCCCTGCTTGACAGAATGGAGGTCATTGAGCTTAATTCCTACACAAAGACCGAAAAAATATCCATAGCTAAAAATCACCTTGTACCCAAGCAGCTTGCGCGTCACGGACTTAACAAGCGCACGCTTAACATAAGCGACGCGGCAATCGAGGAGATCATTGATTACTATACTCGCGAGGCGGGTGTGCGTAATCTTGAGCGTGAGATCGCAGACGTTTGCCGTAAGGTGGCAAAGGGTATCGTTGAGGAAACGGTATCGGGCAGGATAACTGTTACCGACAAAAACATCGTGGAATATCTCGGCGCGCGCAAGCGCCTTCCCGAGCTTATCTCGGACGAGGACGAGGTTGGTGTTGTAAACGGTCTTGCATGGACGCAGGCGGGCGGAGATCTTCTAAAGGTCGAGGTATCAATTCTCGACGGAACGGGCAAGATTGAGCTTACCGGCTCACTTGGTGACGTAATGAAGGAATCCGCGCAGATAGCAGTGAGCTACGTTCGCTCTATCGCGAGTGGGTTCGGTATTCCCACCGATTTCTACCAAAAGCACGATATACACATTCACTTCCCCGAGGGTGCAGTTCCCAAGGACGGACCGTCGGCGGGTGTTACAATGGTAACGGCGCTCGTGAGCGCGCTTACAGGCAGAGCTGTCCGTCGCGACGTTGCAATGACGGGCGAGATATCTCTGCGGGGAAACGTGCTTGCCATAGGCGGACTCAAAGAAAAGACCATGGCGGCATACTCTGCGGGAGTAAAAACCGTGATCATTCCGCACGATAACGAGAGAAACCTTGACGACGTTGACTCATTGGTAAAGGAAAACGTTAAATTCGTTCCATGCAAGAGAGCAACCGAAGTTTTGGCGGCGGCGCTGTGCCCCGCAAAAGCCCCAATCGGCAAAAACGCAAACCCCGTAGAGGAAACGGAGGAGATAGAAATATTCACTCCTGCCGATCTCTCACCAAAGAAAGGCAAAATTCCTGCCATAAGATAAATTAAGGAGAGTATTATGGCTCTTAACGTCCAAAATACGAATTTAAAAATAAGTGCGGGACTTCCCAAGCAGTTCCCGTCAGATCCCGTGCCGCAGGTCGCCTTTTCGGGGCGCTCGAACGTGGGGAAAAGCTCGCTTATAAACACCCTGCTCGGCAGAAAATCGCTGGCACGTGTCAGCTCCGCCCCCGGTAAAACGATCACTATAAACTTTTACGATGTTGACAAAAAGCTTTATCTTGTCGACCTGCCGGGCTACGGATTTGCGAAGCGCAATCCCGAGGACAAGAAAAAGTGGTCGGCACTGACGGACGGATATTTTACGGACAATAAAAACATTGACCGTCTTACACTCGTGCTTCAGCTTATCGACAGCAGAGTAGGTCCAACCAAGGACGACGAAATGATGCTTGAGTTTTTGCGTGCGGCAGAATTGCCTTTCGTGGTCGTAGCCACGAAAATTGACAAGCTCAACGCAACCGAGCGCAAGAAAAATCTCGAAGCCATTTCCAGCCATCCGCTGATCTCGGGAGAAAAGGTCATAGCGTTCTCCTCACTCAAGGGAGAGGGCAAGGACGAGCTTTGGAAAACAGTCCTCTCATACGCAAAATTCTAAAACGGAGATCTTATGACACGCCTCATAATCACAAGACACGGGCAAAGCATAGCAAACGCCGAGTGCCGCTTTGCGGGACATTCAGACTTTGACTTATCCGAGCTCGGATACGCGCAAGCAGAGCTTGTCGGCGAATATATAGCAAGCAATTTTAAAATAGACTGCATTTATTCAAGCGACCTTTTGCGCGCTTACAATACTGCTGTACCCACCTCAAAAAAGTTTGGACTTCCCATAATTCCAACAACTGACCTGCGCGAGATATACGCAGGCATATGGGAGGGACTCACGACAGACGAAATATCCATTAAATATGAGCACGACTTTGCAATTTGGAAAAACGACTACGCAAACAGCCGTTGTACCGAGGGCGAGTCAACAAAAGAGGTTTATGCGCGTGTGCTTGCTACCGTAAAGGAGCTTGCAGAGAAGCATGACGGAGAAACGATAATGCTTTCCACGCACGCAACGCTCGTAAGAGCGCTTTGCGCGCACGCCGAGGGTCTTGACGACTCGCGTGTCGGCGAGATCCCCTTTACACATAACGCATCAATAAACGTATTTACCTACGACAAGGGTAAGCTTATCCCCGAGCGCTTGAATATTATCGAGCATCTTGGAGATATGGTGACGGGAGTGCACCGCTCATTCGGAAAATAACCCCCCTGAAAGGAACAGACATGATAATTCACGAGCATTTTGATATAAACGAAAAAGGACATCTTACAGTAGGCGGTGCGGATACCGTAGCTCTTGCAGAGAAGCACGGAACTCCCCTCTATCTGCTTGACGAGAACGCTATTCGCCGTGCGTGCAGAACGTATCGCGAAGCGGCATGCAAAAGCTTTGGCGCGGACGCACTTCCCCTTTATGCCTCAAAGGCGCTTTGCTTTACGGAAATGTACCGTATCGCCGCAGAGGAGGGCATGGGAATAGACTGTGTTTCGGGCGGTGAGCTGTATACGGCAAAGCGCGCAGGCTTCCCTGCCGAGCGCATTTATTTCCACGGAAACAACAAAACTCAAAGAGATATATGCGATGCCATGGACATGGGTGTCGGCACGTTCGTCGTTGACAATCTCGACGAGCTTTCCGCCCTCAGCGAGGAGGCTACCAAAAGAGGCATCACACAAAGAATACTGCTTCGCATAACTCCGGGAATAGATCCCCATACACACCGTGCCATAGTTACGGGAAACGTTGACTCCAAGTTCGGAAGCGCAATTGTCACGGGGCAGGCTATGGAAATAGTCAAGGCGGCAATTAACACAAAGGGTGTTCACCTTGCGGGACTTCACTGCCACATCGGCTCGCAGATATTTGACATCGAGCCCTTTGAGGATGCGGCAAAAATAATGGTGCGCTTCCTTTGTGACATAAAGAAGGAGTGCGGCTACGAAATTCGTGAGCTTAATCTCGGCGGCGGACTTGGAGTAAGATACACCGAGTACGACAGAGAAATAGATTACGCGAACGCAATAGCGGAAATTTCAAAGATAGTAAGACGCGCTTGCGAAGAATACGGCATAGAGCTTCCCCGCATAATTCTTGAGCCCGGTCGCTCCCTCGTTGCCGCCGCAGGTGCTACGCTCTACACCGTAGGCTCGGTCAAATGCATTCCCAACTTCAGAAATTACGTATCGGTCGACGGCGGTATGCCCGACAACCCAAGATACGCGCTCTATCAGTCACAGTACACCGCGCTTATCGCAAACAGAGCAGGCGCTCCCCGCGATTTTTGCGCGACTCTTGCGGGAAGATGCTGTGAGTCGGGTGACCTTCTCGGAGAAAACATGCAGATACAGACACCAAAGAGAGGCGACGTGCTTGCCGTTCTCGTAACGGGCGCGTACAACTACTCCATGGCATCGAATTACAACAGAATCCCCCGCCCCCCCGTCGTTATGATAAATAACGGTGAGGACAGGGTTGTCGTAAAGCGCGAAAGTTACGAAGACCTTGTGAGAAACGACGTGTAACTAAAAACAAGGAGAAATATTATGTTAAGCTCTCTTATGAGCGGAGATATTGAAGGCTTTATCATACGTCTCTTGCTCACATTGCCGATAGTTCTCATATCCCTATCCGTTCACGAAACGGCACACGGCTACGTTGCCTACAAGCTCGGAGATCCTACGGCATATAACCTTGGCAGATTAACACTCAATCCCGTAAAGCATCTTGATCCGCTCGGTACGCTTTCCATGATACTTTTCGGATTCGGTTGGGCAAAGCCCGTACCGATAAACACAAGATATTTCAGAAAGCCCAAGCGCGACATGGCGCTTACGGGCGTAGCAGGTCCTATTTCAAATATCCTTCTGGCGGTGCTTTTCGCCCTGCTTTTGAAGGCGACCATATTTATATTCGGTTTTGTCACAATAACAAGCTTCACCGAGCAGCTCTATTATTGGCTTTGGGTGTTCTTCTCTCTTGGAGTTCAGCTCAACGTGACGCTCGCGGTATTCAACCTCATTCCCGTTCCGCCGCTCGACGGCTCGCGTCTTCTTTTCGCGTTCCTTCCCTCGGCAACCTATTTCAAAATAATGCGCTATGAGAAATACATCTATATCGTATTTTTGGTAGCACTTGCATTCGGGCTTCTTGATACACCCATCAGCGTTATGAGCGATCTTATAATGCGCATTATAGACGCGGCAGTTTTCTAAAATATTATATTCTAACAAACTTAAGGGGCAGACATGGAAGCAATAACCTACCGTCTTGATCAGTTTGAAGGTCCTCTGGATCTCTTGCTGACGCTCATACAAAAGAATAAGGTCAGCATTACGGATATTCCCATATCCCTTATCTGCGACCAGTACGTGGAGTACATCGCAGAGGCGCAGAAGCTGGATATGGATATCGCCGCCGAATTTATCGTGATGGCGAGCGAGCTTATGCTAATAAAAAGCCGTATGCTTCTTCCCCGCGACGAGGAGGACAAGGACGACCCAAGAGTGGCGCTTACCGATGCCCTTCTCCGCTATCAGCAAGCAAAGGAAGCAGCCGCAAAGCTCTCTCCTCTTTACGCATATTACAGCGGACGTATGGTTAAGGACACGGACGAAATATCCGTTGACAAGACCTTCGTTCAGGATCAGGACGTAACCTCTCTGTGCGCGGCTATAAGGCGCATCGTTGCGTATAACAACGCACTTGAGCGCGCCGCTACCACATCGTTTACTCCCATGATAAGCAAGCCCGTAATACCCGTTGAAATAAAGATAGTTTCTATACTCAAAACTATTGAGAAAAAGGGCATCTCAACGCTTGAGGATCTTGTTATCGGCGAGGTAACGCTCCCCGATCTTATCGCCTCGTTCCTCGGTGTACTCGAGCTTGTAAAGATACGCAAGCTTTTGGTTGAGGACGAGGAGGAAAACAGCGAAAACGCGCTGTTAAGTCTTTCCACGAGATTTATTCTCAACACAGACGACTCCACCGTCGGAGAGAGCGAATACGACCTCTCCGCAATAAACGCCGAAGCATAAGGAGAAGACCATGGACAATCAGAACACTCAAATTGACAGTCTTAAAAATATAGAGGGCGCTATCGAGGCGATACTTTACGCCGCAGGCTACCCCGTAAAATATACCCGCATCGCCGAGGTGCTCGGACTTGACGTGCATAACACAAAAACCCTCATAGAGCACATGTCTAAGGACTATAACTCCGATAAGTCAAAGAGAGGAATAAATCTTCTCGTGTTTGATGAAACCTGCCAGCTTTGCACCAAGGAGCAGTACGCCCCCTACATACGCGAGGCTCTCGGCATTCGCCGCGGCGGAAATCTCTCCGCTTCCTCAATGGAGGTGCTCGCGGTAGTTGCCTACAACCAGCCTATCACACGCTCGTTCGTGGATCAGGTACGCGGTGTTGACAGCTCTTATGCCGTAAACTCACTTATCGATAAAGGCCTTATCGAGGCGTGCGGCAGACTTGATGCCCCCGGCAGACCTATGCTGTACGTAACTACGGAAAAGTTTTTGCGCGTATTCGGACTTCGCTCGCTCTCCGAGCTTCCCGCGACCGAAACGCTGCTCCCTCCCAAGGAGGACGTTCCGATCATTGAGGACGGTGAGCTTTCTGACGACGAGTCGGGAGTCACCGACGAAAATACCGCCGACGAAGCGTAATTCTATCAAAAAATCAGGAGGAGGCACATGCCGGCACTTATAGTAATAGGTTGTATTCTGCTGTTTTTGGCGCTGGTGTTTTCTCTGCGTCTGAAAATAGTAATAACCTATAAGGATCACCTCGAAATATATTATCGTCTGCTCTTTTTTAAAAAGCGCATCCATCCCGAGCCCGAGCCCAAGCGCGGTCCGCGCTCAATGAGCGTCAAGCAGGCGCAAAAGATCAAGGAACAGCGTCAAAAGGAAAACGAGGAAAAGCAAAAAACAAGACTTGCCCGAGAGAAAAAGCGAAAGGGCATCGCAAAGAAAGCAGGCACCGTTTCCGACATATTCGATATGCTCAAATGGCTAAAGGAGCTGCTCAGCATTATCATCGAAAAGCTTTTCAAATATCTCAGAGTTGACGTTGCGCGCTTTAAAATAAATGTAGCAACGGGTGATGCGGCTACTACTGCTATCGCATACGGCGCGGTTTGCGACGCAGTCTCCACCTTGCTCGCGCTCCTCGAGCCGCTGCGAGGATTCTCCTCGCCAAAGCCAAAGAACCTGCAAATAAACGCAGACTATCTTTCCGACGGCTGTACGGCAGACGTAAAAATAGTGCTCTCGGTCCGCGTGTGGCAAGCAATTTATCTTGCGGTAGATATCTTTAACACCTACGTTGGCAAGATAGTAGATCAAAATAAGTAAAAAAGCCGATAGGCTTGATATAAAGACATATAATGAAAGGAAATAAAAAACTATGGCAGCAAATGACAACAGAATTCCCGAAATTATTCGCTCGTCTATGGAAAACATCCGTTCCATGTTCGATGCAAACAAGATCGTCGGTGACCCGATAACCACCCCTCAGGGAACAACCATCATTCCGATCTCAAAGATCTCGATGGGTATCGCCGCAACGGGATTTGACTACAACACAAAGAAGGATCTCCCTGCGCGCCCCCAGAATTTCGGCGGTGGCGGCGGAACGGGCATTACCGTAAATCCCGTAGGCTTCCTCGTAATTGACAGCCGCGGAGACGTTGAATTTATCAACGTGTCTAACAAGGGCAAGTCCGATCCTATCGACCAGATCGCGGATCTTATCGAAAGAGCTCCCGACATCATCGAAAGGATCAAGGAGATTTTCGAGAAGGACAAAATATATCCCCAGATCTAAGCCTTACTGAATTACTGTATTTCTCCTCTCATATATTTTAGGGAAACCTATGCTTGGGGGAAATACAAAAAAATGAAAAAAATCGTCGCTTTTTGTCTGATTTTTGCAATAATCGGGAGTTTTTTGACAATTTTTCCAAATGCGGACGCGCCCTTTGGCGTATCCGCCAAAAGCGCCGTGCTTATCGACGCACAGAGCGGACGCGTACTTTACGAAAAGAATGCCCATGAGTGTATGGGCATGGCGAGCACCACCAAAATAATGACGGCGCTTACCGTTCTTTGGCTGTGCTCTGCCGATTCCGTCGTAACAGTTCCAAAGGAAGCCGTTGGCATCGAGGGCTCATCCGTCTATCTTTGCGAGGGCGAGGAGCTTACGGTCGAGCAGCTTTTGTATGCTCTTTTGCTCTCGTCCGCAAACGATGCGGCAGTGGCGCTTGCCATACATTCGGCAGGAAGCGTAGATCACTTTTCGGAGAAAATGAACCAATATGCCGAAGCGCTCGGCATAGAGAACACGCATTTCACAAATCCCCACGGGCTTTACGACGACGATCACTACACGACGGCGCTTTCTCTCGCGCTTATTGCAAGAGAGGCTATGAAAAACGAGCTTTTGCGAAAAATCTTCTCGACGTATAAGGCGACTATTCCATTTTGCGGAGAGCCCGACCGCCGTCTGCTTGTAAATCACAACAAGCTCTTAAGGACGTACGACGGTGCGATCGGCGTAAAAACGGGATTTACCAAGAAAACGGGAAGAACGCTCGTAAGCGCGGCAAAGCGCGACGGCTTGACCTTGATCGCCGTGACTCTCAATGCGCCCGACGATTGGCAGGATCATACCTCTATGCTTGACTACGGCTTTGAAAATTACGAAAGGCGCGTTCTTTACGAAGCCTATGAATTCGAGTATTACATGCCCGCAGTAGGTTCGGATACGGAATACGTAAGGCTTACGAATTCCCTGCCTCTGGCGCTTACGCTCAAAAAGGGAGAGTGCGCTGTCAGCGAGCGCGTGCTTTCAAGCTACCGCTTCGTTTACGCACCGTGCAGTATTGGCACGGAGCTTGGCACGCTTGAGCTTTGCACGGACGGGCAAGCAGTCTCGTCTCCTCTCATAACAGGCGAAAGGGTCTGCTCTCCGAAAAAAGAAAACTCATTTTGGGGCAAATTATTTAAAAAGGAATGAAAACATGGCACCTATCCGTTTGCAAAAATATTTTACAGATTGCGGAGTAATGTCAAGACGCGCCGCTGAGGAGCAGATAAGACTCGGTAAGGTGCGGGTAAATGGAGTTATTGCATCTGTCGGAGACACCGTAGAGCCGGGCATTGACAAGGTAGAGCTCGGTGGAAAAATAATCATACCGATGACCGAGGAAAACGTTTGCATAATGCTCAACAAGCCCCGCGGGTACGTAACCACGATGTCCGACGAAAAGGGCAGAAAAAACGTCAGCGAGCTTGTATGCGACCTCGGCATGAGAGTTTATCCGATAGGTAGACTTGATATGGACTCCGACGGTCTTCTTCTGCTCACTAACAACGGCGATCTCGCTAATAAGCTTACGCATCCCCGCCACGAGATCCCCAAAATATATCGCGTCAGCGTCAAGGGTAATCCCACTGCCGAGCAGTTAAAGCAGCTTGGCTCCGAAATGAAGATAGACGGCTATAAAATTTTACCCGTCAAGGTCGAAGTCATCTCGCGTGCGCGTACTGCGGACGAATCGAGCGTGCTTCAAATGACACTCTACGAGGGCAGAAACAGACAAATACGAAAAATGTGTGATGCGGTGGGCCTGAAAATACGGAGACTTTCCCGTGTGTCCATAGGCAAAATAGCGCTTGGATCTCTCACTCCCGGCAAATGGCGCAGACTTACTAAAAAAGAAATCGATTATCTTATAAGCGACAAGGAAAACTTAACATGATAAAGGTATTACCAATTCAATCAAAGCTCCGTCAGGAAGAAATATGTCTTAAATGCGGAGTTGAATACGACGCAGATCTGCTTGCTTATGCCGTTTCGGTCGACGACCGTCTCTCGGGCATATGCCAATTCAAGCTTACAGACAAGGGCGGTGTGATACACGACATAGCGGCAACGACTGACCACTACGACGCAGACGCACTGTTTGTTATGGGGCGCGGCGCGCTGAATTTTATCGATCTATGCGGAGTGCATTACGCTACGTACATCGGAAGCGGTGCTGAGGATTCGCTTTTGCGCAAGATCGGATTCAAGCAGAACAGCGACGGAGTATACGAAATAGACCTCAACGGCTTTTTCACCGATCACTGCCACTAATTCCTATCAATTATAATTATAAAATAAAAGTTGACAAGTTGTTTTTTTTGTGATATAATATACTTTGCGGTTTTATGACCGTTTGAATACGTTTAACCAACCGAAGGTTGGCTGAAAGGATCTATAATGACAAAGGAAATCTCAATTTCTCTTCTTATTAGAGTTTTAAAATCGGCATGGTGGAAAATTCTCATCATAACCGTTGCCGTTGCTATCGCCGTCGCCGCATTTACGGCTTTCGCAATTGACGAAAAGTACGCGGCATCCACTAAATTCTACGTTATCAACACGAGCACAACGTCAGAATATACGACCACCGCGCTTCTGTCTGCGTCTGAATTTCTCGCTAACGACTACATAGAGATAATCAAGGGCGACGAGATGATGGCTATGGTCAAGTCGAAGCTCGAGAGCAATCAAGCGCTCAAGGATAAGGGCTACACCTCCTTTGGCGCAGGACAGATCAGAAGCATGATCTCGACGAACACGTCCGCAGAATCCTCAACCTTTACAGTAACCGTAACGCACACCGATTACGAGGTTGCTTATGCCGTAAGCATGGCTCTTGAGTCCGAGGAGGCACTCGGAATAATAAGAGATGCGGTTCGTCCCAACTACAGCTCCAATATGTATAAGTGGACCGATACGAACAAGAACAACGATCGCGATGCAGATGAGTTCACGCTCATATCAAAGGAAGACCTTGAATGTGTAAAGGTTCTCCGCTCTCCTGCCGATCCTTCGAGCAATCCCGATCCCGTATCTCCCGACGTAGTAAAGTACACGCTTATCGCGGCAGTCATTACGGCAATTCTCGTATATGCAGTATTCCTTATAAATAAGCTTGCCGATACGGTCATTCGCGGTGAAGAATCCGCAAAGACTCTTGTCGGTGAAACCATTATCGGAGATGTCCCCAACTGGACAAATTCTGCTGCAGCAGCTAAAGAGGAAAACAAGAAATGAAAAAGAGAAATGTAAAAAATAAGGTGCCAACGGTACGACTTATAAATGAAGCAACTCCCTTTGCTATAAAGGAGGCATTCAACCAGCTTCGTACCAATATAATGTACTCTGCTCACAACAGCGACGATGCCCCCGTTTATGCGATCACCTCTGCAGAGCAGAGCGTAGGTAAGAGCACGATCTCCGCTAATATCGCAGTTTCCTTTGCGCAGACGGGACAGAAGGTATTGCTCATCGATGCGGATATGCGCCGTCCCACGCAGTATAAATTTTTCGGATACGAGAAAAAGCAGAACGGCTTTAGCGAAACCCTCTCGGGAATAGTTAAGGGCGCTTCCGATGCGATCTGCGTATATTCGGAGAATTTGCACATTCTGACCAGTGGATGTACTCCTCCCAACCCCTCGGCTCTTCTTATGAGCAACCGTCTGCAGGTTCTCGTTGAGCAGTGGAAAAAGGAATACGATATAATATTCTTCGACCTTCCCCCCGTCGGTGTCGTTTCCGACCCCTCGGATATTGCAGGATTCGTTGACGGCTACGTTTTGATCGCGAGAGCAAACGTAAGCGATTCGAAGCATCTCAACTCCGCGATAGAGTTACTTAAATCCGTTGGCGCAAAGATAACAGGTATCGTAGTTAACGGCACGAGCTCCAAGGGCAGTGAGGATAAGAAGTACGCAAGAGGTAAATACCATTACAAATACGGATACACCTACGAATACAGAAGTAACGAAGACTAATCTACTGATAGACTGAAACGAATTTCGGAAAGGACGAGTCATGAATAAAGCCTCGACTGTTATCGACTTTCACGCTCATATTCTTCCGAAGCTTGACCACGGGTGTCGCTCCATCGAGGAATGTGGAAAGCAGATGGAGATCATCAGCTCATCAAAAACCGATATTGCTGTTGCCACTCCGCACTTTTATCCTCACGTTCACCGACTTGAAGATTTTATAACGCGGCGAGAAGAGGCGATCTCCAATATTAAGAGCTCGGATCTTGCTGATATTCCCAAACTTTGCGTGGGAGCAGAGGTGCTTCTGTGCAAAAACCTCTCCAAAATGGACGGACTTACAGAGCTTTGCATAAAAGGGACCAATATCATACTTTTAGAGCTGCCGATGCGTCCGCTTAAATCTGGGCATCTCGAAGCGGCGGAGGATATGATGTCAGACGGTTTTACCATAATGCTTGCGCATGTTGACAGATATCTTCGTATATGCCCGAACGACCTCGATGCGCTACAAGAGATGGGAGCGCTGATGCAGCTTAACGCAGATGCGGTCAACATGTTCTCGCTCCACGGACGACTCAAGCGCTATATAAAGGAAGGCAGCGTCTGTGCTATCGGAAGCGATTTGCACGGAGCAAATCCGACTGACTACAAAAAATTCGTCAAAGCCCCCGCGATACTGAAAAATCATTATATTGATATAATGAACAGCTCTCAAAAACTTTTAGAAAATGCGATCATGATATAAAAAACGCTTCTGCTATCGTTGGATAGCAGAAGCGTTTTTCTTTCATTATATTATATTACTTAGCCGCTTCACGGCGCGCCTTCATCATCGCCTTCATACGAAGCTCGGTATTGAGTATCTTCTTGCGAAGTCTTATGGACTTTGGAGTGACCTCAATAAGCTCGTCGTCGGTAATAAATTCAATAGCCTCCTCCAGCGAGAAGATGATCGGAGGAGTCAGCAAAAGCTTTTCGTCAGCGCCCGCAGAGCGGATCGCGGTAAGCTGCTTTTTCTTACAGGGATTGACCGCTATATCGTCGTTCTTGGGATTTTCTCCGACTATCATTCCCTCGTAAACGGGAGTCTGAGGTCCTACAAAAAGGTTACCTCTTTCCTGCGTGTTAAAGAGTCCGTAGCGCGTGGTCTCTCCCGTTTCAGATGCAACGAGCGAGCCCGTAAATCTCATAACAACCTCTCCGCGGTAGGGCTGATATCCGTCAAATATGCTATTCATTATTCCCTCTCCGTGAGTTGCGGTAAGGAACTCGGAACGGTATCCAAACAAGCATCTTGAGGGTATGAGGTATTCTATTCTCATGCGATTTCCGAGAGGATTCATTTCGAGAAGGTCGCCCTTGCGCTGACCGAGCTTTTCAACGACAGCTCCGACGTAATCCTGAGGAACGTCAAGCGTAACGCGCTCCATGGGCTCGCACTTGACTCCGTCTATCTCCTTGAAAAGCACTCTGGGGTTAGAGCAGATCATCTCATATCCCTCTCGGCGCATGGTTTCAATAAGGATAGAAAGATGCATTTCTCCGCGTCCCGCGACCTTAAATTCCTCGGTAGTATCTCCGTCCTCAACGCGCAGGGATACGTCCTTAAGAAGCTCCTTATAGAGTCTGTCGCGAAGCTGACGCGAGGTAACGAATTTACCCTCCTTGCCCGCAAACGGACTGTCGTTTACGGCAAACGTCATTTCAAGAGTAGGCTCACTTACCTTTACGAATTCCAAGGGCTCGGGAGCGCTGAGGCTCGTGATCGTATCACCGATAGTAATATTTTCCGCGCCCGAGAAGCAGACTATATCTCCCATTTTTGCCTCGGTGACAGGCACGCGGACAAGTCCGTCTATCTGATAGAGCGATACTATTTTAGTACGCTTTGGCGCTCCGCCCGTATGGTAGTTACAAATGTAAGCGTCCTGATTCTGGCGAATACGTCCGCGCTCAATACGACCTATTCCTATTCTTCCAACGTACTCGTTGTAGTCAATAGAGGATACGAGAAGCTGAAGCTCTCCGTCCTCGTCACCCTCGGGAGAGGGAATGTAATTGAGTATCTTATCAAACAGAGGAACAAGGTCTACACCGGGAACGTCGGGATCCTCGGTCGCGGTTCCCGCTCTGCCCGAGCAATAAAGCATGGGGCTGTCAAGCTGCTCGTCGGTCGCGTTGAGATCAAACAAAAGCTCCAATATCTCGTCCTCAACCACACCAAGCCTTGCATCAGGCTTGTCTATCTTGTTGATAACGATAATAACGCGGTGGTTAAGCTCAAGCGCGCGCTGAAGCACGAAGCGAGTCTGCGGCATGGGTCCCTCTGCGGCGTCTACGAGAAGTATAACTCCGTTTACCATTTTGAGTATACGCTCGACCTCTCCGCCGAAGTCCGCGTGCCCGGGAGTGTCTATAATGTTGATCTTAACGTCCTTGTAATGTACGGCGGTGTTCTTTGCGAGAATTGTAATTCCTCTTTCCTTCTCCAAGTCCCCCGAGTCCATTACGCGAGTTACAGTTTCCTGATTTTCACGGTAAATTCCGCCCTGCTTGAGCATCTCGTCAACGAGCGTCGTTTTTCCGTGGTCAACGTGCGCGATTATCGCTACGTTTCTCAAATCCGTTCTTACCATGTAAAATTCTCCTTGATTTTTCTTTCTAAACAGATATTATAGCACACTTTTTCGCAAAAATAAATACTATTTGACAATTTTTTTGCGATATATCTCACTTTTTAAATGCTGCAAATAAATTTTTCTATCGGAACGTACCCCTGTGACAGCGATTTGATTCCGAGGTCCGCCTCTGAGCAAAGCTCAAGCGCATTTTTAAGACGCGCCATAGATTTTCCCGATGCGCCCTGAATATAGATCTTGGTCCTGTATTCGTTTTTCGTAACCATTGACGTTATATCCATAGACGAGCACCCCTCGGAAAGGAGCGCCTTTACCGCGATCAGATCGCATATCGTCCTTGATATCTCTCCCATAAGGACTACGGGATCGATTCTCCTGAATTTCATAACCGCGAGCGCCTTTACCGCATCCTCGCTTCTGCCGTCAAGGATAGCGTTTGTCAGCGCGAATGCATCCGTGCTTATCTGTGCCACAGCGACGTTCAGAACGTCCTCGCGCGTGACACTGCTTCTTCCCTTTTCAAGAACGTAGAAGCTGAGCTTGTCGGTCTCGTTCGCGAGCGAATACATGGATCTGCCCACGTAATTTATAAGAAACGAGCAGACCTCGGGAGTTGCCGAGACTCCGTTATGCTCGAAATGCTTACCTACCCATGACACAAGCCTTGCGCCCGACACGCTCTCAAAGTGTACGGGAGTCAGGTGCTCGGAAAGCTTTTTGAGAATGGAGGACGGTCTTTTAGGAAGATTTCCTTCCTCTATCATAGTAGCGGGTACGGAGATAATGAGAACGTTATAATCGTATTCGGGCAAAGTTGCAAGCACTTCGCACAGCTCGTCCACCTCACGCGCCTTAAGCGCGTTTACATTCAAGCCGTTGACGGTGACTATCTTCTTATCGCTCATCATGGGAAGCGGCATAAGAGCGTCAAGCAAAGCGCTCGCGCTGTAATCCATGGCGTCTATCTTCATGTCGTTAAAAAGCGCAAAGGATTCTTCCTCGCATACTGCCTTACGTACAGCACCCACGGTATACGCCTTCATATAGTCCTCGTCACCGAAAAACAGATATCCTCCCGAAAGCCCCTTTTTCATCTGCTTGCGAAAAATATCGTCCTTGATTATTTCCATTCCCCTCACCTCGCTTTACTTATAAATTATAACATATTACTTATAAAAAGGCAACGATTTTTTATAAAATACGAAAAAAATAAAAAAATCTCTTGACAAATGGAATGTTTTGTGGTTTAATATAAGATGTCATTGTATAAAGCGTAATTCGGCTGTAAAGCAACACGCTTCCGGATAAATTCCGGATATCTCGTAATCCGGGATGAAAACAACAACAAGGAGGTGCACGAAATGCTTAGAACCTATCAACCTAAAAAGCGTCAGAGAAAGAAAGAGCACGGTTTCAGAAAAAGAATGGCTACTGCCGACGGAAGAAACGTACTCAAGAGAAGACGTGCTAAAGGCAGAAAAAGACTGACCTACTAATTTGGAAAATCCAAAAAATATAAAAACCGCCGATGACATTGCGCATCGGGGTTTTTGATATGTGGGTATTTTTATGAAAAACGTTGCAATTAAAGAGCATCATCTGTATGACAAGACTTTCAGACGCGGCAAGCGCAGCGTAGGTAAGTACGTCGCCGTTTATATTCTGCGCGACCTGAAAGCGGAAAAGCTCAAAAATGCTCATCCGCAAAAGATATACGTCAACCGATTGGGACTTTCCGTTTCCAAAAAGCTTGGCGGCGCAGTTGAACGTAACCGCGCAAAGCGAGTCATTCGCGCGGCCTACGACTCGGTCAAAACAGAGCTCAAAACAGGAAATCTTATCGTCATCAGTCCGCGAAGTGCGATCGTATCCGCGAAAAGCACGGACGTGGCGCGCGAGCTGATACGGGCCTTTGGTGAGCTTGGACTTCTGTCTTCTCCCAAGGCACAGGAAAAAATACAATGAAGCACGTTTGCATTTTGCTGATTCGCTTTTATCAGAAATTCTTATCCCCCCTTAAAAGAACTCCGTGCTGTAGGTTTTATCCTACATGCTCCGCCTATGCCTTAGAGGCATTTACGAAACGTGGCTTTTTCGTGGGATTTGGTCTTTCTTTGTGGCGCGTACTGCGCTGCAATCCATTCTGCGTGGGCGGATACGATCCCGTACCCGAGAGGAAACCCAAGAAGATCCCCAAATATAAACGGAGAGGGAAAGAATAGCTTCGGCCGTGCGGTACCGAACAATGACTGCCGCTAATATTTAAGAGAGGATTTTCCGCATTGATCCCTTTGCGGAAACTAAAATTCAAATGAGTTCAATTTGGGATATTATTAATATACCGTTTGGCTACGTAATTCGTTTTTGCAGCATGATAACGGGCAACCAGTATATTCTGGCGCTCTTTGTTTTTGCCGTAATTCTCGAGATCGTTCTTCTGCCCTTCGGTATAAAGCAACAGAAAAACTCCATTAAGCAAGCAAAGCTCCGTCCTAAGGAAATGGCTATCCGCAAAAAGTACGCAGGACGTGACGATAACCCTACTAAGCAAAAAATGAGTCAGGAGATCCAGGAGCTTTACCAGAAGGAAGGCTACAACCCCATGAGCGGCTGTCTTCCCCTTCTTATCCAGTTCCCCGTTCTCATCGCGCTCTTCAACATTATCAAGGACCCTCTCAAGTATATCTGCCAGTTTTCCGATTCGACCATAAGCCAGATCTCCACCGTAGTGTCGGCTTACGATCCCGAATATAAGTTCGTTTCCGGAAATACCATCGACCTTCTCGGTAAGATGAAAGAAATGGGCTGGGAGTATTTTTCGGGAGTTGAGGGACTCAGCAAGTCGGCATTCAACAATCTGCCTAACCTCAAGATCTTTAATTTCATCGACCTTAAGGATACGCCTGATCTTCTCGCATCGTTCAATTTCAGTGGAGAGGGATTTTTCCTTACCCAGTCGGCAATTCTTTTGCTCGTTCCGATACTCACGTTCCTTGCATACTTCTTCAGCATGAAGATGACAAGAAAGCTGACGTATCAGCCTGAGGTCACCGACAAGGCAATGGGCTGCTCCAACACCATGATGGACTTCATGATGCCCGTAATGAGCGTATTTATTACCTTTGGTGTTCCTGCGGCTATAGGTGTATACTGGATATTCAAGAGCCTTTTAGGCGTTCTCAAGCAGTATATTCTAAAGAAGGCTATGCCTCTTCCTACCTTTACAGAGGAAGAGCTGAAGGCAGCTGAGAAGGAAATAAACGCCAAGGCTGAAAAGGTATCAAAGACCAATAAATCCGGCAAGGTCGTCCGCTCGCTCCACTATATCGACGACGAGGACTACGCCGATACTGCTGAACGCGGCAAACAGCGCCGTGAGGCTCTCGAGGCTCAAAAGGCCGAGGAGGAGGCAGCACAGGCTCAAGCGCCAAAGCTTTCAAGTCTTTTCGGAAACGGCTTCTTGAAGAAGGACAATACCGAGGAAAACAAGGAAAAAGAAGAAGAAAAGAAAGCTAAAAAGCTGGCAAAAGAGAAAAAAGAGAAAAAGGCGAAAAAGTCCGCAAAGAAAGCTGACAATACCGCCAACGACACAGACAATAAAAATACAGACGGAGAATAACAAAAGTGAAAAAGGAAGTTATTACAACCGCTAAAACAATTGAGGAAGCCGTTGCAATTGCAGTAAGCGAGCTCGGCGCTCCCAATGCGGATAAGATTGAATATACCGTTCTCGAAGAGCCCAAAAAAGGCGGTCTTTTCGGAATCGGTGCGGTAAACGCAAAAATCAGCGCGTCCTATATTACGGGCGGCGAGCAGAATGCTCTTGACTTTATAAACACGCTTCTTAGCGACATGGGCATCACCGCTGACGTAGAAATGAGTGACGGCGAAAACGGAGAAAAGAGAATAAGTGTTACGGGTGAATCCGCAGCAGTTCTTATAGGACACCACGGTGACACACTCGATTCCCTGCAGTACCTTGCAAATCTTGCGGCAAACAAGAGAGTTGACGGCAAGAAGGGCGAATACGTTAAGGTAACTGTTGACGTTGAGGGCTACCGCGCAAAACGCGAGGAAACTCTCCGTGCACTTGCAAGACGCATGGCTGCTAAGGTTCAGAAATACAAGAAGAGCGTTATGCTCGAGCCTATGAACCCTTATGAGAGACGTATAATCCACTCTGAAATACAGAACATCGAGGGTGTTTCCACCAACTCCATAGGTTCTGAAAACAACAGAAAGATCGTAGTTTTCCTTGAGGAGAACTAAAACAAAAACGGCTGACTCGTTTGAGTCAGCCGTTTTTTTACTTTGGTCTTCTTCTCCCCATAAGTGCCGCAAGAAAGGAAAACACAAGCACTGCTGAAATGACTGCCGCAGAGGCGGCAAGTCCACCCTCAAGTATCCCGAAAGCTCCCTTTTCCGTCACGGCGGTCTTTACTCCTTTTGCTATGACGTAGCCAAAACCCGTAAGAGGTGTGGACGCACCCGCGCCCGCAAAATTCATAAGTGGCTCGTAAAGCCCTACCGCTCCGAGTATGACGCCCGCTACGACGTAGCCTACGAGTATTCTCGCCGGAGTCAGCGAGGTTTTATCTATGAGTATCTGCGCAACGATACAAAACGCACCGCCAATAACAAACGCCCAAACGTAATCAAGCACAATATCCATCATTTACCCCCATATTCAAACCTTACGAGATGTGCAACAGAAGGTATATTTAACCCCTGCTGAATGCTCGACGGACTCATCATAGCGCCCGTGCCGATAAGCAACACGTTTTTAAGCACACCGCATTGTAAGCGCTTCCATATATCCGCCGCAAAGACGGTCGCGGAGCAACCGCAGCCCGAGCCGCCCGCATGCTTGTCCTGCTTTATTCTGTCGTATATCATAACGCCGCAGTCGTTATAAACCGCGCGTATATCGATGCCCTTATCCGAAAGCAACTCGCAAAGTATAGTTCCACCCTCGTATCCGAGGTCGCCTGTAAATATGCCGTCGAAATCCGAGGGTGAAAGTCCGCTTTCCTCAAAGTACGCAAGAAGCGTGCTTGCCGCTGCAGGCGCCATCGCCGCGCCCATATTCGACGCGTCGTTTATCCCCTTGTCCATAACTATTCCGGGGCATGCCTCGGTAATTTTAACAGTACCCGTCCGTCCTACGGCAAACGCGCCTGCGCCCGTAACCGTCCATTGAGCAGTTGGTGAGCGTTGCGCGCCGTATTCGGTGGGCGAGCGATACTGTCGCTCTGCCGCGAGATAATGCGACGAGGTAACGGCGGCGGCAAGGTCAAAATGTCCCGCAGACACACTCATCGCCGCAAGCATCAGCCCCTCTGCCGCAGTCGAGCAAGCGCCGTAAAGCCCTATATACGGAATGGGAAATTCCAAAAGACCGTACGACGAGCCTACACATTGGTTTTGCAAATCTCCCGCAAACATAACGCCAAAATCCTCAACCGTAAGGTCGCATTTGTCAAGTAAAATTTCAAATGCCTTTTTCTGCATCGCGCTCTCCGCCTTTTCCCAAGTCGGCGAACCGAACGAGTCGCTTACGTCGCAAAAATCAAATTTATCCCCCATGGGCCCCGCCGCCTCATGCTTTCCGACAACCGACGACACACCGCTTACGTAAACGTCATTAAGTTTAATTATCCTATTTTTCATATTTCCTCCGATACCGATGTTCAAATTTATTATTTACAAAAATATTGCGAATATGACTTGAAAATCAAGTATATTATTGTTATAATATTTGTAAATAATACTTTAAGGAGAAATACGACTATGATATATACTCTAAAAAACAACGATTTAACTGTAAAAATATCCGATAAGGGCGCAGAAATAGTTTCAGTAGTCAAAAACGGATGCGAATATATGTGGCAGGGCAATCCCGCCTACTGGGCAGGTCAAGCACCCGTTCTCTTCCCAATTTGCGGAAGATTTTTCCAAGGTAGATATACCCACAAAGGCAAAGAATATCAAATGGGCACTCACGGCTTTGCACGCCACAGCGTTTTTTGTGCAAAGCAAAGCTCCGAGGAGTCCGTAACGTTCGTGCTTACTCAAAACGACTTTACTCTTGAACAGTACCCGTTCGCCTTTTGTCTGTCGATCACCTATACCTTGACGGGCAACAAGCTCACATCTATCACAAACATTCTAAATACAGGCACATCTATCATGCCCGCGACCTTCGGTGCGCACCCCGCATTCAACGTTCCGCTCGACGTCGGCAGCTTTGAGGACTGGTGCGTAGAGTTTGGCGAGGATTGCACCCCCGATGAGCTTATCTCCTCCGACACCTGCTTCAATACAGGCAAAAAGCGTGCATACCCCCTCAAGGATTCACGCATTATACCGCTTCGCCACAGCCTTTTTGATATTGACTCAATATTTATGTCGAGAGTCGCAAGCAGCGCAACACTTAAGTGCGCGCAGTCCTCTCGCTCTGTAACGCTCGAATATAAGGATATGCCCTATCTCGGACTTTGGCATAAGCCGAGAAGCGACGCGCCCTACGTTTGCATCGAGCCTTGGTGCGGTCTGCCTTCATTCGACGGAGAGGTCGACGAGCTTACGGCGAAGTGCGACATGTTCCACATAGAAAGCGGCAAGGACGTAACCCTCGAATACTCAATGATATTTAACTGATCAAGGAGCAAATTATGCTTGAACACGCTCAAAAGCAGTACCATATAAATCTTTCCAAGGGTGAGGTAGGTAAATACTGTATTCTGCCCGGCGACCCCGCTCGCTGTAAGCAGATAGCATCGTTTCTCGAAAATCCTCACCACGTAAGCACCAACCGAGAATATACCGTTTATAACGGCACGCTTGAGGGTGAGACGGTGACCGTTTGCTCGACGGGCATCGGTGGACCGTCAACGGCGATCGCTGCCGAGGAGCTTGCCGCTTGCGGTGCGACTACAATGATACGAGTCGGAACGTGCGGCGGTATTTCAACAAAGGTCTGCGCCGGGGACGTTGTCATAGCATCGGGAGCCGTCCGTCAGGACGGTACCTCGCACGAGTACGCTCCGCCCGAGTTCCCTGCCGTACCCGACACGGAGGTGCTTTTTGCACTCACACAGGCGGTAAAAAACGCGGACTATCCGTATCACACGGGCGTGGTACAGAGCAAGGACTCCTTTTACGGTCAGCATTCCCCCGCACGCATGCCCATAGCACGCCAGCTTGAAGAAAAATGGGAAGCTTGGAAGCGACTCGGAGTTCTCGCAAGCGAGATGGAGTCGTCCACGCTTTTCACCGTAGGCTCGGCGCTCGATCTGCGTTGCGGAGCGGTATTTCTTTGCGTGTGGAATCAGGAAAGATACAACGCGGGACTTGACACAAAGGACGACGAGGCGCACGACACCGAGAAGGCAATTTCGTGCGCGATCGAGGCAATTCGCATTCTCATAAAGAACAGCTCCGTTTGATCGAAATCGGGCGAAAAGTTTTTTGTAAAAATTCATTTTTGTGCTTGACATATACTATATTATTATGATATAATAAATGCAGTATATATTTGAGTCTTTCCGTTCGCGGAAAACTCTGACATAAATCAATAAAAACGTACAAAATTAAGGAGAATTAAAATGAAAAAAACACTTGCCCTTCTTCTCGCGCTCATAATGATGCTTTCCGTTTCCCTCGTTGCTTGTGACAACGGCAACGACGTCGGCAACAACGGCGACGATTTCGAGGATGACGACGGATTTGTAGGTATCACCACTACTCCCTCTACTGATGAAACAGACGCTGAAAGTGATACAAATAATGGTAACGAGGATGAGTGGGCAGTAAGAAACTTTACTGCGTATTCTATGTGCATGATGTATCTCCGTGCTGAAGCAAGCAGAAGCGCTAAAGCGATAACAACCATAGAGGAAAAAACTCAGCTTACCGTTGTTGCAGAAGCTACTATTTCCGAAAGCGGTGTCGAAACCGTGTGGTACAAAGTATCTTACAACAATCAAGAGCTTTATGCAAATTCTAATTATGTAACAACCAATATCGAAGACACAAACTTCAGTGCAATCGAACCTACTGATCAGTTCACACTTACAATTAAAACGCCAGATACAGGTGTTAACACCGTAAACTTGCGCACAATTCTTACATACGACAAGAACTTGCCTGAAGGTCACATAATTTCCGTTTCTAACGTAGATACTCAAACCAAGCCAATGACTGTAGTTGCAAAGAATGCCACTGGCACATGGTACAAGGTTAAGTACGACAACAAGGATTACTACCTTGCTATAT
Source organism: Oscillospiraceae bacterium (assembly GCA_015063335.1). The sequence goes on along the minus strand of SVUH01000002.1, from coordinate 53,988 downwards.
CCTCTGGTACAAAGCCCTTCCTTGTAGGACTCCCTGCTAGCGATTCTCAGGGCGGTATCATAGGCGGTTAATAAATTCAACAGCAAAGAGCTGTCCCAATTCGGGACAGCTCTTTTTTATGCATTTTAAATTTTAGGTATTTACAAATTCAAAAGAACGATAGATGCAATACCTGCGGCGAAGCCGACTATCTGACGTACGCCGAAGCGTTCCTTTTTGAATATTACGGAGTAAAGTAAAACTATTATCACGTTTCCGCCCGAAATGACGGGAAACATCACAGACGCGGGAAAACTTTGGTTGTTCAGGCAGATCACGATAAAATTAGTAAGCCCGTTTGCGACTCCGCAAACGAGAGCAGGCAGCCAACCGAGTCTTATGACGTCGGTTGCGATAGATCTTTCCCTTTTCGAGAGCAACGAGACGCCTGCAAGTATAACGCTGACGGCGCCGAGAGCGATCACCATAAAAAGACTGTCGCCCTCTTTACCGAGGTATACCGTTTTAGCTCTCTGAACAACGGAGCACATTCCGCTCCCCAAAAACGCCAATGTAACGAATATTATCCACTCAACGGTTATTTTCTTTTTTGCGGAGTCCCTTTCATAGTTTACCGTTATCAAGGAAAAAACTAAAAGCGCGACTCCTATCAGCAATGTTGCCGACAGCTCCTCGCCGAGGAATATTATACCGTAAAGCGTGGGTATCAGCAATGAGCAAGAAATTATCAGCGAGGTCTTTGCCAATGAGCCGTAGTTTATCGCAAGCACGGCAGAGCACGTCATGAGCGCATAGAAAATCGCAAAAGCCAACGACGGTAAAAGAAGCTCTGCGGAATACTGCCAATCCTTGCCCGTAAGTGCAAAGACAAGGAGTGCGAACAGCGCAACCATTGCCGAAAACAAATACGTTCCGCCTCGGCTTCGCTCGTTAAATTTTTGCTTGGATACGTTTTGCGCTGACACCGAGAACGCGCATATGACCAACAAAATATACGTCAACAGCCTTCCCCCTTTCTTAAAACACAAGCAATATTATACCACACGCTCCGACAAATTGCAAGTGGTGCAAAAAGTGAAATATTTTTACGTTTCCTATTGACAAAGTATTTGTAATGTGATAAAATAACACTTGTTATATAACAATAGATATATTAGGGAGAACGCTATGCCGCCAAAGGTAAAAATTTCAAAAGAAGATATAATAAGAGCAGGTCTTTATTTAGCAAGAGAAAACGGCGAGGCTACGCTTAACGCGCGAAGCATAGCGGCAGCGCTAGGGTGCTCGACTCAACCTATCTTTTCAAACTTTTCGTCAATGGAGGAGCTTGAGGAGGAGGTAATTAAAGCCGCCTACTCTCTTTACCTCGAATTTTTGCAAAAGGAAATGAGCAGCGGAAAATATCCGCAGTATAAGTCATACGGTATGGCGTATATCCGCTTTGCTAACGAGGAAAAGGAGCTTTTCAAGCTGCTTTTCATGCGCGACAGAACGGACGAAGATATGTCTGCGTCGTCTGATTTTGAAGAGTCAGCGCAAATTATCATGAAAACAAACGGCGTAAGTCTTGAAACGGCAAGACTCATGCATCTTGAGATGTGGACCTGCGTTCACGGCATAGGAACAATGCTCGCAACCTCATTTTTGTCGCTTGATCGGGAGCTTATCAGCACTATACTCTCGGACGTATATCTCGGAATACGTGCAAGGCACACTCAAAAGGAGAATTAAACGATGGAAGCTATAAAAATAGAAGGACTCACCAAGCGCTATAAGAATATAGTCGCCGTTGACGATCTATCACTTAGCATAGAGGCGGGGGAGCTCTTTTCTCTGCTCGGCGTAAACGGTGCGGGAAAGACCACCACGATCAAAATGCTCTCCTGCCTCACCTCCCCTACGGAGGGCGACGCTTATCTTTTTGGCAAGAGCGTAAGGTACGAATCAATTGCTGTCAAGAGCTTTATTGCGGTCTCTCCGCAGGAAACGGCAGTAGCTCCCGGACTTTCCGTAAAAGAAAATCTTGATCTTATCTGTGGTGTTCATGGCTTTAATAAGGAAAAACGAGCTAAAAAGATCGGAGAGCTTTGCGACCTACTCGGACTTGACGAGGTGATAGGCAGAAAGGCAGGCAAGCTTTCGGGCGGCTGGCAAAGACGCCTGAGTATTGCGATGGCACTTATCAGCGAGCCGAAGATACTTTTCCTCGACGAGCCGACTCTCGGACTTGACGTTATCGCGCGCAGCGATCTTTGGGATATAATCCGCGCTCTCAAGGGCAAGGTCACAATAATTTTAACAACGCACTACATGGAGGAGGCGGAGGCGCTCTCCGACCGTATTGCCATTATGAAGGACGGCAAGCTCTTGATCTGCGAAACCGCCGAAAGCATAAAGGAAACGGCAGGGACTGACAGCTTTGAGCAAGCGTTCGTAAATATAGTCAAGGGGGTACAAAAATGAAAATGCTGACGTTTGCGGGAAGAAACGCAAAGGAGATCCTACGTGACCCCCTGAATTTAGGCTTCGGGCTCGGCTTCCCGCTTATATTGATACTGCTTTTGAGCGCAATTCAGGCAAACGTGCCTGTGCCGCTCTTTGAAATAGCGCATCTTACGCCGGGAGTGACCGTATTCGGTCTCTCGTTTATGACGCTGTTTTCCGCGACCATTATCGCAAAGGACCGCGGAAGCTCTCTGCTTCAGCGCCTTTATACCACGCCGCTCACTCCCGTTGATTTTATACTTGGCTACACCCTACCGATCATTCCCATATCCGTGCTTCAATGCGTGATTTGTTATGCTGTCGCAATAATTCTCGGACTTGACGTTACGGTAAATATTATCTACGCTATCCTTTTGATAGTTCCCGTATCCCTCTTATTTATCGCTATGGGCTTGCTTTTCGGCAGTATTCTTAACGACAAGCAGGTGGGCGGTATCTGCGGAGCGCTTTTGACTAACCTCTCTGCATGGCTCTCGGGCGTTTGGTTTGATCTCGATCTTGTTGGCGGTGCTTTCAAAAAAATAGCCTACTGTCTGCCGTTCGTTCACGCAGTTGAGCTTGAGCGCGCAGTGCTCTCTGGCAGCTTTTCCGAAATACTTCCCCACCTTTTGTGGGTGCTCGGTTATGCGCTCGCGGCACTTGCGATAGCTGTACTGCTGTTTTTGCGGCAAATGAAAAAGCAATAACAAAAAAAGCTTTTGCTTCCTTTTTGAAGCAAAAGCTTTTTTGTTTAAAATTTAAATCTCGTGCGCAGCTTATAGATATAAAAGCTAATGAGCCTAGTGAGCGCTATATCGTACAGCACGAACACCACCTCGCAAAGAAGCACAAGTATGGCGTAGGTCCATACCGTCACCTCGGTCGTCGGCATAAACAATATCGTTATCAGCGCTATGCATATTACCATAGCCGTATTAAAGATAAGCTCCTTGACAACCCACGAAAGCACTCTCGGCAGTCTTTCAAGCTTTTCCTTAAGTATAGGATAATAGCCGAAGAACATAAGATACATAAGCGCCGCCGAGTTTGGCGGAATGAGTATTAGTGAAAGAGTTGCCGTCACCGAGAACACAAGCCACGGTGCCGCCTTGCCGTACTCAATTACGGCAACGATGCACACGATCGACGCAAGCACCGCAAGAGATGCATCAAGCACGTCTATAAGATGTCCTATGCTCAAAAGCACCACACCAATAGCCGACAGCGCGGCACAAACGGTCAATTGCTTAACCCTGCCATTCTTCACGGAACATCACCTCTCGTCAGCAGCAGCCTATAAGGTCGCCGCCCATGCACTCACAGCAGCAGTCAGCGCACATAAGTCCTGAGCATATATCGCACGTAGAGCAACCGCCCGAGGTGTGAGCCGTTCTATAACCGCCGCCATAGCCGTTTGCGCGGTTGCGAAGCTCTGCCTGCGCCGCGCGGTACTCGTTGTTATAAGGATCCATGGAGCAAGCAATATCGAAATATCTCTGCGCGTCAACGAAATTTGAACGGCGAGCCATAATACAGCCCATAAGGAAATTCCATTCGGCATTTCTCTGGTGCTCCTCAATACCGTAAAGCATCTGTTCTGCTCTGCCGATATTGCCCGAATTTATCATTCTGCGTATTTCATTGTATTTAGGGTCTCCGCTTGCGGATTCGTTTCCCGCATAGCTGTAACGTCCGCGCGCTCCGTAGCCTGCGCCTGCTCCCGCATTGGTATTTGAGCGGCTGCCCGTCTCACGCATCTTCTTGATCTCCTCGTAAGCCGCATTGACCTCCTTCATCTTCTCGCTTGCGAGATCGGCAAGGTCGCTGTCGCGGTATTTATCGGGGTGATACTTACGCGCAAGCTGTCTGTATGCTTTTTTTATCTCATCATCGGAGGCATCGGGCGACACACCCAGCACCTTGTAAGGATCGTTCATTTCAGTTCTGCCTTTCTGCGGAGGTATTACCGGATTTACAGCCGTCCCCGCAAATTATTTTTTCAACTGTATCAGGCATGCCCAGATACAAGATATTTTCAATAATATTCTTTACCGACTCCTTGTCGGTATCCATTAAATCGAGCGCCGCCTCTGCGCCGCAAAGCTCTGCTTTGAGAGCATCGGAGATCAAGGTAAGCTCCTCACCCTGCGGAAGTCTTCCGCCGTATAGAAGCAAAAAAGGATTGTAGCGCTTTTTCTTTTGGTCGTCCTCTGCATCGTCAAGCGCATCAACTATATATATCCACTTTCCGACGTGCATTCCAAGCTCGTAAGCAATACGCTCCTCACTGCCATCAAGTCCAAAAGAGGTAATTGCGGCAAGTATCTCTCCGAATATCTCGGCAGGCTCGTCAACGCTCGGTTTCTTTTGTGCTTCAAGCTGTGAAAGCCGCATAAGAGCATCGGAAATTTTTTCGTCAAGCGATGAAAGTCCTGCCTTCAAGGCCTTTTTGCGCCAAGATGCAACAAATGGATAGGTAAGCAGAGCGCGCATTTTCTTAAATCCGCGCTCGTCCGCAATATCGTCCTTTACCTTATGGTATCCGAGAATTGCCGCCGCGCGCGCACAGTAATCAAGCTCTGCGTTGCGCTCCATGACGTTACGCTTCTTTAAGGGGTGAGCCAAGCATCTTCTTTGCTTGAATTCCACTTTGTCTACACCGCCAAGGCAAAGCCGCAGCATTGCCAAAAAGGCGAAATCATAGGAAAGAGCCATGCGGGAGCACTGCCCCGTGCATTTGCCCATTGAACGGCAAAGTCCGCAATAAGCACCGCGATAAATCTCGTATTCTTTTACCTTAAGCTCTGAGCTTCTTACCTTTACGTATCCAAACACGACTCGCCCGCCCCTCCCCAGCAATCTTAATAATCATATCTTATTTCACTTAAAAATACAATAGACTATTTGTAAATATTTAGTAAGTTTTCGTGAACTGTATCAATTATATTCGCACCGAATTAATTTGAGTATTCCTCCGCCGCGCGGAACTGAAGTCTATAAAGCTTTGCGTACTCTCCGTCAAGTGCGAGAAGCTTTTCATGAGTACCCTGCTCCACTATCTTTCCGTCAGCTACAACCGCTATCTTGTCCGCGTTCTTGATAGTCGAAAGTCTATGGGCTACCACAAGCGTAGTTCTACCTACACAAAGCTCGTCAAGCGCCTGCTGAATAAGTATTTCCGTGGTGTTATCAAGTGCGCTTGTTGCCTCATCGAGTATGAGTATAGGCGGATTTTTAAGGAATACACGCGCTATTGAAAGCCTCTGCTTCTGTCCGCCAGAAAGACGGACACCTCTCTCGCCTATCTCCGTATCGTAGCCGTGCTCAAGGCTCATTATATAGTCGTGGATATTCGCGCGCTTAGCCGCCTCGATCACCTCATCCTCGGTAGCATCAAGTCTGCCGTAAAGGATATTATCGCGAAAGCTTGCGTTAAACAAATAAATATCCTGCTGAACTATACCGATATTTCTACGCAACGAGCTCTTGGTTATACTCGAGATGGACTTACCGTCAATGAGTATATCTCCCGTTTCAAGCTCGTAAAAGTTGGGGATAAGATGGCATATGGTAGTCTTTCCTCCGCCCGACGGGCCCACGAGCGCAAACTTCGTGCCCTTGGGAATATTGAGGTTTACGCCTCTTAATACGTCCTTGCCGTCACCGTAGGAATATACGGCGTCCTTTATCTCAATGTGTCCCTCGACACTTCCGATATCCTCCGCGCCCTCCTTGTCCTCCTCGGGCTTCTCGTTCATTATCTCAACGAATCTCTCAAAGCCCGTAACGCCGTTCTGATACTGCTCCATAAAGTTTATAAGCGTCATAACGGGAGCTATGAAAAGGTTTACGGAAACTATAAACGCCGAGTAGTCACCGAACTGTATGCTTCCGTTGTAAAGGAAAAATCCACCTGCTATGAGAACTATAACGTTGAATATATCCGTTATAAAGGACGTCATGGAATGGAAGCGTCCCATAGCGCGGTAAGCGTCGTCGCGAGCGTGAACGAACTGCTCGTTGCCCTCTTCAAACTTCTCCGCTTCCTTTTTGGAGTTATCAAACGCCTTAGTAACGCGGATACCCGATATACTGCTCTCAAGCGCGGCATTTATGAGCGCCACTGACTTTCTGCTTTCCATAAAAGCGCTCTTCATTTTTCCGCGCAAAAGAACTGCCACAAGAATAAGGAAAGGAACGCACGCGAATATTATAAGCGTCAGCCACTTGTTTATCGTAAAGAGATATACAAACGAGATAATAATGGAAACAGATGAAATAAGCAGATTTTCGGGACCGTGGTGCGCAAGCTCGCTTATCTCCCAAAGATCCGTCGTCATTCGCGACATTATCTTTCCCGTTTCGTTGTCGTCGTAAAACTTGTAAGGCAATTTTTCAAGGTGGCGGAACATGTCCGAGCGCATCTCCGCCTGCATACGCACACCCATAACGTGGCCGTAATACTGTATAAAATAGTTAAGCAGCATGCGCAAAAGATACAACCCGAGAAGTGTCACGCCAAACACTACTACCATTTTGTAATTTCTGTTGGGAATTAGATCATTGAGCATGAGCCTTGTAACGACGGGATAAACTATTCCGACGAGTGCCACTGCAAGAGATGCCAGCATATCAAAGCAAAAAACCAGTCTATGAGGCTTATAGTAGGAAATAAAGCGTTTTAACATATTAGTTTTCCTTTATACGTCATTATGATTTTCATATTTCTTTACATTAATTGTAGCACATTGAAAAACCAAAGTCAAGATTTGCGTATAATCTTTTTGGCAAAAACAATTGACAAAATCAAGCGATAGTGATATAATTATTTAGTTAGATGGTTCTAAATTACAAATTGACCAAAGAACGGAGAAGCTTATGAAAAGAGATTTTATTCGCTCCATATATGAGAATACAGAGGACTTCGGCGGCAAGACCGTAACGCTCGGCGGTTGGGTACGTAATCTGCGCGACAGCAAGGCGTTCGGCTTTATCGATCTTAACGACGGTAGCTGCCATAAGAGCGTTCAGGTTGTATTTGAGCGCGAAAAGATAAATAATTACGACGAGATCGCTCGCCAGAACGTAGGCGCGGCACTCGTTGTCAGGGGACGCGTGGAGCTCACTCCCACCATGAAGCAGCCCTTTGAGATAAAGGCAGAGGAGATCCTCGTTGAGGGAACTTCAACCCCCGACTACCCCCTCCAGCCCAAACGCCACACCGTGGAATTTTTGCGCGAGCAGGCATACCTGCGCCCCCGTACCAATCTTTTCTCCGCGGCGTTCAGAGTAAGAAGCGAGGCGGCTTTTGCTATTCATAAATTCTTCCACGACCGTGGATTCGTTTACGTTCATACCCCTATCGTTACCGCATCTGACTGCGAGGGCGCTGGTGAGATGTTCCGCGTAACCACGCTCGATATGGAAAATCCTCCCCGCACCGAGGACGGAAAGATAGATTATTCGCAGGACTTCTTCGGAAAGAGCGCAAATCTTACCGTTTCAGGTCAGCTTGAGGGTGAGACCTACGCTTTGGCTTACGGTAAGATCTATACCTTTGGACCTACGTTCCGCGCAGAAAACTCCAACACGGCACGTCATGCGGCAGAGTTCTGGATGATCGAGCCCGAGATCGCATTTGCAGACCTTGACGATAATATGCAGCTTGCATGGGATATGATCCAGTATATAATCCGCCATATCCTCGAAAACTGCCCTCAGGAGATCGAATTCTTCAACAAGTTCGTTGAAAAAGGACTCCTCGACAGACTCACAACGCTTGCAAACAGCGAATACAAGAAGGTCACATACACCGAAGCAGTCGAGCTTCTTAAAAAGAGCGGCGCTGACTTCAAGTACCCCGTTGAGTGGGGCATCGACCTTCAGACCGAGCACGAAAGATACCTTACGGAGCAGATATTCAAGTGCCCCGTGTTCGTTATAGACTATCCCAAACAGATCAAGGCGTTCTACATGCGCCTTAACGACGACGGCAAGACCGTTGCCGCAATGGACCTGCTCGTTCCCGGAGTCGGAGAGATCATCGGCGGCTCACAGCGTGAGGAGAGAATTGACGTTCTCACCGCCCGCATGGCTGAATGCGGACTTAACGAGGAGGATTATTGGTGGTATCTCAATCTCCGTCGCTTCGGCGGAACCAAGCACGCAGGCTACGGCTTGGGCTTTGAGAGAATTATCATGTACCTCACGGGTATTTCCAATATCCGCGACGTTCTTCCCTACCCCAGAACGGTAGGAAATGCCGAATATTAATATTCAGGAGTTTAAAATATGAAACCGAACGCAGTCTTTGTTCCCAAGGACTACCGTCCGCCTCTGGACGAATATAACACGCAAAAGGCTATTGCTTACATCAAGCAGACCTTCCAGGAGGAATTTGCAAAGGCGCTTGACTTAAAGCGCGTTTCCGCCCCCCTCTTTGTAACCGAGGAGTCGGGACTTAACGACAACCTCAACGGCTACGAGCGCCCCGTTTCCTTTGACGTTCCCGCTATCGGAACCTGCGCACAGGTCGTGCACTCACTTGCAAAATGGAAGCGTCTTGCACTCAAAAGATATAACTTTTCAGTTGGAAACGGTCTTTATACCGACATGAACGCTATCCGCAGAGACGAGTCGCTTGACAACCTGCACTCTATCTACGTTGACCAGTGGGACTGGGAAAAGATAATAACCCGCGAAGCGAGAAACATGGATTATCTTAAGCTCATAGTCCGCTCGATAGTCGGTGCTATCTGCAACACCAACGATCGCCTTCACGTTCGCTACCCCCAGCTCAAGATAGAGCTTTGCCGCGACGTGGCATTCGTTACAACACAGGAGCTTGAGGATATGTATCCCACGCTTACCGCATCTGAAAGAGAATCGGCGTTCGTTAAGGAGCACAAGACCGCATTTATCATGCAGATAGGCGGCAAGCTTCGCTCTGGTAAGCCTCACGACGGCAGAGCGCCCGACTACGACGACTGGCAGCTCAACGGAGATATATTCTTCTGGAACGACGTGCTCGGCAGAGGCGTTGAGATCTCCTCAATGGGTATCCGCGTTGATGCAGAGGCTCTTGACAGACAGCTTACAGCCGCAGGCTGTGACGACCGCAGAGAGCTTCCCTTCCATAAAATGCTACTCAATGACGAGCTTCCGCTTACAATAGGCGGCGGCATAGGTCAGTCGCGCCTTTGCATGCTCATGATGGGCTGCGCTCACATCGGTGAGGTTCAGTCGAGCATTTGGGATGCAGAAACCGTTCGCATCTGCGAAGAAAACGGCATACCGCTGCTCTAATATACACTATTCCCACTCTCATGAGAGTGGGAATTTTTATAAGTTATGCAATATTTTTATTAGTATAAAAGCCAAAAACAATAATGATATTTTTTAATAAGCCGCTTGACAAAAATATAACAATGTGTTATAATAGCCTATACCAATAACTATGGAGGCATTTTATGGATATTATAATCGTTACGGTTACTTTGGTTTGTTCAATACTCGCTCTGCTTTTTGCAGTCCTTTTGGCTTGTCGGGTAATGAAATTCTCGGAGGGCAACGATTTGATGAAAAAAATCTCCCTTTCTATCCGCATGGGAGCAAACGCCTTTTTGAAAAGGCAGTATAAAATCGTACTAATATTCTTTGGCATTATGTTTGCAATCCTCGGAGTCATGGCAATATTCGGACTTCTAAATCCCTTTACTCCGTTTGCATTTATTTCAGGTGGATTCTTCTCCGCTCTTTCGGGGTTTATAGGAATGAAGATAGCTACCGCATCAAACGCAAGAACCGCAAACGCCTGCCGTGAGGGACTTAATAAGGGGCTTCGCGTTGCCTTTTCCGCAGGAAGCGTAATGGGCTTTACCGTCGTTGGTCTTGGACTTCTCGACATTTCAATTTGGTTTCTTATCCTTAAATTTGGATTTGGACTTCAGCCCTCCGAAATTACAGGCGCTATGCTAACCTTCGGTATGGGCGCCTCGTCCATGGCACTGTTCGCGCGTGTCGGCGGCGGTATATTCACCAAAGCAGCTGATGTCGGAGCAGACCTCGTGGGCAAGGTAGAGGCAGGTATTCCCGAGGACGACCCACGTAATCCCGCAGTTATTGCGGATAACGTAGGAGATAACGTCGGAGACGTTGCCGGAATGGGCGCCGATCTTTACGAGTCTTACGTCGGTTCGATAGTGTCCGCTTGCGCTTTGGGTGTTACCGCATTCGGGTCTCTTGGATTCCGTGCCATGGCTCTACCCATGCTACTTGCAGCTGTAGGCGTAATATGCTCAATTTTCGGAACGTTCCTCGTAAGAACTAAAGAGGGCGCAACCCAAAAGCAGCTTCTTCGCGCACTTTCAAGGGGTACTAATTTCTCGGCTATACTTATCGCACTTGCGGCGTTCCCGCTTGTATATTTCGTTCTCGGTAAGGAATATTGGCCCATTTATTTTGCAGTTTTGGCAGGTCTTATAGCAGGTGTGCTTATCGGTCAAGCTACCGAATATTTCACCTCTGACAGCTACAAGCCTACGCGCAATCTTGCGGCTACCTCAGAAACGGGAACGGCTACCATTATTATCGGCGGCTTGTCCGTTGGAATGCTCTCTACTCTCCTCCCCATTATAATAGTTTCAATCTGCGTACTCGTTGCCTACTTTGTTTCTGGCGGAGCGGCAAGTGTTTCAAGAGGTCTTTACGGAATAGCTCTCGCAGCTGTCGGTATGCTTTCCACCTTGGGTATAACGCTTGCAACCGACGCCTACGGCCCCGTTGCGGATAACGCAGGCGGTATTGCTCAAATGGCAAATCTTGAAAGTGACGTAAGAAACCGCACAGATGCTCTGGACTCTCTCGGCAACACGACAGCCGCTACGGGCAAGGGCTTTGCTATCGGATCTGCAGCGCTCACCGCACTTGCTCTAATGGCATCTTACATCGATAAGGTAAAAACCATAGACGGCGGCGCAGAGGCAATCTCCAATCTTAACATTACCAATCCTACCGTACTTGTTGGTTTGTTTATCGGCGCGTGCCTTCCCTTTGTTTTCGCAGCACTTACCATGAATTCCGTAGGACGTGCGGCACAAAGCGTGGTTAAAGAGGTACGCCGTCAATTTAGGGATATAACGGGACTTATGGAGGGAAAAGCCGATGCCGACTACGCCTCGTGCGTTGACCTATGCACCAAAGCAAGTCTGCGTGAAATGATACTCCCCACCATAGTAGCGATCGCAGTTCCCGTAATCGTAGGAATGGTTCTCGGCTGCACGGGTGTTGTAGGAATGCTCGCAGGAGCCACCGCATCGGGCTTCCTTATGGCTGTATTTATGTCAAACTCCGGCGGAGCTTGGGATAACGCCAAAAAATACATAGAGAGCGGAACTCACGGCGGCAAGGGCTCGAATTGCCACAAGGCTGCCGTTGTAGGCGATACTGTTGGAGACCCTTTTAAGGATACCTCAGGTCCGTCTATAAACATACTTATCAAGCTACTCTCTATGGTATCCATCGTATTTGCGGCTATCGTAGTTAATTTTTCAATACTCTGAATTTTCGGTTGGCGCTCCTGAATCAGGGTGCGCCAACACTTTTTTAGTTTTTTTGACAAAGTTTATTTTCAGTTTAGAAAACGGTGTTAACATAATTTTTATAGTATACTCTAAATTTTATATTAAAGAAGGATAGAGCTATGACAAATTACATTTTGTATAACCCCAAGGCAGGTAAAGGCACGATCAACGAGGATATAAAAAAGATATCTGCTCTGTATGACGGCGCGATTGAATGTATAGACGTTACCACTATTGAAGACCTCTCCGCTTTCGTTTTAGAAAAAGGAGATGACGAAAAAATCGTTATTTGCGGCGGTGACGGAACTATCAACAAGTTTATAAATATGGTTGATACTGATTCGATAAAATGCGACGTTCTTTACTATCCTGCAGGAACGGGCAACGATTTTCTTTCAGATCTTGGCAAGATCGTGGCAGATTGCCCTATCAGTATAAAGGAATATTTTAAAGGGCTTCCCACTGCCAAAATAAACGGTGTTGACTATAAATTCATAAACGGCATAGGCTACGGCATTGACGGATACTGCTGCGAGGTCGGCGATGCGCTCAAAGCTTCCTCGGATAAGCCCGTGGATTATACCGCGATAGCTATAAAGGGGCTTTTGTTCCACTATAAGCCTACGGGAGCTACCGTTATTGTTGACGGAGAAACCTATCGCTACGAAAAGGTATGGATCGCCCCCACTATGAAAGGCCGCTACTACGGCGGCGGAATGATCCCCACGCCCGACCAGTCGCGTAACGATCCCGAAGGCAAGCTTTCCGTTATGATCTTCCACGGCACAGGCAAGATCCGCACTCTTGCTATCTTCCCCTCTATATTTAAGGGCAAGCACGTAAATCACAAGAAAGCAGTAACGGTTCATTCAGGTCACGAGATAACCGTCAGATTTGACGAGCCGCGTCCCTTGCAGGTTGACGGAGAAACAGTTCTCGGTGTAAGCGAATACAAGGCAAGCTCAAAGATCCACGCTAACGTTTAAATAAAAAAATGCAGAGAACTCAAGGTTCTCTGCATTTTTATTTTCTTACTCAATTATTGCGTGTACAGGCATACCGTCGCAGTACTTTACAGGATACTCACCGCGAATAAGAGGAAGCAGATATTCACAGCACGAATCCGTAACGTTATTGTTGCCCTCGGTTATAAACTCATCGGGAACGTATCTCGTTACGTTCGCAATTCCGCGAACGCTTGCGGAGTCTATTTCACAAACGTACTCCTTTCCCGCGGCACGGCGGAATACCATAACGGCTCCGCTGACACCCTTGACAGCCGCCTCAACTGCGCTTCGTCCTATTCTTACGGACTCCTCAATATCCGTAAGCGAAATGAGATGTCCGCCGCAGCGCTGAGGCAGGTTCAACTCAACCGAGCGCGCCTTACAGCCGAATTTCTCTCTGACACTCATTTCAAGAGCCTTACCCGTTCCTGCAAGATATTTGTGACCGAACGCATCGGTAACTCCGCTCTGCGTTCCCTCGCCTACGTAGCGACCGTCCGCAAAGCGCAAGCCCTCGGAAACAGCAACAACGACGTTGGGGTGCTTCTCGAACGCCTTTTCAATATCGCAGTAAAAGCTCTCCATATCAAAGTTCTTCTCGGGAAGATATACGTAATCGGGCGCGTAACCGTTCACTACTCTGCCTATTGCGCTCGAAGCAGTAAGCCAACCTGCGTCACGTCCCATAATTTCAACGATAGTAACTGCCTTTACATTGTAAACGCTGCAATCACGAATTATCTCGGACATGGTGGTAGCAATATACTTTGCCGCCGAGCCAAAGCCTGGGGTGTGGTCGGTAAGTGCCAAGTCGTTGTCTATTGTCTTGGGAACTCCGACTATCCTCATCTCCACGCCTGCCTTCTCTGCGTATGCGCTGAGCTTTGCGACGGTGTCCATTGAGTCGTTACCGCCTATGTAGAAAAAGTAGCGGATATTAAGTCCTTCAAGGATTTTAAACAGACGGCGGTAAAGCTCCTTGTCCGCCTCGTCCTCGGAATCGGGCTTCGGAAGCTTCTTTCTGCATGAGCCAAGCGCCGCCGCAGGTGTCTGCTCGAGTATCTTCAGCTCGTCCTCACTGCCAAAAAGCTTTCCGAGGTCAACAACTCTCTCTTCGAGAAGTCCCTCAATACCGTTTCTCATTCCGTATACAGTTTCTATGCACTCCGCCTGAATCGCACCTCTGATAACACCCGCAAGCGTTGCATTTATTGCGGCAGTAGGGCCTCCGGACTGTCCTACGATAGCATTTCCCTTTAACATAAAAAGCCTCCGAATCAAATGTTTTTCTGAACACGTATATTTTACCACTAAATTCGACTTTTGTCAATACGGCTTCGCCAAGCCGTAAATATTTAAAGGCCTTACAGCATATTATTTAGGGAAAACGTTTTATAGGAGGGCGCTTCGATGCTCGCAGGAATTATTTCTCTGTTTACGAACTTTATCCACCTCATTCTTGGTATAAATACTCCGCAGAATTTTCCGCCCCCACTCCCTCCCGACGAGGAGCGCAAGTATTTTTTGCGCGCAGAGTCAGGAGATACAGAGGCGAGAAAAAAGCTTATTTTGCACAACTTGCGGCTTGTTTCACATATCGTAAGGAAATATTACGCTTCAAGTAAAAATCAAGAGGACCTCGTTTCTATCGGAACAATAGGGCTTATAAAAGCGGTGGACTCCTTTAAGGTAGCGAACGGTGCTAAATTCGCCACCTATGCCGCGAGGTGCATACAAAATGAAATACTTATGCATTTTCGCTCACAGAAAAAGACGGCATCGGAAATTTCTCTTAACGACACAATTGACGTTGACCGCGACGGAAATCCGCTTACGTACATCGACGTAATAAGCTGCGACGACAGCATGACCTCGGACATTGAGCGCAAGCTCTCTGCCAGCAAGGCAAAGAAGCTTGTTAACACGGTGCTTACTCCACGCGAAAAACACATAATTACGCTCCGCTACGGACTCGGTGGCAGAGAGCCTATGACGCAAAGAGAGATCGCGGAAAAGCTGAAGATCTCGCGCTCGTATGTCAGCCGCATAGAAAAAAGCGCACTCGAAAAGCTCCGCGGGGCGCTGAAATAATCAACGGGCAAAAAAGGCAATATCATCGATTAGGCTGATATTGCCTTTTATTATCTTATTTCTTGCTCTAAATTACGGAAATCTTCGGTATCAAAAAATTCAATAAGAGTAATTCCCAACCCGTCACACAGCATTTTCAAAGTAACTATACCGGGATTTTGGCTTTTCCCATAAAGTATGTTTTTAATCGAGGACGGAGGCACCGCCGATTCCATAGCAAGCTTATGAATCGACATTTTCTTCTCACCAAGTAGTTGCAATATCCTGTTTTTAACTGCTGTATACGTATCCATTCTATCTCCCTCTACAAAAATCAATAATTATATAGTCTAATTATAGCCCAAACCTATTGACAATATGGGCTATATATGATACAATTAGGCTATAAATAGACTTTTGTCTTAAAAAAAGGAGAAGAAAATGGAAGATCAAGTACAGGAAGTTATTGAAACAAAGCCGAAAAAGAAAAAATTTTATCAAAAATGGTGGTTTTGGGTAATCGCTGGTTTTTTTAGTATAAGTGTCTTTATCGGCATATTCGGAATAGAAAGCGAGCCCGAAACCGTCCCTATGGAAACAAACAAAACATCCAAAGCAGAAACAACCAAGTCGATAGAAACAAAACGAGAGCTAAGTGCGGAGGAATATAAATCTCTATGTAAGACTTATACTTATAAAGAGCTTGCAAGAACTCCAGAAAATTATAAGGGTGCAAAAATAGTCCTAACAGGCGAAGTTATTCAAGTTATGGAATCAGGCAAAAAAGTAACACTTCGTGTAAATATGAATAATGATTATGATCAGACTGTTTATATTGTGTATACATTAAAAAGCAATGAAGGACGAATACTCGAAGATGACATTGTCAAAATCTATGGAAACTTTGAAGGACTGGTAACATACACTTCGGTTCTTGGTTCGGAAATCACTCTGCCGCACATTGACGCAGAATATATAGAAATAATCGGATAACCTATGTTTCAATTATTTATAGTATCGATATAAAAAACGGCAACCTTCCTTTCGGTGAGGTTGCCGTTTCTTTTTATCCCGCCAGATCTCCCATTTGATTCAACATATTTTCAATGAAAATTCCATACCCCGTGGTGGGATCGTTGATGAGGACGTGGGTGACCGCACCAACGAGCTTGCCGTTTTGGATTATAGGGCTGCCGCTCATTCCCTGCACTATTCCGCCGCTCTTATCGATAAGAGCTTGGTCGGTCACCTTGACGGTAAAGCACTTATTTGACGTAGAGCCCGTTTTGATATCCGAAATTTCTATTTCGTATTTTTGAGGTTTTGTTCCCTCAAGCGTTGACAAAATATACGCCTTTCCGTTTTGAAGCTCGCCCTTAGCTCCGACTCTCATTTTTTGCGTACAGCCCTCGGGCAGGCTTGCAAACGCACCGAAAACACCCCACTCGGTATTTTTAAGAAGTGTTCCCGTCTTGGGCGCGCTGAAATAACCTCTAACCTCGCCGGGCGAGCCCGAAAGTCCTCTTACAACTCCACTGATAGTAACGCCCACGACAGAGCCGCGCTGCATGGGTATCAGCTTTCCCGTAGACGCATCGCAAATGCCGTGTCCGAGTCCGCCGAACGACATAGTTTCGGGCACAACGTAGGTCACAGTTCCTATTCCCGCGCCGCTGTCCTTGACGTACATACCCGTCTTATACTTTCCGTCCTCGGCACACTTAACAGGCGTAAGACGCACTTCTCTTGTCTTTCCGTCGCGCGAATACGTCACAGTCAGACTCTTGCCCGCACTCTTCTCAGCTAAATCCGATAGACTGGTCGCATCGGTAACACTCTCACCGTTTATTTTGACTATCACGTCACCCGGGGCTATTCCAGCATCTCGCGCAGGGCATTTTTTAGCGCCGTCGGTCTTTATATCGCACAGCTCTGTCACCACAACGCCGTCAGTCATAAATTTAACCCCAAAGGGCATACCGCCGACGTAAAGCTCAAGTCCGCTGTAATCATTTGCCGACTTTGCCGTAGGAAGCGCGTCTGATGCTTCCCCGCCGAAGATCGGGTAGGAATTTGAAAATCCCCCGACGCATATCGAGTCGGCACGAGCTTCCGATGCGCTTGACAATAGTCCCCCAAATACCGAAAAAGCAAGAAGAAACGCTACCGCGCATTTCAATACTTTTTTTGCCATATTTTTCCCTTTCATATTTTTATTTTGCGGTTTTTACCGCATTATTATGTTGCGTTGTCCTGCTCTTTTGAATACAATGCAATATTGCTATCCTAAACCATTTTTTCACCGCTTGGGAAAATATTTTTCCACTCGTATACCGAAATATCCTTTGATCTTGTCAGCCGTAAATTTTTTCATTTTTCCACTCTTTTTATTGACATTTTTTACATAAAGTGATATAATTAGTTAGTTTTCTAACTAATTATTTTTTGGAGATAAAAAAGCATGAAAAGAAACGTTTGTAAGCCGCCCGCAAGAGCGGAGCTCAGTGATAATCCCGTAAAGCTTTGCAACGAAATTGCAAGGATCTTCCGCTCGAGAATAAGAGAGAGCTGTGACATAGACGGCGTTCTGTCTCAGCCAGGTGCGCGCCTCGTCCTTTCGCTTCTTGCGATCGAGGACGGTCTTAGTCAGCGCACTCTTGCCGAGCGCACGCACCTGCGCGCGCCAACGGTAAGTCTTATAATAAAGAAAATGATCGACGAGGGCTACGTCGTTCTCAAGGGCGACGAGACGGATATGAGAATAAATCGCATTTATCTTACCGAGCTCGGTCGTATAACCGACAAAAAGACTATAGAGCGCATTAAGGAGACCGACGCAATAGCGCTTCGCGACGTGAGCGATGAGGAATGGCAGACACTCATGCTCCTGCTTGGCAAAATTCGGTCGAATCTGCTTGACGGAAAGGAGGAAAACTAAGCCGTGCGAAGAATTTTTAAATATTTGAAAAAATACTCTCTTTTAGCAATTATCTCGCCGCTTCTTATGATAGGTGAGGTCACGGCTGACCTTTGTCTTCCCCGTCTTATGACGGTCATCGTTGACTGCGGTATCGGAGCTGACGGCGACGTTTCCTCGTCCGCTCTCGGCAAGACCGTCATGCGTATACTCTACGGCGAGGGACAGTACACCTCTATGCAGGTCATTATAACCTTTGGAGTGCTGATGCTCCTTATAGTCCTCATAGGCGGCTTTTTCGGCGTTCTGTGCGCGTACACCGCCGCCAAGGCATCGCAGGGCGTGGGAGATGATATAAGGCGCGATGCTTACGCGAAGGTCATGTCACTCTCCATTGAGCAGACGGACAAGTTTACGACAGGCTCGCTCGTCACGCGTATGACCAACGACATCAGCATGATAATAGAATTTGTCGAAATGTTTTTGCGTATGCTCGTTCGCTCGCCTATGTTTTTTATCGGCGGTCTTATCATGCTTCTCACGCTCGATCTTAGCTTCGGAACGGTGCTTCTCTGCGCCTTTCCCGTAATGGTGATAATGCTTGCCCTTGTTCTCGGCCGCGCCGTTCCGCTGTTCAGCGCGATACAGAAAAAGCTTGACCGCCTTAACTGCGTCGTTCAGGAAAACGTGACGGGAGCAAGAGTTATCAAAGCATACGTTAAAGAGGAGTACGAGGGAGAGCGCTTTGAGGCGGCAAACTCCGATCTTCGCGACACCAATATCAAGGTAGGCCGCATAATGGCAATCATGAATCCCGTGCTTACCGTAGTAATGAACGCGGCTATTATCGCCGTTATTTATATAGGCGGCTGGCAGATACAGAACGTCGGCGGTACGGGTATGACCGCGGGTACGATAATGGCGGCTATCACCTACATTACGCAGGTAATTATGTCCATTATGATGGTAACCATGATGTTCCAGTCTATCTCCCGCGCCATGGCATCTGTCAAGCGCGTAAACGAAGTTCTTGACACAGAGCCCGTTATCACCTCGGGTAGTGTTACCGACGCTTCAAGTGAGGTTGCCGTCAGCATGCGCGGAGTTGGATTCAGATACCCCGACGCTACCGGTCATCCCGTGCTTCACGACATAAATATCGAGGTCAAAAAGGGCGAGACCTTTGCTATAATCGGTGCGACAGGCTCGGGAAAGACCTCGCTCGTAAACCTTATTCCCCGCTTTTACGATGCGACTGAGGGCGAGGTAATGGTAGACGGAAAGCCTATTGCGGAATACGACCTTAATGCCCTGCGCCAGAAAATCGCTTTCGTTATGCAAAAGAGCGAGCTGTTTTCGGGAACTATCGCGGAAAACCTGCGCTGGGGTAAGGAGGACGCGACTGACAAGGAAATACAGACTGCGGCACGTATCGCGCAAGCTGAACCCTTTGTTCTGAGCTTTAACGACGGCTACGACGCATATATTGCCGAAAAGGGAGCGTCTCTTTCTGGAGGACAGAAACAGCGTATGTCTATCGCGCGTGCGCTTACCCGCCGTCCCGAAATACTTATCCTTGACGATGCCACCTCGGCGCTCGACCTCTCGACCGAGGGCAAGCTTCGCGCCGCGCTTAAAGCAGAGCTTACCGACACGACGGTGATCATGATAGCTCAGCGCATAGCCAGCGTAAAGGATGCGGACAGAATTGCCGTAATCGAGAACGGCACTATCAAGGATTGCGGCTCTCACGACGTTCTCATGAGAACGAGCGAGACCTACCGCGATATCTACAATTCACAAATGAAAAACGGAGGTAGCATAAATGAATAACGGACAAAAGCCGTCAGCAAATCTGCCGCCTCTTAGACCTACGATGGGCCCGGGTGCTCCGCAGGGCGGCGGACCTATGGGAAGCAGAATGAACAAGCAGAAACCCAAGAATGCGACTAAAACTCTCAAGCGACTTCTTGGATACATAGGCAAAAGTAAGCTTCTCGTAATAACGCTTATTGCTATTATGGTAATCGTTACGGTTACCGATCTCGCGGGCCCCGCTATGCAGGGCGCGGCAATAGACACGATAAAAATAACCGACGGCGCTCTCAGCGTTAACATGCAAGCGCTGATGGGATATCTTGCGATAATGACAGGACTATTTATAATCAGCGCATCAATGAGCCTTTTCCAAGGCTTTATCGCAACAAAGCTTTCGCAGAATACCGTTTACATGCTCCGCCGCGACCTCTTTAAGAAAATATCAAAGCTTCCCATAAAATTTACTGACACTCACAAGCACGGGGATATAATGTCGAGAATGACCAACGACGTTGAAAACGTTTCAAACGCTGTGTCACAGTCGATAGCATCTCTCATTTCAAGCATTCTGACGCTCGTCGGTGCGTTTGCCATGATGCTTTACTACGGTTGGGTCATGGCGCTCATCGCATGCGTAACCGTACCCTTGACTATTTTAGTTTCCACGACTCTTGCGAAGTTTATGAAAAAATATTTCGTTCGCCGTCAAAAGCTCCTCGGAAGTCTTAACGGTCAGGTCGAGGAAATGGTAACCTCATACAAGACGGTCGTTGCCTACGGCAAGGAGAAAAAGGCGATAGACGAGTTTTCGGACACGAGCAAAAAGCTTAAAAAATGCAGCATAAGCGCTCGTGTTTGGGGCTCTGTAATGGGACCGTGTATGAATTTCCTTGGAAACTTGCAGTACGTGCTTATTGCCGCTTTCGGTGGATTTTTCGTGCTAAATCCCGTAAGCTTTATGCGCCCTCTCACTATCGGTAACATTCAGTCAATGCTCCAATACTGCAAGAAATTCACCCGTCCCATAAACGAAATTGCCAACCAGTACGCGAACATATTGACGGCTCTGGCGGGCGCAGAGAGAATTTTTGAGATAATGGACAGCGCAGACGAGATAGACGAGGGCTTGGCACAAAAAAACATTTCCGAAATGGAAGGAAATATTGAGTTTGAGGGCTTGGACTTCTCCTACGTTGAGGGTGAGAAAGTTCTGCGTGACTTTAATCTCTCCGTCAAATCGGGACAAAAGATAGCAATAGTAGGTGCGACCGGCTCGGGAAAGACGACAATAGTAAATCTCCTTACGAGATTTTATGAGCTTGACGGCGGAAAAATAACCGTTGACGGCACCGATATAACCGAAATCCCCAAGGAAAACTTGCGTCACTCGATTGCAATAGTACTTCAGGATACAGTTCTCTTCTCCGATACGATCCGCGCCAATATCAAATACGGCCGCGAGGGTGCTACGGACGAGGAAATGAAGCGCGCCGCAGCGCTTGCCAAGGCAGACGTATTCATAGAGCGCTTGCCCGACGGATATGACACGGTGCTTTCCGAATCTGGTAGTAACCTCTCGCAGGGACAGCGACAGCTTCTCTCTATCGCTCGCGCTGTGCTCGCAGACCCCAAGATACTAATTCTTGATGAGGCGACCTCAAGCGTTGACACAAGAACGGAGATGCACATTCAGCAGGCGATGGTCGCGCTTATGAAAAACCGCACCTCGCTGATAATCGCGCACCGCCTCTCCACCATTCGTGACGCTGACGTCATAGTCGTAATAAAGAACGGTCAGGTCGCGGAGTCGGGCAACCACGACGAACTTCTCTCGCTCGACGGCGAATACGCAAAGCTTTACAGCAACCAGTTTGCGGGAGTTGCGACATGACGGAATTTAATAAAAAACTTTTTTCAGAGCTTTGTGAGGAAGACCGCATAATGCGTCCTTACGACGGCGAGAGCATAGGCACGTACAACGAAAAGCGTATTCACAGAATACTTAAGCGCCTCGTTTGCGAAGACGCAAGTTGCTACGAGCAAAAAATAGGACGGTACGTAGCGGACGTGCTGTCGGAAGGACACTTAACGGAAATACAGACCTCGTCATTCCGCCCACTCGGGAAAAAGATAAAATTTTACCTGACGCAAACAGATTTTTCCGTCACGGTAATACGCCCCGTAATATGCGAAAAGACTGTTATACGAATGGATAAGGAAACGGGAGAAATTATAAGTCAAAAGCGCTCGCCGAAGCACGAGCGCGACACGGACGTGCTTTGCGACCTATATTATCTTTCCCCGTTTCTCGGAGATCCGCGCTTCTGTATAAAGCTTTTGCATATAACGGCAGAGGAATACCGCTTCTCGGAGCGCGTGCGTTACCGAAAGTCGGGCGCGTTTGATAAGGATCTGTGCCCCGTATCGCTCGTTGGGTGCACACAGATCTCGTCCGTCTTCGACGTAAGGAAAATATTGCCTACGGAGCTTACGGAAAAGCCGTTTACATCACCCGAATTCGCAAAGCTTACCAAGCTTCGCGCAAGACGTCTTTCCATGGCACTTTCTCTGCTTATGAGCCTCGGTATTCTCACACGCGAAAAGGACGGGCGGCAGTATATCTATTCCGTTACACAATGCGTGTAATTTAATTTACCAAAATACCTAAAAAAAGCAAGAAATCTATTTACAGAACGGCAAAATTATGCTATACTAGTAGTTAATAAACACAATAAATAAAAAGGAGCTTGCTACCATGAAAACCGATATTCAAATTGCAAAAGAAGCTAATATGCTTCCAATTGCTAAAATTGCCGAAAAATTCGGTATCACCGACGACGAGCTGGAGCTCTACGGCAAATATAAGGCAAAGATCAACGATGCTTTTCTTAAAAGAACCGAAAGCCGTCCCAACGGAAAGCTCGTTCTCGTAACTGCGATCAATCCCACCCCCGCAGGTGAGGGTAAGACCACCACCTCGGTCGGTCTTGGCATGGCTATGAACAAGCTCGGCAAGAATACCGTCATCGCGCTTCGCGAGCCCTCTCTCGGACCTGTTTTCGGAGTTAAGGGCGGCGCGGCAGGCGGCGGATACTCACAGGTCGTTCCCATGGAGGACATAAATCTTCACTTTACGGGTGACTTCCATGCGATCACTGCGGCTAATAATCTGCTCTCCGCAATGATAGATAACCATCTTCAGCAGGGTAATGAGCTTGGTATCGACCAAAGAAGAATAGTCTTTGCCCGCGTTACCGACACCAACGACCGCGCTCTGCGCAATGTGACCGTAGGTCTTGGCACTCGCGTTGACGGCATACCGCGCCAGGATCACTTTATGATCACCGTTGCAAGCGAAATTATGGCAATTCTCTGCCTTGCAGAGTCGCTTGACGACCTTAAGACAAGACTTGGCAACATTCTCGTAGCGTATAAGTACGACGGATCGCCCGTATTCTGCCGCGATCTCTGTGCAGAGGGCGCTATGGCGGCTCTCTTGAAGGATGCTATCAAGCCTAATCTCGTACAGACGCTCGAAAACACCCCCGCTATCATTCACGGCGGTCCGTTTGCAAATATCGCGCACGGCTGTAACTCCGTAAGAGCTACAAAGCTCGCTCTTAAGCTCGGCGAATATACCATAACCGAGGCAGGCTTTGGCGCAGACCTCGGTGCTGAAAAGTTCCTTGACATCAAGTGCCGCAAGGCAGGGCTTACCCCCGATGCGGTCGTCCTCGTTGCAACTGTTCGTGCGCTCAAGTATAACGGCGGCGTTGCAAAGCCCGACCTCGCAGCTGAAAACCTCGAGGCGCTCAAAAAAGGCGCTGTAAACCTTGAGGCACATATAGATAATCTTCGTAAGTTCGGCTTGCCCGTAGTTGTTGCTATCAACCGCTTTGGAACGGACACCGACGCGGAGCTTGACTACATCCGACAAATCTGTACCGAAAAGGGCGCTGAATTTGCCCTCTCCGAGGTATTCGCAAAGGGTGGCGACGGCGGAATTGAGCTTGCAGAAAAGGTTATCGAGGCTTGCGAGAAGCCCAAGAACTTTACTCTTATGTACGACACAGGCGACTCCATTAAGGACAAGATCAAGGCAGTCGCAACAAAGATATACGGCGCTGCCGACGTTAAGTACGATGCAGCTGCATCAAAGGCTATTGCGGAGATAGAGGCGCTTGATCCCAAGTACTCGACGTTCCCCGTCTGCATGGCAAAAACGCAGTACTCCCTCTCTGACGACCCTGCAAAGCTCGGACGTCCCGAGGGCTTTACCCTCACCGTCCGCGAGGTCAAGCTCTCTGCAGGCGCTGAATTCATCGTTGTCCTCACGGGTGCTATTATGACCATGCCCGGACTCCCCAAGAAGCCCGCAGCCGTCAACATCGACGTTGACAACGACGGAAACATCACTGGACTTTTCTGATATGATATTCCCGATTTCCATAAAATCGCGCTCCTATACCGACACAGAGAGTGTCGGTGTAGACCTTGCGCGTGCGATTCTTGAAAATACATCACTCCCCCGCTTCTTGGCTCTTTACGGCGACCTCGGTGTGGGAAAGACCGCCTTCACACGCGGCTTTACAAGTGTTATCGCACCAAGCGCAAGAGTAAAATCTCCCACCTTTGCCCTTGTAAATCAGTATAAGGGTGAGGAAATTTCGGTTTTCCATTTTGATATGTACCGAATCACGAGTGAGGACGAGCTTTATTCGATAGGCTTTTTCGATTACACGGAAAGCATGAATATTTGCATTACCGAGTGGAGTGAAAATATCGAATACGCCCTCCCCCCCTCTTTCGTCCGCGTTGAAATAGTCAAGGACGACACGAACGACACCGACAGCCGCCGCATCGATATACAGCTCGTAACGGCAGAACTGTAACAGAACGGAGAATTTCATGAAAATTCTGGCTTTTGACACCTCCGCAACGGTTGCCACCGTCGCGCTATGCGACAACGAGCGCCTACTTGCGGAATATACCGTAAATAACGGCAACACGCACAGCGAAACGCTTTTGCCCATGATAGAATCTCTGCTGGCTAATTTTTCGATGTCCGTGTCCGACGTAGACCTCTTTGCAGTTTCGGCAGGTCCAGGCTCATTTACAGGAGTAAGAATAGGAGCGGCAACCCTTAAAGGCCTTGCTTTTGCTTCGGACAAGCCTTGCGTGGGCGTATCGACGCTTCATGCGATCGCGAAAAATCTTTCGCTTTGCAAGGGGCTTATCTGTCCCGTAATGAACGCGCGCCGAGCACAGGTCTACACCGCGCTTTTCCGTTCGAACGGTCAGACGCTTGAGCGACTTATACCCGACAGCGCAATGTCTATCGCGGAGCTTGATGAAAAGCTCGCGGAGTTTGGCGAGCCCGTCTACTTTTCGGGTGACGGCTATGGTGTGACAGTTCCCGCGCTCTCCCTTACAGAAGCGCTCCCCGTCCCCGACAGACTTCGTCATCAGTCTGCGTACTCCGTTGCCTGCGTAGCATACGCGCAGTATCTTCGCGGCGAATACACCGACGATCTATCTTTAAAGGTAAATTACTTGCGCCCCTCACAAGCAGAGCGCGAGTTAATGAATAAAAACAAAGAGGAGAACTAAAAATGAAAATAGCAATCGGCTGCGACCATGCAGGATTTGGAATTAAGAATGCAGTAAAGGCACATATCGAATCTAAGGGCTACGAGGTACTTGACGTAGGAACGCACTCTGCGGACAGCTGCCACTATCCCGTTTATGCGTCGGCACTCTGCAAAAAAATACTCGGAGGTGAGTGCGAGCTCGGAATACTTATATGCGGCACGGGAATCGGCATGTCCATGGCTGCAAACAAGCACAAGGGCATCCGCGCAGCTTGCTGCTCGGACGTATTTTCCGCAAGACTTACCCGCGAGCACAACGACGCAAACGTGCTCTGCTTCGGCGAGAGAGTAGTCGGAATAGGCACAGCCCTCGACCTCGTTGACGCATTTCTCGGCGCTGAATATTTAAACAACGGCAACCACGTTACCCGCGTTGCAATGCTCGCCGATATAGAAAGCAAGAACTAATCTAAGATAAAAATCAAAAAAGGAGGTAAGCCCCATGCGCACAAATAAAATAGCAGATCTCTTGCGTGCCGTTTCGGGCTCGGGAACTCAAAAGGCGTTCACCTCGGCAATAATAGTTGCCGCAGGTCTTTCTGAGCGCTTTGGCGGAACGCGCACAAAGCAAATGACTCTGCTTTGCGGCACTCCCGTGCTTATCCACACGCTTACGGCTTACCAAAAAGCGGACAGCATAAACGAAATTATCGTTGTGGCAAGACCCGACGAGATAGAAGCTTGGAAGAGATTATGCTCTCGCCACGGAATCAACAAGCTCTCTAAAATAGTAGAGGGCGGAGCTACGAGACAGGACTCCGTGCTTTGCGGCTTTGAGGCAATAAACGAAGACGCGAGGTTTGTGGCGATCGCCGACGGCGCTCGCTGTCTTACGACACCTGAACAAATAAACGAGGTTTGCCGCGCGGCTTACAAATACGATGCCGCAACTGCGGCACACCGCTCAACGGACACCGTAAAGGTTGCAAACAGAAAGGGCTTTATCGACGCGACTGCAGACAGAGATATAGTTTGGCTTGCGCAAACACCGCAGGTGTTTAAGGTAAATCTCTACCGCGCGGCAGCATATACCGCGCTCCAAAGAGGATTTATCGCCACAGACGACAATTCCCTCGTTGAGGAGCTTGGCGGCTCTGTAAGGCTTGTTGAATGCGGTGCTCAGAACATTAAGATAACCACGCAAGAGGATATGGCGGTAGCCGCAGGAATACTCGCCAAAAGAAAGCGCGAGGCAAAGAAAAACGGCAAGGAGGATGGACTCGAAAAATGATAAGAATAGGACACGGATATGACGTCCACCGTCTTGGAGAAAACAGACGTCTTGTTATCGGCGGTGTCGATATCCCCTATGAGCTTGGGCTTATCGGACATTCCGACGCGGACGTTTTGCTTCACGCTATAAGTGATGCGCTTTTGGGCGCAGCTGCGCTTGGAGATATCGGAAAGCTTTTCCCCGACACCGACTCAAAATACGAGGGTGCTGACAGTCTTTTGCTCCTCAGAAGGGTAGCAACGCGCCTTAATACGGCGGGATACCGCGTCGTCAACGTCGACTCCACGGTGATCGCGCAAGCCCCAAAGCTTGCTCCATACGTTCAAAAAATGAGGTCCAATATTGCGCGTGCGCTTGACGTACAGCTAAATGCTGTCAGCGTAAAGGCAACCACCGAGGAAGGACTCGGCTTTTCAGGCGAGGGCTTGGGAATTGCCGCGCATGCGGTCTGCCTCATAGAAAAAATATAAAAGTGACGCGCCGCAATACGTGCTTGCAGGCGCGCCAAAAGAAAAAATATACGCTCGGAGCGAATGAGCCGTTTCACGTCTATAAAGATTTTGATTCCCTTTTCGCCCCTCGCGTATGAAATTTCCTAATTTTATAGTATGCCTCGGTGCTCTCTTTTGCGCCGTTAAAATCAAATTAAATTTAAAGGACGGTTAAATATGACTATTATTTCCCCCTCGGTTCTCGCAGCTGATTTTTCAAAGCTCGGAGAAGAAGTAAACAAGGTCCACAAGGCTGGTGCAGAGTACATTCACCTTGACGTTATGGACGGAATTTTCGTTCCCAATATAAGCTTTGGTCCTTCGCTCATAGCATCACTCAGAGGTGTGTCCGACATATTGTTCGACGTGCACCTTATGATAACCCACCCCGAAAGATACATAAAGGATTTCGTTGATGCGGGCGCAGATCTTATCACTATACATTACGAGAGCACCTTTGACGTAAAGGGTACTATCGAGCTCATTAAGTCCTACGGCAAAAAGGCGGCTATTTCCATAAAGCCCGCCACCTCTCCCGAAGTCCTCTATCCACTGCTGGGCGAGCTTGATATGGTGCTCGTAATGACGGTTGAGCCCGGCTTTGGCGGACAGAAGATGATGCCCGATATGCTCAAGAAGGTTCGCGCTATCCGCGACTACGCAAACGCAAACGGCATTGATATTGATATTCAGGTTGACGGCGGTATAACCCCCGACAACGTATCCTCGGCATTCGAGGCAGGCGCTAACGTTATCGTTGCAGGCTCTGCGGTATTCAAGGCAGAAAACCCCGAAAAGGTCATCGCCGACATGATTGCGATAGGCGACAAGGTGAAATAATAAAATCGGGTTCTCATAATTATATTTATATAAAAATCAAACTAACGCACATAAAAATAGCCCTGATAGACCTAAAAGCCTATCGGGGCTATTACTTTTTAGCTTATTTGTGTTGTTTAAAGTGTTTTATTTTTTAGTTTATCCAAATTTTCCAGATAAATTGATACCTCTCCACACTTAGGGCAAATAGCTACTTTAGGCTGTTCCATTCTTCCGCCCCACCATTTACTTTCATCATCTACCAACACTAAGCCATAGGCTGCACCCTTTACCTTAATACCACAATTTTCAATCATTGCTATATTGCATCTGATACACTTACGCATATTAATCTCCGCATGTTTATTTTTCTTTTTTAACCTTGTTTCGGAAAGGCTTGTGGCGTTACTCACGCCACTATTCTTCTACATAAAGGCGATCATATTCCCATATTAACGGGTTCTCATAAATATACTTCGTGATTTTTTCATAATCCTGCCGATCGCGAATAATATGGTCATGAAAACCACGTTGCCATATCGCAGTATCTCCAAATTGACGATTTATCTCTTTTGATATATTCATTTTAATATATCCAATGGATTTTGAAACAATAGACCGACAACGTAGGGGCGATTCACGAATCGCCCGCAATTCATCACTATCAGCTATTCCGATAATTAGATGAATATGGTTTGGCATAATTACATACGTATCTACTGTTATATTATAACGTTCGGGAATATTCCGTATCACATTCTCTGCTATTTTCCCGTAATCCGTCAATTTTATTTCGGGCGATTCGTGAATCGCCCCTACGACACGGGACAATGTGCATTTCCTGCTGTGAGTGCATATCGTTATAAAATATGCCCCGGCCGTGCTATAATCAAAATTCTTTAACCTTAAAAGCTTTCGCTCCGGAAATCTATTTTCTTTATCCGTTTCAATCACTCCTTCCCTATTTGTACCAAAATCGGCAGAAGAAACTAATTCCTCTGCCGATTTTTGTGTCCGCTAATTCTCCGTCATGTATAGCAGAGTAATTGCTGATAAATTCTTTTTATTATCCTGATCAGAATCAGTCCTCAAGCTTTATTTTCATCTGAGAGGTCTGGTCTGCCTTGTGCTTTTCAACGAGGCTGTGGATTCTCTTAACGGGGTTAAGAAGCTCGCTGAGAGTGTAATCGTGGTTGAGGGTGTCAACGATGTAAGAAACGTACTTGCACATGTTGACCTCAACGTACCATTCTCTGCTTGCAAGCTCGGGACGGCGGTAAACTAGGTTAGTCGTGAATATTCTGCTGATAACTCCGTCTGCATAAGCCTTATCGAACTTTGCAAGTCCGTCGGTAAAGAGTCCGAAGGTCGCGAATGCGAAAATTCTCTTTGCGCCCTTTTCTTTAAGCTGTGCCGCTACGTCTATAAGAGACTCGCCCGAGGAGATCATATCGTCAACAATGATAACGTCCTTGCCGGTAAGGTCGCGTCCGAGATACTCGTGTGCCTCGATGGGATTACGTCCGTTTATGACTACAGAGTAGTTTCTTCTCTTGTAGAACATACCGATATCGAGTCCGAGCACGGAGGAGAAGTACATACATCTTCCCATAGCGCCCTCATCGGGAGAAATTATAACGAGCTCGTCCTTGTCGATAACCACGTCGGGAACGTTGCGAACGAGTGCCTTTATCATCTGGTAAGAGGGTCTTACGTCGTCAAATCCGGAAAGCGGGATCGCGTTCTGGACTCTGGGATCGTGAGCGTCAAAGGTAATAATGTTGGTAACGCCCATGTTTACGAGCTCCTGAAGCATGTAAGCGCAGTCGAGCGACTCTCTGCCGCTTCTCTTGTGCTGTCTGCCCTCGTAGAGCATCGGCATAATTACCGTAATTCGTCTTGCCTTACCTGCATTAGCCGCGATAATACGCTTAAGGTCAGCGTAGTGGTCGTCGGGGCTCATGGGAACCTCCTGACCGTACATCTTATAGGTAACGCTGTAATTGAAAACGTCGCAGATTATGTAAAGGTCGTGACCTCTTAACGATTCGTGAATGAGTCCCTTTGCCTCACCCGTACCGAAACGGGGGCAATCCGCGTGAACGAGAAAGGTCTCATCCCCACCGTGACGGCGCCATTCCTTCAAATAGTAATCCACCTGCGCCGCAAACTGCTCACAACCTCTCATGCCTATTACGCTAAGCTCTGCATACTGTGACTGCTTCATTTTATAACCCTCCAAGATAAAATTCAACTATACATAAATTATAGCACACTTTTTTTATTTTAACAAGGGATTTCAAACATTTTTTACACAAAAATGTCAAAATGTGACTTTAACTAAAAATAAACAAAAAAAATCCCCAAATATTGGGGATTTAGGTATGTGCATAACATACTTTGAATTTGCAAGTACTTATGAAAAACTCCACACTTGAAAGTTTCCAATCAAGTGTGGAGAACAATTTTTGCCCTAATTTAAATTTAATACCAATTTGCGTTGCTTTTTAAGTTTGATATACTTTCTTGATAATTTTCATCAACCTCAATTTTAGAATACCATATGTTATAGTTATCGTCACAAATAACAGCATATACATCCCTAGATGTACTACCAATAGCATACATGTTTAAGCGTTTTCCATTAGCATCTATATCTACTTCTAACATCTCTGCAATACTGTCATTACTTATTCCCATCTCTTCGACAAAGGCATTCGTAACATATTCGGAAATTACATTAGTAGGTTGAGTTTTAATTATTTGCCAGTACTTTTCCACAGTTGCCATTTTATATGACATTTTACTGTCATCCAATGGTTTATCCCAATCATTTAGTAACTTTAAATTGTCAATATCATTACCATATGATAAAATGATATAATTAACATCTTCATATATGTATATACCACAATCGTCATATTTTTGACCTATGACATATAATTGTTCAACCTGATTGGTTGGAAAAAAATATGTATTACATTTAATAAGCATTCTGCCATATATATCACATTCTAATACTTCAAGTTCGGATACTATATCTTCTTTGTGACATGTGCCAGGAATAAAAGCCCAACATTTTTGAATAGCAGCAGTTCTATTGTCATTTTTGAAGCAAGATGTAAATACACAGAGAAAAGCACAAATTAATAATAAAAAACTGATACGCCTTAAACTGTTTTTGTTCACGATACTAAATTCTCCAATACATTGTTTTTGATTATAAGAAACACAGCAGCTTGACCGTTAGATGCGCTAACATCATAGTAATACGGTCTCTAAACTTCTCTCGTATTTATATCAAAGTCCTCATAGATATCACTTTGATGTCCTATCTTGTGTTTGTCAATCAATATATTTTTTAAAAGTTTTTGCCGCGCTTTTTACAAAAAGCGCGAAAATCGCATCCTCGCATCCTCGCATCCTCGCATCCTCGCGTACTCACTTAAGCTCAACGACCGTAACGCCGCCGTCGCCCTCGCCAAACTGTCCGATACGGAAGCTTGCCACGCGGGGATCTCTTTTAAGATAAGCCCAAAGAGCGTTTTTCAGCGCGCCCGTTCCCTTGCCGTGAATAACGCGAACACTATGGAAGCCTGCTATTGCCGCATCGTCAAAATACTTATCAATGACACTCCAAGCCTCATCGCCCGTTTTTCCGCGAACGTCTATTTCTCCACGAAAATCACGGTTAACGGTAACTTTAAGCGGTGCGCTCTTTTTCTCATTTTTCTTCTTTGCATGTGAGTCCTCGATAAGCTGAAGGTCACTTACCGCCACCTTGGTCTTTATAATCCCTATCTGTATTCCGACCTTACCGCCCGATGGATCGTCGGTAAGCACGCCCGTCTTGTCAAGGCTTACAACATAGACCTCGTCGCCCTTTCTTAAGGCTCTGGGCAGCTTGTAGTTATCAAGCTTTCTGTGCACCACGGGATCGAAGCTATCACTGTGAGTTCTCAAATGCTCTCTTATCTCGCGTCGAGCCTCAGCCAGCTCCTTGCCGAGTCTTTCCGACTCGCGCTGCTTCTGCACTCTGTCGAGTTGCTCCATAATAAAGTCGCTTGAAAGCTTGGCGCTGTCAACCATATTCTGCGCCTTTGCGCGTGCATTTTCAAGGGCTTTTTCGGAGTCTGCAAGACGCTTTGCAATATCCGCCTCTGCCGCTTTTTTGTAGCTCTCATATTCTACTCTCTGCTTTTCGGCTTCGTATAGCTGCTTTTCCGTCTGCTGACGCAAAAGCTCAAGCTCACCAAGTACACTCTCAAGCTTCTTGTTCTCGCTTCCGACGAGCGACTCTGCGCGCTTTACTATTTTTTCGGGGAGTCCGAGCTTTGAGGAAATGGCAAACGCATTGGATTTGCCGGGTGTTCCTATTATTAATTTGTAGGTCGGTCGAAGCGTTTCAACGTCAAACTCGCACGAAGCATTACATACTCCGTCCGTGTCAAGCGCGTACGTTTTAAGCTCGGTATAGTGAGTCGTAGCCATACACATAGCGCCTGCCGCGCGCACGTCCTCAATAACCGCAATAGCCAAAGCCGCGCCCTCAACAGGGTCTGTTCCCGCTCCAAGCTCGTCGAAAAGCACGAGGGATCTTGAATCCTTCTCCTTTAAAATACTTACAATGTTTACCATGTGAGAGGAAAAGGTAGAGAGAGATTGCTCTATGCTCTGCTCGTCACCGAGGTCAACAAGCACACTCTCAAAAATACATACTCCGCTTCCCTCGTCGCAGGGCAAATGAAGTCCCGACTGCGCCATAAGCGAGAAAAGTCCGAGAGTTTTAAGCGTTACCGTCTTACCGCCCGTGTTGGGGCCTGTAATTATGAGTGTGTCATACTCGCCGCCTATCGAAAGGGTTACGGGAACGACGCTTTTTTTATCTATAAGCGGGTGTCGCGCACGCAAAAGTCGGCAAGCGCGCTCCTCGGTGAGTATCGGCTCGCAGGCGTCCATTTTTCTTGACAGCTCCGCACAGCCGAATGTAAAAGCAAGCTGCGTGACGTTTCTGTAATTAAGATTTAACGACGGAGATATTCCCGCTACCGCCGCAGATAAATCCGCAAGCACCTTTTCGATCTCGTGCGCCTCGCGCGACTCGAGCATCGCAAGCTCGTTGTTAGCCTCAACCACCGCCATGGGCTCAATAAATATAGTCGCGCCCGACGATGACGTGTCGTGTATAAGTCCCTTGATCTCGTTCCTGTGCTCTGCCTTGACGGGGATAACGAAGCGTCCGTTTCTCTGCGTTACTATGTTTTCCTGCAAGTACTTGGAATAGCTTCCGCCCGTATATCTTGCAAGCGTTTCTCTTACCTTTACGTTAGCCGCTCTTATCTTGCGCCTTACGTCCGCAAGCGCGGGGCTTGCCTCGTCGGCAATCAGCTCCTCGGAGATAATCGAGCGTGCTATTCTGTCCTCAAGCGTGCGGTTGGGTATCAGTCGCTCAAAGACCTCGTCGAGCGAGGTTTCAAAGAGTCTGTTTGAGCGTATATAGTCAAGAAGCTGTCTTGACGAGCGCAAAAGCACGGCAACGTCAAGAAGCTCGCGAGGCGTCAGCACAGCGCCCTTAAGCGCTCTTTCGCACACGTCCGAAACGTCTACGACTCCGCCGAAGGAGGGCATTCCCTTGGCATCCGAGAGGCGCTTCGCGTCACTCGTCGCCGTCTGTCTTGCTAAGGCTGCCTCGAGATACGTCGCGGGATATAACGACCTTGCCGCCTCCGCTGCGCCCTTTGTGGGACAGCTGTCGGCAAGCATCTGTCTTATTTTATCAAATTCAAGAGTTACCAGCGTTTTTTCAGTTATACTCATGTTACTCCTTTATGGAATGATAAAACTCAAGAGTTTCAAAATTTCTTTCAAGATGGTTTATAATGTAGGTTTCGCTTGCGCGCTCAAGCGTCGAAAGCTCCTCTCCCTCGATCTTGAACGCGAATATGCGTTTGAGCGGTGCGCCCGATACGTATTTCCAAGCGGCAACCGCAGGCGCACTCATAGGCACGAGAACGGTGCTCGTCATAGTAGCGTCAACGCCCTCTGCCGCGACACGTTCAGCGCCGCCCCTCGACCTCATGCAGTCCTCGCAAACGAGTCCGCCGTTCATAACGTCAAGCCACGAGGAATCCACCTTTTCCGAGTTGCAGCGTATGCACTCCGAAAGATCGGGGGAAAATCCCGACTCCTCAGCAGCAAAAATCTCATACGCGCTCTTTATCTGCGGGAGCGGCTTCAGATTGTTTTCAATTGCATATAGGGAGTTAAGCGTCATGCGGAGCGTGCGACTTGCGTCAACCTCCTCGCCTGTAATTTCAGCGGCAAGCTGAACAATATACGACGCGAGAGCAAAGCCGCGTATGTCGGTATTGAGGCCAAAAAAGCTATCGTTTACCGAGCCGCCCGAGAGCCACTTCATTCCGTTTTTTTCGTAATACTCAAAATTCGCATAGGTAAACAGACGGCAAACCGCCAGGACCTTGCTTTTCATTGAGCGCGCACCCTTGGCAATCATGACCGACTGCCCTTTTTCCGTAAGCACGGTCACGAGTCTGTCATTCTCGCCGTAAGCGCATTCGCGTATAACCAGCCCGTCGCAGGTATCTCTCATGACCGCACCCCCAATCTAAAAATCTTATTCCTCGTCTCTGTAACCGAAGTTACCAACGGTCCTAGCGCTCTCGCGCCAGTTTTCCTTAACCTTTACCCAAAGATTAAGATATACCTTAGTACCAAAAAGCTTTTCAAGATCCTCGCGCGCGTAAGTTCCTATGAGCTTGAGCGCCGCGCCGTTCTTACCTACGATAATTCCCTTGTGCGAAGCCTTTTCACAGAATATCTCCGCGCGAATACTTACAAGGCTTCCCTCGTCCTTAAATTCCTCTATGACCACAGCCGTGCCGTGGGGTATTTCCTTATTGAGCGTTCTGAGGATCTTCTCACGAATTATCTCCGCCGCGATCTGTCGCTCAGGCTGGTCTGTCACCATATCGTCGGGGAAAAACCACTCCGACTCACTAAGGAATTTTGAGCACTCGTCAAGCAGCTCCTTAACATTTTTGCCGCTTCTTGCGCTTATCGGAACGAAAGCCTCGAAGCTGTGCTTGTCCGCATATTTCGCTATTGTCTGCGCTATCTGCTCACGGTTACAGGTATCTATCTTGTTGATCGCGATAAGCGCGGGAATACCACTCTTTTTGAGGTACGCGATAACGTTCTCCTCAACGGTGCTTATATCCTTCGCCACGTCAACGACGAGCACTACCGCGTCTGCGTCGCGCATGGTACTGTCCGCCGCCTTGACCATGTACTCGCCAAGCGTATTCTTGGGGCTGTGCATACCCGGCGTGTCAAGGAAAACGAACTGCTCCTCGCCTCGGGTGTGTATTCCCGTAATTCTGTTTCTCGTCGTCTGCGGCTTACTTGAAACTATTGCCACCTTCTCGCCGAGAATTGAGTTCATAAGCGTTGATTTTCCAACGTTCGGTCTGCCTACTATCGCTATAAATCCCGTTTTTTTCATCACTTTACTCCAAGTCCTATTTTTTCAAGTATTGCGCTCTGTCGCGCTCTCATTTCCTTGTCGTCCTCCTCGGAGTCAACGTGGTCGTAGCCGAGAAGATGAAGCATGGAGTGTACCGTCAGAAACGCTATTTCTCTGTCAAAGGAATGTCCGAATTCCGCCGCCTGCGCTCTTGCGCGCTCAAGCGAGATCACGATGTCGCCAAGCGCTATCTCAGGCTCGTCCGTAGGGGGCTCCTCGCCGCCCTCAAAGTCGGTAAGCGGGAAAGACAGCACGTCCGTCGCCTTATCGATATTTCGGTAGCTATTGTTTATCGCGCGTATTCCCTCGTCGTCCACAAATGTGACGGAGATCTGCACGTCATTCTGAAATCCCTCGTAGTCAAGCGTCGCCTTTACCGCCTCGCGAAGCAGCATTTTCTGCTTGTAGGTAACGTCCTCGCCCGATTCGTTCATGAAGTATATCATAAGTCCCGTTTTCATTTTTTATCTCCCTGCCTTTTGTTGTTTCTTGATGCCGCTGTTCTCTCCGCAGCCGCTTTTTCGTATTTTTCATAAGCTCTTATTATCTGCTGTACGAGCTTGTGGCGCACCACGTCCTTGTCGGTGAATGCGTGTATTTTTATGTCCTCGATGTCGTCGAGTATTTTGACAGCCACCGCAAGTCCGCTTCTTTGTCCTGACGGAAGGTCGGTTTGCGTAAGGTCGCCCGTGATGACAGCCTTTGAGTTAAAGCCAAGACGCGTCAGAAACATTTTCATCTGCTCTGGGGTGGCGTTCTGCGCCTCGTCGAGTATGATAAAGCAATCGTCAAGCGTTCTTCCGCGCATGTATGCAAGCGGCGCTATCTCGATAATTCCCTTTTCAAGCTGGCGCGCGTAGTTTTCAGCGCCCATCATCTCATACATCGCGTCGTAAAGCGGACGAAGATAGGGATCTATCTTACTTTGTAGATCGCCCGGCAAAAATCCGAGCTTCTCGCCCGCTTCAATTGCGGGACGCGTAAGGATTATTCTTGATACCTGCTTTTCACGAAGCGCCTTTACCGCCATCGCAACCGCCAAAAAGGTCTTACCCGTTCCCGCAGGACCTATACCGAACACCACCGTATTCTTTTCAATAGCCTCAACGTATCTACGCTGTCCGACAGTCTTTGCCTTTATGGGCTTGCCGCGAGTGGTAATACAGATGCAAGAGCCCTCCATATCGGCAAGCTCCGCCGTATTCCCCTCCTTGACCATCTCCATAACGTAGCCAACCTGCTGCTCTGTCAGCGTTTCGTTGTACTTCGCCATGTTTTTAAGATATCTGACGGCATCCGCCGCCATATCTACGTTTTCCTTGCTCTCTCCCGTGATTATCACCGCGTCGGTGTCCTCACCCGCGCGGTTGTGGATACTCACGTCAAAGCTCTTTTCGAGCATTCGCACGTTAATATCAAAGCTTCCAAAAAGGCGCGCCGTTATTTCCGAGGAATCGATCTTTACCGTCCTTGCGTATTTTTCCATTCTTTATCCGCCCCTCTCTTGTTTTTGTAATCCGATATTGATGTTAGCTCAACCTCAATAACTCTCTCCACAGCTACGTTCTCGACAGTCCTGATCGCCGCGTCAAGCACGTACACATCGCCCTCAAGCCGTCCCGTAAGTCTTTTTGTTTCAAGAGTCGCATCGGGGTTTTCGCCGTAAACCCTTTGCCAAAGAAGAAAATTTGCCTCGGCGAGAGCCTCGTCCTCCGTTCTGAGGGCATCGACCTCGACGTATTCCGTGTACTCCACCGTCCGTATCCCGATAGGCAATTTGCCAAGCCCAAAGGGATCTAAATATTCTTCCCTTCTTATTGTATCATAAGTTGTATACAAATTTCTACTATTTTCAAAAAATTTTACTTCTTTTTCAAAGAAAATAAGTGTTTTTTTAACCTTTTTTCTTCCAGTATACGTTTTTTGAGTGTAAGCGAGCGGAACTTTTATCTCGTAGCGATTATCGCACAGTGCAAATACCTTTCCGCGCGAGCGTGTAACCCGAAGCGGTGTGTCTGCCGTTCCGTAAACTCCGCCTACAAGCAAGTCGCCCTCGCTTACAGCATCTCCGATAGCGACGACTATGTTCCCCCTTACCTCCTCGAAGCCGACTATAACGCCGTTTTTGCTACAAACGAGGTTTGATGCGATAACTCCGTCGTCTGTCTTAGGCACCACGGGCTCGACCTCTCTTACCTCGACGTCGGCAACCGTGCCCGAAATATTTATCGCGATCCACGATATTTCGTCCGAGGCGATCAAAAACCGCGTCTCCGTTCCGTCGACGTCAATGTCGGCGAGCGTGTCCCCAACTCCCATTCCGCTCTCCTTTAAGAGCGCTATTATCTCGGAGTCGCTAACGCGCTCGTTGCCCTCTATCCTCACGTCCCAGATAACACGCCCCGATGCAAGTGTAAGAAAAAAGAAAACGGCAAGCCCCAGCAGAAGCCCCGGGCGCTTTAATGCGCCGAGCGCCAAAAAAGGAATGCCGTGGGTGCTCTCGGTCTTGATGTCAACACCGTGTCTTTCCCGCAAAAGATGCGCGCGCGACGCGGATATGATATGCATGCGAAAGAAAAGGCGCTCGCCGCCGTCTGTTTGCCGCTTGCCCATGCTGTGATATCGACAGCCGTTCTGCGCGCAGAAATTGACAAAATCAACCCCGTTTTTTTCGGGAACGGAAACTATTTTATAGCCGACTAAAAACAAAAGCGGATGTATCATGCGTCCTCCTCAAAGCTCACGGAAAAAATATTGCCGTCAACCACCGCCGCTCCCCTCTCAAACGACGCGCAAGCAAGTCGCTCCCCCCTCACGGAAAGCTCCCCTTTTTTTAGCTTGAACCTTATTTCCTTATCTCCGTAAGCGGTGATGCCGCCACCGCCCCGCACAGTAAGCGAATTGCGCCCGCGCAGCTCAATAAGCGTCTCTCCGAGGAAAATATCGGGCTTTATATCGAGCGCGTGGCAGAGCCGCTCCCGCAGGCGCGGAGTATCCGCACCTGAATTTTTGTTTTTCTTCGTCATGTGTCCTCCAAAGCGCCTGTAAGTCATATTTAAAGCTGTCTGGCAGTAAGATTTACCGAGCGCATTTATTCAAAATATTTTATGCCCACGGAGGCTCTTAAATGACTCTTATCGAAACAGGGAAACGGCAAGGCACACATAAAACAGTCATAAAACGGCGCTATGCCTTTGCCTTCATGAGCCTTTTCGTCATTATTCTGTTTTTCAAAAATGCTTCTGCCGCTTCTCTTTGGGTACAGAATGGACTTTACCTTTGCGGGACGCGCCTCATTCCCGCGCTTTTCCCTTTTATGGTGCTGTCATCTATCGCCATCGAAAGCGGAGCGTTAAGGGCACTTTGTAAGCTCCCTTCAAGACTTTTTCGGCGCATATTCAAAATAGGCGAGGACGCTACGGGGGCTGTAATTATCGGCTGGCTTTGCGGATTTCCCGTAGGTGCGCGCTCCCTTTGTGAGCTTTATGCGAGTGAGCATATAAGCTTTTCAGAATATAAGCGCGCGGTATGCATAACAAGCACGCCAAGTCCTGCCTTTCTTATCGGGGCTGTCGGTAAGGAAACCTTTGGCTCCCCCCTTGTGGGAGTGGTGTTGTACGTCTTATCTATCTTAATTTCCGCGCTTATAGGTGCGGTAATAGCTCTTTGGGATAAATCCGAACCGACACCGCAATCCGCACCTCAAAACAAAAAATCAATGGGGTTTGCGGGCGTTTTCACACACGCCGTCACAAGCGCTGCCGCAGGCATGGTGTCCGTCTGCGCATTCGTCGTTTTCTTTTGCGCGTTTCTCGGAGTAGTCGAGAGTACGCTTTCCCTTTTTGAGCTTTCCGATACCGCAACCGCCCTTATATTCTCCTTTTTCGAGCTTACGTCGGGCGTTGCCCGCATAGGAGAGATGGGCGCCGAATGGAGTCTTGCGCTGTGCGGAATTGCCGTCGGCTGGTCGGGACTCTCCGTCCATTTTCAGACGGTTTCAATGTGCTCCGACGCGCCGTTTGAAATAAAGCCCTACGTCCTCGCTCACCTAATAAAAGCCGCGCTCATGGGCGGGGCTTGCCTTCTGCTGTCGGGCATTTTGACGTAAATCTCTACACACCGCCTCTTTGCAGTATTCTTTATTTTTCAATAACGTATTTACAAACTTCAAAACTTGTGCTATAATGAGAGTGCCAAACAAATCGAATACTTGATAATGGGATATTTTTGTCTTTTGGGCTTTTATACCCTTTTTCGGCATCTCAACTTTTTTTGAATTTGGTAAAAATGCAAATTCCTCGAAGGTTGAATATGTCGGATTTATTCCCATATCATTTCGATTTGTTTGGCGACAATTGGAGTCTGCGTTTTTCGGTGTAACGACTCTGGTTGTCGCACCTTTTTATTTTCACCGAAATGACAAAAACATTTTAAGGAGAATGAAAATGAAAAATCTCAAAAAATCAATTTCGGTAATTTTGGCACTCACAGTGTTGCTGTCGCTTCTCTCTTGCCTTAGCGCATGCTTTGGCATATCGAGCATCATGAGTAAAGATGGCACTGCAGGACTTGAATTTTATCCCCTCCCCGACGAAACCTACGCCGTATCAGCAGGCACTGCAAAATATCTCGAAGAAATCGTTATTCCTTCAGAATATAACAAAAAGAGTGTTTCCACTATATTGGACGAAGCTTTTGCGGGAGCAATCAATCTTAAAAGCATAACTATCCCCGACAGCGTTACGAGCATTGGTGCGCGTGCGTTCTCTGGTTGTACCGAGCTCACAAACGTGACGATAGGCAACGGCGTTACGAGCATTGGCTCTTCTGCGTTCTATGGCTGTAGCGGACTTACGAGCATTACAATACCGGACAGCGTTACGAGCATTGGCTCTTCTACGTTCTCCAGCTGTAACGGACTTACGAGCATTACGATATCCAACAGCGTTACGAGCATTGGCTCTTCTGCGTTCTTGGGCTGTACCGGACTCAGGGGCATAAGATTTAACGGAACCAAGGCACAGTGGAATGAAATTACGAAATACGACTGGCGGGGCAACGGCAGCAGTATCAAAACAATACATTGCACGGATGGAGATATAACGTTATAAAATAAAATATAAATAAATATCCCCCCGTGAATGATATGCACCCCAAAAGTTAGACACTTTTGGAGGTGCATATCAGAAACGGGGGGTATTTCAGTTTCGGGCATAGCCCTAATAATACTGGCTGCGCACAAGTTCGTCTTTTATTGGCCTGCCAGCCACGCAATTGTTACTTACTATCCGTAAACGGATGCTTTTGGGGTCTTGTTGTTACTTGTAGGGACAGGCGTCCTCGACTGTCCATATTGAGATATAAAGTTTCTCTTTGCAATTGTGTGAATTTTTCTTCCCATGCCTCACACATCGTAAAAATACTCCATCAACCATATTTCTGTTTTAATCCTTTGTTTTCTCGGACAGTCGGGGACGCCTGTCCCTACAAGCTCTCTTTTTTACTTTCTTCTTAATCCTTTATTCTTTTTCTTCTCATCGGTTAACCTCTATTCAACCCCGCCACTATGGCGGGGTTTTCGTGATACAACCATGGGGCTGACTCTTACGAGCCAGCCCCTTTGATTGTTTATAAAGTTTTGAGATAGTGAGTAAGGTTGTAAAAGCGGATAGAGTTCCGTAAGCGTTAGCCTTCCCTTGTGAGGTAGCGAAGCGGCGCGAGCGTAATGAATGACAACAGTGAGTGTTGTCAGAACGCGAGCGTGACCGAGGCGCAGCGAGACAGGTGGCATTGACGAGCCGCCCATGCGAGTCAATGACGGATGAGGTGTTAAGAATGAATTGAATCATGGACACCTCATCCACCGCAAGCGGTCCCCCTTCCCCCGCTGGGGAAGGCTTTTCTTAAACCGAGCCTCGGCTACAAAATTTTATTTGTGCGTACCGATATTTTTTACGGACAGTCGAGGACGCCTGTCCCTACAATCCGTAAATTAAAATATAACTCTTACAATTATTTTGAGTGTAAGTACAAGCAAAAAAATCAGAGCGTAGCTATCTTAATAGGCTGTAGGGACAGGCGTCCTCGACTGTCCTTTTCATATAAATGCAATATTTAAAATTTAATTTGCCTGCTTTCCCTCAAAGCGTATCCGCGAACGCGGTTGCAAGCGCGTCGCAGCGCTCGTTATAGTGATGCCCCGCATGTCCGTGAACCCACACAAAAGTAACCTTATGAACGCTTATAAGCTCGTCTATTCTCTGCCAAAGCTCGACGTTAAGCACGGGAGATTTGTCTGCCTTTTTCCAGCCGCGCTTCTTCCACGACTCAAGCCAGCCTTGGTTTATCGCGTCGGTAAGATATTTGGAGTCCGAGGTAAGAGTTATCTCGCAGGGTTCTTTGAGCGCTTCCATGGCACGAATAGCGCCGAGCAGCT
The DNA here is from genome assembly GCA_015063335.1 of Oscillospiraceae bacterium. The sequence goes on along the minus strand of SVUH01000002.1, from coordinate 11,937 downwards.
CCATTCTGTTGTTGGTCGTCATAGCCTCTCCGCCCGAAAGCTCCTTTTCAACGTTTCCGAAAACGAGTATCGCGCCCCAGCCGCCCTTGCCTGGATTGCCGCGGCATGCCCCGTCCGTATATATATCAACGTGCTTCATAAAAAACGTCCTTTCAAGTTTCTACGAATACATTTTACCATATCCAAGCGCAATATTCAAGTTAAATTTGCAATATCTCTATTGATTTTGGATAAAAATTGTTGTATAATTATTTATTATATACTTGCGCGGAGGGTACATATGCTCAACACTAACGATATTTTCAAAAAAGCTGACGAGGAATTTATTGAAACGAAAAAATCGTCCGAGCTTATCTTCGACGGCAAGGTGCTTCACCTATACCGCGACGAGATATATCTTCCGAACGGCAAGGAGGGCTTTCGAGAATACTGCCGCCATATGGGGGCTGTATGCGTAGTTCCCGTCACCGACGAGGGCGAGATAATCTGCGTCCGCCAGTACAGATATGCCGTAGGCAGAACGGTGCTTGAAATTCCTGCGGGCAAGCTTGACTCAAAGGACGAGATACCGCTTGATGCCGCCGTGCGCGAGCTTCGCGAGGAAACGGGCGCCACCGCTAAAAAGATCACCTACATGGGTGAGTATTTCTCCTCCCCCGCCATACTCGACGAGCGAATACATATGTTCTTAGCCGAGGGGCTTGAATTCGGCGAGACCGACTTCGACGAGGACGAATTTATAGAGATAGTCAAGATCCCCGTTGACGAGCTTGTCGGCTTGATAATGCGCGGTGAGATAATCGACGGAAAAACGCAGGCGGCGGTCATGCGCGCCGCGCTTACGATAAACAAAGAGCTTAAAAATCCAAATTGTTAAAACTATCAAAGGAACAGAACGACATGAAAAGATGCTTTAAGGCGGCAGACATTCTTCTGCCCGATATGACCAAAACAGATGCAAAAAAATGGGCAGTAGTTGCCTGCGACCAATTCACGAGCGAGCCCGAATACTGGGAGAGCGCCGAGCGCGAGGTAGGCGACGCGCCCTCAACCTTGCGTCTTATTCTCCCAGAGGTATATCTTAGTGAAACAGAGTCGCGCATTTCAAAGATAAACTCGACCATGAAGGAGTACCTCAACGGCGTTCTCACCGAGCATAAGGACTCCATGATATACGTTGAAAGAACGCAGTCCGACGGCGACGTGCGTCGCGGAGTCGTGCTTGCGGTTGATCTTGAGGAGTACGACTACAAAAAAGGCGCAAACGCGCTCATTCGCGCAACAGAAGCGACCGTTGTCGAGAGAATACCTCCGCGCGTTGCGATAAGACGCGGTGCAGCTATTGAGCTTCCTCACGTAATGATGCTTATTGACGACCCCGATTTCTCTGTAATTGAGCCGCTTACGGGTAAGGACGGAGAGATCGCTTACGACACCGAGCTCATGCTTGGTGGCGGACACATAAAGGGACGTTTCCTCTCGTGTGAGGAGAAAAAGTTGCTCACAGCAGCACTTGATAATCTCATTTCCCCCGAAAAAATGGCAGAGCGCTACGGTGAGGGAAATCTCGCGCCCCTGCTCTTTGCTGTCGGCGACGGAAATCACTCTCTCGCGTCCGCAAAGGCGGCTTACGAGGAAATAAAGGCACGTATCGGTGATGATGCCGCAAGCACTCACCCCGCAAGATACGCGCTCGTTGAGGTGGTAAACGTCCACGACGCTTCTCTCAAATTCGAGCCTATCTATCGTGTTATGTTCGGAGTTGATCCCACTGACGTGCTCGCAGAGCTAAAAAAGTACGCGAGTACACTCGACGGCTCGGCAAGCGCGCAGACTGTGCGCTACGTAAGCGCCGAGGGCGAGGGCACGCTAACGGTAGATGCGCCCGTGCGCCAGCTCACCGTCGGAACGCTTCAGGACTTTATCGACGAATACATAAAGAGTCACGACGGCGCCGAGGTCGACTACATTCACGGAATAAATTCCACCGAAACGCTCGCTCTCCGCAATAGCGCTATCGGCTTTATATTCGACGGTATGGGCAAGGCAGACCTCTTTAAGACGGTCATTTTCGACGGTGCGCTTCCCCGCAAGACCTTTTCGATGGGACACGCCGAGGACAAGAGATATTATCTCGAAGCAAGAAAAATAACGCTTTAAGCGTTGAAAGGATAAAAAAATGAGCGATTCATGGGAAAAGCTGCGCGCGGACTGTGAGAGCTGTACTGCCTGCGAGCTTTGTAAAACTCGAACAAACTGCGTTTTCGGCGTGGGAAACGAGAATGCCGACGTGCTTTTCGTCGGCGAAGCCCCCGGTGACAACGAGGATAAGACAGGTATTCCCTTTGTGGGCAGAGCAGGAAAGCTGCTTGACCAATACCTTTTTGCCGTTGACATTCCGAGAGAAAACGTATATATTGCAAATATTCTAAAATGCCGTCCGCCAAAAAACCGCGATCCACTCCCCGCCGAGGAGGATGCCTGCATCGAATTCTTGCGCAGACAGGTAAGGCTGATAAATCCCAAGGTCATCGTCTGCCTTGGCAGAATTTCCGCCATGCGCTTAATAAAGCCCGACTTCAAGATCACCAAGGAGCACGGCGTTTGGTTTAAGAAGGGCAACTTCTACATAACCGCAGTTTATCACCCCGCGCTTCTTTTGCGGGACCCCCACAAAAAAGAAGAAATGCTTGCCGACATGAAGGCAATCAAGGAAAAAATAGATTCCATAATCTGATATACGCAAAGGAATCAAAAATGGATTTTAAATCGTTTCTCATTACAATAGCGACGCTGTTTATCCTGCTTATTATAGGATATATAGCAGGCAAGAGAGGCATTATTGACTCGGTCGCCTCGAAAAAGCTGTCGTCGCTCATAATAAATATCGGTCAGCCTGCGCTTATAATCTATTCGATAACCTCCCAGCCGTATACTAAGGAAAACCTTTTGCTCGGCCTTAAAACGCTTCTGCTCGGCTTTGGCGTGCATCTGTTTATGGGCGCTATCGCTTACGTCGTGTGCATAAAAATAAAGCACATGGATGAGCGAAAGATACTGGAATTCTCAATGGTATTCGGAAACACGGGTTTTATAGGCATTCCCATTCTGGGTGCGCTCTTCCCCGATACAGGCGCGTTTCAGGCTTCGTTTATAATGATAAGCTTTAATATTCTTCTCTGGACGCTCGGTATGAGTATTCTCGGAAGACACAGAGACGATATTAAGGTGACTCCGAAAAAGGCGCTTATAAACAAGGGCACCATTCCAAGTCTTATTGGAATTGCGATATTCCTGCTCCCCGCCATACCGGCGCTTCAAGGGTTTAGTCTTAAAGCGACTTTGCCGTTTGCATCTGATACTCTGATGTACGTTTCGGGACTCTGCACCCCCGTTTCAATGCTTATTATAGGCGCGCTTCTGTCTACAGTAAGTCTGCGCAAGGTCTTCGTTTCGGGCAAGCTTTACTACCTTTGCCTTTTCAAGCTCGTCTTGATCCCCCTTACAGTGTGCGGCATCATGAAGCTCGGCTCTCTGTTCTTGCCGTTCAGCACGGATTGGATACTTTTTGCGACAGCGCTCACGTGCATGCCGTCGGCAACGGCAGTTTCCATGCTTGCAGAGCTTTACGACATCTCGCCTCGCTTTTCTGCGCAGGGCGTCGGAATGACCTCGCTTTTGTCTATCGCAACCATGCCCATCGTGGTCGCAGTGGCACAGCTTGTGTCGGGACTTTGATCCAAACAAATTTAAAAGAGCAAGAACAGAAGGAGAAAAATCCTTCTGTTCTTGCTCTTTCTGTTCGTAATATCAAAATATATGTTTCTATGTCCTCAAAAAGGGTACGAGCTGCTCGGCAAAAAGATGACCGAGCGTAATTTGGCTCATCGAATCGTAGTGAGCAATATCGGGCGTGCCCTCGGGCTCCTGTGTGCAGTCAAGCTCTGCGGATATGGTATCTATCAGCGCGTTCATCGGAGATTTTTTTGCGACCTCGTCCTTGCATTTGTTTACTTCGTCGCAATACACCCAAAAAACGGGATTGTCGGCTATGTAAGCGTCAACAAATGCTATCCCGTCCTCAGCCGCATATTTTGAAAATTTTTTTCTCATATCCTCGATGAAATTATTGAGATTTTCGCCGTAGCCCTCGGCGGCTTCCACCGAAAACGAGTCCGACTCGCCCTGCATCCAGCACATTCCCTCAATTTTAACGTCGTAGTTTTTGGAAACAAGATATTCAACGCTTGCTTCTACGTATGCCACAAATTGCTTGTAAAGATCGCCTGTTCTGCCCCTTGAAGAAGGAGAGAGCCACTGCGAAAAGAGATTGGTGCCGCCCCACGCGCATTTTATTATGAAAAATGCTCTATCGGGATATAGCTCGTGCAACTTTTCCGCAAGACCAAGCTCGGGGCCGAAAGCTCCTTCAAGCTCTCCTTGCAAGGTTGCGCATTTTACAAATCCCCCAGATCTGTTTGCGCCCGACAAATAGTTGATATATACGTTATCGTAACCGTTTTGATATTCGGCGTATTTTTCGGCGGAAACGTTTTTCTTTAAGTATTCGTCAAGACTGCACCCCGATGCGTTTGACTGTCCGCACAAGAGAATGACAGTCGCTTCCTTGCCATTTCCGTCGGGTAGCGTATCGTTTACCGTAAAGGTTATTTGGTTTTTGCGATAGTAGCTTATACCGAAAAAGCAGCCAAGGCCAATGAGAATTGCACAGGTAGCGGATATGGCAGCTATAATTATTTTTTTAGCTTTTGACATAATAAAATTCCCTTTCTTATGTTATCGTGATAATTATAGCACAATAAAACGAATTTCGCAACTGTTTTCTCGGGGTTTCATTCACCAAGGAGGGTATTCCTCCTTAAAGGATCGTATAACATTATCAAGGAAACGCATTTTTATGCAAAAAAAGAACCATCGTTCGGCTTGATCGAAAGGCTTGCGTTTACCCTCTATAAAGAGATACGGCACAGACGAACTTCCACGATATGGTTCCTAATATAGTATAACATAAAGTACATATTAAGTCAACTCAATAAATATAATTTGATTCAATAATTTATAAACTCAATACTTAAAAACGAAAACACCAATAAGTGTATCCTTTTCTTTCACCGCTTCGAGTAGATGCGAAGGGAGGTTCGCCTTCGGCGAATATTTTTGCTCGCGGCTCTCGTGAGCAAGCTCCCATCGCCTTGCTCGCAAAATGCGAACCCCTATTCGCGCCGCGAGCGGCGCGAGGGGGTTCTCCTGAGGATTCATCAAAAAGAGAGAGGCACGCGGTTGCGTGCCTCTCTCTTTTTGGTGGATCCGAGGGGAGTCGAACCCCTGTCCGAAAACCTCTTGATATAACCTTCTCCGGGTGCATTCCGTTGATTAAATTTCCCCTTGTAAGCCGTCAACGGACAAGCCGCTTACTTGGGTAGCCCTTTTCTGCGTGATCGGTTCAATGGCGAAACACCGATGCACGTTCACCGCTCAAATGACGCTCAGTCCGAGGTCGCGATACTCCTCGGAGGAACGGGTGGCTTATGCCACGGCACTGCCCTTAGGCAGCCATTGCTACAGTTTTATTGTTAGCGTTTATTTTTAATTTAGGCCTTTATAGAGATTGCCCGGCTCTACCCGCTTATTATACCTCAAAATCCCCGTCGAAACCTTTACGGACCCATATTTGAGGTGAGAAGTAATAGTGAGAAGTGAAAAGGTAAAATTCAGTCGTAGCGCGACTGCTCCTTGATTCTTCTGTCCATTTCCCTATTCGCCTCGTTCTTCGCCGCTGTATCACGCTTATCATAAAGCTTCTTGCCTCGGCAAAGTCCGACCTCTACCTTTACGTTTTTGCCCGAAAAGTAAAGTGACAGCGGCACAAGAGTAAATCCCTTTTGTGCCACAAGCCCAAACAGCTTATTAAGCTCTCTGCGGTGCATCAAAAGCTTGCGCTCGCGCAGCGGCTCTCGGTTAAAGATATTTCCCTTTTCATAAGGACTTACGTGCATACCAAGCACATAAAGCTCGCCGTTCTTAAACGAGCAATACGAGTCCTTAAGGTTTACCGCACCTGCGCGAATACTCTTGACCTCTGTTCCGAAAAGAGATATGCCCGCTTCGTACTTTTCATCAACGAAATACTCGTGATATGCTTTTTTGTTCTGCGCGATAGTTCGCGTTCCCGACTTCTTGTCCGCCACGGATTCTCTCCTTTCCTTTTCGTTCCCCAATATTGTAACACATTTTCACTCTAAAATCAAGCATTTTATGTCGGATTGTTTATTTTTTCTTATTCAAAGAAAATCAAGAAATATTGACACGACCTGACTTTTATGATATAATGTAATTTAGATTATTATGCAAAGGAACCGACAATGAAAAAGCGGGTTTTGATATTCGATCTTGACGGCACTATTGCCGACACCATATACTCCATACGCGACGGAGTAAACATGGCTATGAATAAATACGGCTTCCCCGAACGGGATTACGAAGAGACGAGAGCGGCTATCGGCAACGGAGCGCGTGAGCTTATCAGGCTCTCAATGCCCGTGGACAAGCAGAACGACTCCGAGCTTGTCGACCGAGTGCTTGCCGACTACGACGCTTTTTACGAAGAGACCTACGCAAATATTGACGGCACTTACGACGGAGTTGATACAGCGATAAAGATGCTCATTGAGCGTGGCTGCAAGATCGCGGTGCTTTCCAACAAGCAGGATGCGTACGTCAAAAAAATCGTGGCTCTGTTATTCCCCGACGGCGAGATCACCTATGCCATGGGGCAGACAGCTCTCCCCAAGAAGCCCGACCCGAAAGTTCCTCTTATGATAGCGGCGGAGTTTGGAGCATCCCCTGACGAGTGCGCCTTTATAGGCGACAGCGACGTTGACGTGCTGACGGCAAAGAACTCTGGAATGTACTCAGTTGCCGTAACGTGGGGCTACCGCCCGAGAAGCGAGCTTTTAGGCGCAGACTCGCTTGTTGATACCGCAGACGAGCTTCTCGCGCTTTTTGAATAATCAATTATAAAATATTCGAACCCATTTGAAAGGAAAAGATATGAAAGTAGGATTCGTTTCTCTCGGCTGTCCGAAAAACCAGCTTGACACCGAGGTCATGCTTCACGAGGTAGCATCGGCGGGCTACGAGATAACCCCAGAAGAAACCGAAGCTGACGTAGTTATAATAAACACCTGCGGCTTTATTGAAAGCGCAAAAAAGGAAGCGATCGACAACATACTCGATATTGCTTGGCTCAAAAAGCACCGTTCGTTGCGCGCAATTATAGTAACTGGCTGTCTTGCAGAGCGTTACAGAGAGCAGCTTCTCGATGAGTTTCCCGAAATAGATGCCGTTCTCGGTGTTGGAAGCATACACAACATAGTTGAAGCGATCGAGGCAGTTACCGTTAAAAGAAAAAAAGGCTCTAAGCGCAAGTATTCCTCTTTTGAGGATAAGGAGGCTGTACGCCTTGGCGGCGACAGAATTCTCACGACACCCGAATACATGGCATACCTCAAAATTGCGGAGGGCTGTGACAACCGCTGCGCGTACTGCGCAATTCCCTCGATACGCGGAAAATTCCGTTCCCGTACCATGGAAGACATAATAAAGGAAGCAAAGCAGATGGACGCTCTCGGTGTTCGCGAGCTTTGCGTTGTAGCGCAGGACACAACACGCTACGGACTCGACCTCTACGGCGAATACAAGCTTGCAGAGCTTCTGCGTAAGATCACAGAGGAAACGTCCATTCCGTGGATAAGAATTCTCTACTGCTACCCCGACAAGATAACCGACGCTCTTGTAGCAGAAATGAGAGATAATCCGAGAATACTTAAATACATAGACCTACCCATACAGCATATCAGCAACAACATGCTTCGCGCAATGAACCGCCACGGTGACAAGCAGATGATACTTGACGTTATATCAAAGCTTCGCCGCGAGATACCCGACATCACCATAAGGACAACATTTATCGTAGGCTTCCCCGGTGAGACCGAGGAGGACTTCGTTGAGCTTTGCGAGTTTGTAAAGGAAACGAAATTTGATCGCGCAGGCGTGTTCACCTACTCCCGCGAGGAGGACACGGCGGCATACGATATGCCCGACCAGATAGACGAGCAGGTGAAGCTTGACAGAATGGATCTCGTCATGCGCGAGCAGATCGAAATAAACGAAGAAAACAACCGAAAGATGGTCGGCAAAACGATTACGGTGCTGTGTGAGGACTACGATCCCGTCAGCGAGGTCCATTTCGGCAGAGATGCCGCGAACGCCCCCGAGATCGACGGAAAGATCTACTTCCGTGCATCAAAGCGTATTGCTCCCGGATCATTTGTCAATGTAAAAATTCGAGAGGTCGTTGATTACGATCTTCTTGGCAGAGCGATTATAGAGGATTGAGGTAATATTATGAAAATGAATCTTCCAAACAAGCTAACTGTTCTTAGACTTATAATGGTTCCCATAATTATGCTCGTGGGTTTGCTCGAGTATATTCCCTTTCTGCTTTCCTGCTTTTTGGTTGCGGTGTTGTTTATCCTCACGGCAATCACGGACATGCTTGACGGCAAGATTGCAAGAAAGTACGGTCTTATAACCGACTTCGGAAAGTTTCTCGACCCCGTTGCAGACAAGTTTATCGTCATCGGTACGCTGTTCATAATACTTTTCAAGCCCGAATTCAGCCACATCAAGACACTTGTATTTTTCTCATCGCTGCTCATCGTTTTCCGCGAGCTTGCGGTAACGTCGATGCGCCTTGTCGTTTCAACCGGCGAGGGTATTGTGATCGCGGCTAACAGTCTTGGAAAGATCAAGACGGTATCCCAGATAGTCGCAATTGCGACGACTCTGCTTGAGCCCGTCGTACAGCATGTTTTTTCGAGAGCTACGGGAATTACGTGGAACGGAAACATCATACCTCTTACCTACATAACGCTTTTGTTCTCAACGGTAATGACGGTATGGTCAGGAATAAATTATATCAAAGCATATTGGAAATATCTCGATCCCGAGAAATAAAGAATAAAGACAGGAGATAAAAGATGAAAGCAGTAGTAACAGTCGTAGGACACGACGCAAAAGGAATCATCGCAAAGGTAAGCGCAAAGTGTGCTGAGCGCGGTGGAAACATAGTTGAAATATCCCAGAGCGTTCTCAAGGAATATTTCGCAATGATAATGGTAATCGAAATTAACGACCTCAGTATTCCGTTTGCTTCTCTTGTTGAGGAGCTTGATGCTCTCGGCAAGGAGAACGGCCTTGATATTCGAGCAATGCACGAGGACATATTCAACTCAATGCACAGAATTTGAGGTTAGGACATGATAAATACAAACGATATTCTTGAAACAATAAATATGATAAAGGACGAGAACCTTGACGTGCGTACGATCACCATGGGTATCTCCCTTTACGACTGCGCAGGCGACGACGTAAACGTCGTTTGTGACAGAATTTACGATAAAATAACCACAAGCGCAGAGCACCTCGTAGAGGTTGGCTGCGACATAGAAAAGGAATACGGAATACCGATAATCAACAAGCGCGTTTCCGTAACTCCCATTTCCATGGTCGGCGGTAAGTACTCCCCCGACGATTACGTAAAAATGGCTAAAACCCTTGACAGGGCGGCTAACACCCTCGGTATAAACTTTATCGGCGGCTACGGCGCACTCGTTCAAAAGGGATTTACCAATAACGCCCGTAACCTTATCATGTCTATCCCCGAGGCGCTTTCCGTGACCGAGCGTGTTTGCTCGTCCGTAAACGTAGCGTCCTCAAAGGCAGGAATAAACATGGACGCAGTTGCGCTTATGGGTAAGATCATAAAGGAAACCGCGTACCTTACCCGCGACAATCAGTCTATTGGCTGCGCAAAGCTCGTAGTGTTCGCTAACGTTCCCGAGGATAACCCCTTTATGGCAGGTGCATTCCACGGCGTAGGTGAGGCGGAAAAGGTCGTAAGCGTCGGCGTTTCAGGTCCCGGAGTCGTAAGCTCCGCTATCAAGCGCGCGGGCAATTGCGACTTTACCGAGCTTGCTGAAATTATCAAGAAGACCGCATTTAAGATTACCCGTATGGGTCAGCTCGTTGCAAACGAAGCGTCTCGCAGGCTTGACGTTCCCTTTGGAATTGTTGACCTCTCGCTCGCTCCCACGCCCGCAGTCGGCGACTCGGTGGCTCATATCCTTGAGGCTATGGGACTTGAGCGCTGCGGCGGACACGGCACAACGGCGGCTCTCGCTCTGCTTAACGACGCGGTAAAGAAGGGCGGCGTTATGGCATCCTCTCGCGTCGGCGGTCTTTCGGGAGCATTTATACCCGTTTCCGAGGACGCAGGAATGATCGATGCAGTTGAGTGCGGTGCGCTCTCTCTCGAAAAGCTTGAGGCTATGACGGCGGTTTGCTCCGTCGGTCTTGATATGATCGCAATTCCCGGAGATACGTCCGAGGCAACCATCTGCGGCATTATCGCAGACGAAATCTCAATTGGTGTGGCTAATACCAAGACTACCGCCGTTCGCGTTATTCCCGCTTACGGTAAGGGTGTTGGTGACTCTGTTGAGTTCGGCGGTCTGCTCGGCTACGCGCCTATCATGAAGCTCAGCAACTATACCTGCGAGGACTTTATAGCTCGCGGCGGTCATATCCCTGCTCCCATTCACTCGCTGAAGAACTAAAGAACGAGGGGACGCGATTTTTCCACCTTTTTTATAAAAAAGGTGGAGTCAAAAAACTTCACAAAAGATATTATAGCAAAAAGGTCTTGGAACTTTGTTCCAAGACCTTTTTATGTTTTCATATTTTTTCTGGATAAACTCCGCTCTCGTGCAGCTTTTTAAGCTCTCCCGCTACGTAGTCGCGGTCCTCGCGATAGGTAACACCGAACCAAACCGCATCCGTGCTCAGCACGTCAACACGGAGCTTGCCGCAAGAGATAAGCTTATCGACCATAGTAGGCAATGCGTATTCCGCCTTAATATCTCCGTCAGGAATAGTGCGCAGAAATGCGTCAAATTCCTCTTTCATATTCTCAAGCACACTCGCGTGAAATCCCCACATGTTCATGGAAACAAGCGATTCTCCGTCGAGCGCACCGCCCTCGCCGTCGCTTATAACGCCGTCCTTATCAACTACTATGCTGTACGTTTCCTTAACGGACGCAAGCGCACCGTCCTCAACGAGGCATATACCTCTTGTAACCGAGCCGTTAAGGCTAACTGTGTTTTTTAGTCTGTACGCAACCATCGCGCCCTCGCCTCTGACAAGCGAAACCAAGCGCTCGTGCATCTTGACAAAAGCCTCTCGTCCATAAAAATCGTCTGCATTTATAACCGCAAACGGCTCGTCTATAACGCCCGATGCCGACAAAACAGCGTGCACCGTACCAAAGGGTTTTACCCTGTCCGCAGGCACTTTATAGAACGTCGGAATGCTGTCAAAATCCTGATAAACGCAAGCGACTTCAACACCCGAGAGTCCGCTGCAAAGCTTATCTATAATCTCTTTATATGTGGGTTTAATCACAAAAACAAGCTTGTCAAAACCCGCCTTAACCGCATCGTATATGGAATACTGCATGAGCATTTCACCGTGAGGGCCAATGCCGTCAACCTGCTTGTCACCGCCGTAGCGCGAGCCAAGCCCCGCCGCCATAATCAAAAGTGTGGTTTTCATACGTTCTCCTAACAATTAAAAATTTATATCTTGAGAAATTTTATCCGATTGGTGCTTTTATTATACCATATAGCTGTGGGATTATCAAGTAAGATAGTGAAAATTATATTTCGCAACAGAAATTTCGCCTGCGGCGAATATTTTTGCTCGTTGCGACGTTGAGCAAGCTCACGTCGGCTTTACTCGCAAAATGCGAACCCATATTCCGCGACAAGTCGCGGAGTGGGTTCGCGTGCGGGT
>SVUH01000035.1 GCA_015063335.1 Oscillospiraceae bacterium | reverse complement strand
GTCACCCGTAAATCAGTCGATTATGTTAGACTTCTTGAGCAGGGACTTAACGGTATCAGTGGGCTGTGCGCCGTTAGCGATCCACTTCTTTGCCTTCTCGCCGTCGATCTTAAGCTCGTTGGAGCGGGGGTCGAAGTGACCGATCTCCTCGATGAAACGACCGTCTCTGGGAGAGCGGCTATCTGCTACGATAACACGGTAGGTGGGAGCCTTCTTTGCGCCCATTCTTCTGAGTCTCATTTTAACTGCCATTTTTTGTTTCCTCCAAAAATGTAAAATAAATTTTATTATAAAAATCCGCTGTTCTGTTTATCAGTTAAACGGCATTTTCATTCGTTTTTTACCAAACCTTGACATTTGCTTGGGGTTTGAGAATTGCTTCATAAGCTTTCTGGTCTGATCGAACTGCTTAAGAAGCTTGTTTACCTCCTCAACAGAGGTTCCGCTTCCCGCCGCGATACGCTTCTTTCTTGAAGCGGCGAGGATCTCGGGCTTCATGCGCTCGTAGGGAGTCATGGATTTGATTATCGCTTCCATGTGAGCGAGAGCCTTTTCATCAATCTTTGCGTCCTTGAGCGCCCCCGGCTTGACACCCGGCATCATTCCCATTATCTGTTCAAGGCTGCCCATGTTTTTGAGCTGCGCGAACTGATCGAGATAGTCGTCGAGAGTGAAGGTCGATTCGCGGATCTTTTTCTCAAGCTCCGCCGCCTTCTTCTCGTCGTACGCCTGCTCCGCCTTTTCAATAAGCGAGAGCACGTCGCCCATTCCGAGAATTCTTGATGCCATTCTGTCGGGGTGGAAGGGCTCGATAGCGTCGAGCTTTTCTCCCGTACCGATAAACTTTATGGGCTTGCCCGTTACGTGACGTACCGAAAGTGCAGCACCGCCACGGGTGTCACCGTCGAGCTTTGTGAGGATAACTCCCGTCACGTCAAGCAGGTTGTTAAACGTTTCCGCAACGTTTACCGCATCCTGACCTATCATCGCGTCGATGGTAAGCAGTATCTCGGTGGGGGATACCGCCTTTTTGATATTCTGAAGCTCCGCCATAAGCTCCTCATCGATGTGAAGACGTCCGGCAGTATCTATGAATACCATGTCGTAGCCTTTTTGAATAGCGTGCTTCAAGCCCGCTTCGGCTATCTTGACAGGGGATTCCTTATCGCCGAGAGTGAATACGGGAATACCGAGCTTCTCTCCGACGATCTCGAGCTGCTTTATAGCCGCGGGACGGTAAACGTCACACGCGACGAGCAAGGGGGATTTGCCTTGCTTTTTATACATTCCCGCAAGCTTTCCCGCATGTGTGGTCTTACCCGCACCCTGCAGACCGACCATCATAACGACCGTCGGAGGCTTTGAGGATATTGTAAGCTTTGACTGCGTTCCGCCCATAAGAGCGGTAAGCTCCTCGTTTACTATTTTTACTATCTGCTGGGCAGGGAGCAGGGATTCGAGAACGTCAGCGCCGACCGCGCGCTCGGAAACCTTGGCTATAAAGTCCTTAACGACCTTGAAGTTAACGTCAGCCTCAAGGAGCGCCAGCTTTATCTCACGCATACCGACCTTTACGTCGGCTTCCGTAAGCTTACCCTTATTCTTGAATTTTTTGAAGGCATTTTCTAATTTTTCACTTAAGCTTTGAAACATATTATCACCTTCCTTTTATTAAAGCACAACGCGCTTACTGCCGTATAAGAGAAGCAAGGCGAGTTATGCGCTCACGTATTTCGTCGGGAACATCGGCACTGTCCGCTAATTTCGAAAGCTCGGTGGCTTCCTTTTCCGCGTCCTGCATTTTTTTAGCAAGACCAAGTCTTTCCTCATAAAAGAGCAGCTCTTCCTCTGCTTTTTTTATAATGTCGCGAACACCCTGTCTTGAAATGCCGATCTCTTCTGCAACCTCGGAAAGGGAAAAATCTTCATTGTAATACATGTCCATAACAGAGCGCTTTCTGTCCGACAGCAAAACGCCGTAGAAGTCAAGCAAAAAGCCAATATTGAGATTTTTTTCAAACACAAAAACACACCCTTTGCGAGCAAAATACAGATGTAAAGCAAAACACTTTACACAGTATACCACACAAAATTGTTTTTGTCAACACCTTTTTTTAAAAAATTGTATTAATATTTTTGTTGACATACGAACTCTGTCATGGTAAAATATAATGATAAGAATTTTTCAAAAAACAGAAAGGGGAAAGCGTATATGTCTGAAGAAAAAAGTAAAAAGCAGCAGTTAGACGACTTTTGGGATATTTCGTCGCTTGTTCCCCAAAAGAGAAGCTTTGCTCCCTCGTCAAAATCCGTAGACACGGTTCTCATTACTGACGGCGAGAAAAAAAGAGAGAGCGGAGAGGTAAAAATCACCGAGAGCAGTACCGTTATCGAGAGATTTATTCCGCCCCACACGCCCGACGAGCTTCGTCCGCAGCTTGCGCCGTACGACGAATACGATCCCGAAAGCCCCCTTATTCATAAGGTTTCACTGTATAGGGAGCCGTCTTCGTATAATTTCTATGAGGATTTCTGTCGCACCGCAAAGCGGCTTTGGAACGAGTCCGCGACGGAGTGCGAATACGTTGATTTCTTCTCATACTCGCCGCAGTATAACCAGCTCGCCGCCGACCAGCTCTCATATTACCTTTGGTGGAGAGAAAACGTAAGGCGCGGTGTATACCTTAAAACCAATATCTGCTACATCAATCTTTATACGTTCGAGCTTATAAACACGCGCGACGTAATTGAACCCATTGAAGCAAGAGAAATGATGATAAGGGTGCTTGAAGCCTACCGCTCGGTGCTTCTCGGTACGATACCGAAGTATATACGCTGGATCTCTGATTTCAGCCTTGTGCATCACCTGCCGCCACCTAAAAAGTTCGATGCGAAGCTTTTGGAGAAGGCGAGCGCCTTGAAGGAATATTTTATGTGTGTTGCGGGGAACACCGCCGAGGGCTGGGCGCATATGCTTTTGACATACTGCACCTCGTACGACTACCGCATGAGTAAATTCGCGACGGAGGAAAACATCGCGCTCTTTGAGGAGCACGTGCCGAAGGCTATTGCAAGGGTAGTTGAAAAGCTGTCAGAGAACGGGAAGATACTTTCCGCGCTGCCGTTTAACGACTGCAAAATAAGCGCAAAAGCGTTTGACGGAGCTGTCTGCTCGTCGGAAAACAGGGTTATAATTGACGTTGAATATTGCTCGTTTTCGCGCTCGCACGAATTACGCTTTCTCATTGGAGATGCGGTAAAGCAAGCGGAAAACAAGATAAGAGCGCACATTTCGGTAAAGTCAAGGCTTACCGTGTATTCCTTGCCGCTCGAGCTTTGTCAGGTGATAAACGAGTATTTCGACATAGCGTTGCCCGTAGTCAGAAAGTCGAGAGCAAAGGCGGAAGCACCGACGGAATACGATGTGCTTTACGACGTTCCGAGAACCAAGCTCAGTATTTCCAACGCTCAAAAAATCGAATCGGAGTCCTGGGATACCACCAAGGAGCTGGTGGGCGAATTTGAAGAAAGTCCGATAGAGGAAAAAACTCGGACTATTGAAATCGAGTCGGTAATAAAAGAGAGTGAAGAAGCTGATGCTCCATCTCTTTTGTCATCTCTTGGTGAGTATGCCGATGTGGTGACCTCTCTTGCAAAGGGAGAGAGCAGAACGCTTGTTGAGATTTCAAAATCACTTGGCAGACCTACGGAGGCTATCGTTGACGCGATAAATGAAATTGCCGTTGATGCTTTCGGTGATATACTCATAGAGGAGAACGGCGGAGAGTTTTCGATAATAGAAGATTACCTTGAACTTATAAACTAAACGGAGAAGAATATGAACAACACGGAAAATATACAAAAGATACCGAAGCGCATTCTTAATACGCTTATGTCCTCGCTTGCGGCGGGAGTCGTGCCGCGCTCGGGCGCGCCTTATATAGCGATAGGACGAAAAAATGAAATATCAGCTCTGCTTTCCGACCTCGAAGCTGTAAGCGAGGGGTGCGGAAGCATGCGCTTTGTCATAGGACGCTACGGAAGCGGAAAAAGCTTTTTGATACAGCTCATAAGGGGATATGCGCTTGAACGCGATTTTATAACCGCCGATGCGGACCTGTCTCCCGAACGCCGCCTTTACGGCACAGGCGGAAGCGGTGTGGCAACCTACCGCGAGCTTATTAAAAACCTCGCTTCAAAATCCTCACCCGACGGAGGCGCACTGCCTAAAATTATCGCAAGGTGGATAGATACGCTAAAAACCGAGATCGTGTCCGAGGGGATAGATCCCGAAAGTCAGGAGTTTTATGTTCGCCTCAATTCCCTTGTTGCAGAGAAGCTTCGTGAGATCGAATTTATGGTCGGCGGCTTTGATTTTGCGCGCGTTATAACCGAGTACTACCGCTCGTTCATTGAGGGCGACGACGATAAAAAGACAGCGTGCCTTTGCTGGCTGCGCGGCGAGTTTACCACAAAGACAGAGGCAAGAGCCTCGCTCGGCTTTGGCGTGTCGGTTATCATCGACGACGATAACTGGTACGATTTTTTAAAGCTTTGGGCGGTGCTCGTAAGATTTATGGGCTACAAGGGACTCGTCGTATTTATTGACGAGTGCGTAAATCTATACAAGATAAATCACCGTGTAAGCCGTGAGAACAACTACGAAAAAATACTTGCGATGTTCAACGATACCTTGCAGGGCAGAGCACCCGGACTTGGCATTATTCTTGGCGGCACACCGCAGTTTATGGACGACACGCGCCGCGGACTTTTCAGCTACGAGGCGCTTCGCAGCCGTCTTGGCGACAGCAGATACAACTCCGAGAGATTTAATAATTTTATAGGTCCTGTAATAAGATTAAAGCGACTTACTGATGACGAGCTTTACGCGCTTATATCGAGAATAAGCAAGCTGTATTCTCAAAATTATTCCTGCTCAATTCCCGTTTCGGAGGAGCAAATGGTGAGCTTTCTTGAAATTTCACTCTCCCGTGCGGGCGCTGACAATATGATAACTCCGCGCGAGATGATAAGGGACTATATGACGGTTCTTAACATTCTGCTTCAAAACCCTGACGTAAGCTTTGAGGACGTCGTGAGCGAGGTAAATCAAAGAAACGACGAGGCGGAGTGCGCCCCTTTTGCAAACGCTAAAAAAGCGGGAGATTTTACGGCGAACGATATTGAATTTTAACTGAGATTAAGGAGAGAGGTATGACAGAGGCTGACAGAATTTTTATGAAATTCTCGCCGTTTATAAGAGAATATATTTACGCTCATTCGTGGGATTCTCTGCGTGAGGTTCAGCTTTTTGCCGCAGGTGTGTTGTTTGATACTAAAAACAACCTGCTCCTTACCTCGTCAACCGCCAGCGGAAAAACGGAGGCGGCATTCTTCCCGATAATAACGGACGTTTGGAGTAAGCCTGCCGAGGGCGTTTCGGTGCTTTATATAGCCCCACTCAAGAGCCTTATTAACGACCAATTTTTCAGAATTGTGGATCTGCTCACAGAGAGCGGAATCCGCGTTACGCATTGGCACGGTGACGTTGCGGCAACGCAGAAGAAAAAGCTTCTTGAGCACCCCGAGGGGATACTCCAGATAACGCCCGAGTCGTTGGAGGCTATGCTCATAAACCGCTCAAACGATATTCCGCGTATTTTTAAGGGGCTAAAATATATAGTGATTGACGAGGTTCACACCCTTATGGGAACAGACCGCGGAAATCAGATAATATGTCAGATATCGAGAATACAGCGTCTTATCGGGTGCGTGCCGAGGAGAGTGGGACTCTCTGCAACCATTGGAAATCCCGAGCTTGCCGCAGAGTGGCTGGGGGCGGGAAGCGGAGTTGAGACGAGCGTTTCTCCCAAGGGCAACGAGCGTGTAAAATGGCGTCTTGGCATGGAGCATTTTTATATTCAGAACCCTAATTTCAATCAGACGTCAAATACCAATGCTACGACCGAAAAAGCCAAGCTTGATGCGGGATACGAGTATGCTTACGACTGCGTAAGCGGCGCAAAATCCCTTGTGTTCTCGAACTCGCGCGAGGAAACGGAATACGTGTGCGCGACCTTGCGACAGATAGCCAAAAAGCGCGGAGAGCGAGATGTTTTTCTCATACATCACGGGAATCTTTCGGCGGCGCTCCGCGAGGAAGCGGAAATGAAGATGCGCGACGCGGAGCAAATGGCAGTTACGTGCGCGACCGTTACTATGGAGCTTGGAATAGATATAGGCAGACTTGAGAGAGTGCTTCAAATGGACGCGCCAAACTCTGTTTCTGCGTTTTTGCAAAGACTCGGACGCTCGGGCAGGCGTGGACAGCCACCCGAGATGATGATGGTGTTCAGAGAAGAAGAGCCGCTTCCGAACGCGCCCCTGCCACAGCTTATTCCGTGGGGACTTATACGCGCGATAGCCATAGTGCAGCTATATATCGAGGAGCGGTTTATCGAGCCGCCGTCAAGCAAAATGCAGCCGTTCAGCCTACTGTTCCACCAGACACTCAGCACGCTTGCGGCAAGGGGAGAAACGACTGCTAAGGAGCTTGCGGAGCTTGTTTTGTCAATGCCCGCATTCCGCCACGTTTCAAAGGAAAATTACAAGGCGCTTCTCGTGTCAATGCTCAACTGCGGACTTATAGAAATGACCGACGAAAAGGGACTTATAGCGGGACTTGAAAGCGAAAGACTTTTGAATAGCTTTAAGTTTTACGCTGTGTTTAAGGATAGCGAGGACTTTACCGTAAGATGCGAGTCCGAGGAGATAGGAACTATAACCACGCCTCCGCCCGTTGGCGACAGATTTGCACTTGCAGGGCGCGTTTGGGAGGTTACGGAGCTTGACAGCACAAGGCGACTTGTGTACGTAAAGGGAGTCGAGGGCAAAATGGAAATATCCTGGCCCGGCGACTTCGGAGAGATACACACGCGCATACTTGAGCGCATGAGACGTGTCCTTGCGGAGGATACGGTATATCCGTATCTTAAAGAAAATGCGGCAAAAAGACTTGAGATCGCAAGGCGAGTGGCAAAGAATACGGGGCTTACGGATAAGTATGTCGTTCATCTTGGTGGGTATACCTACTGCATGTTCCCGTGGCTCGGAACGCGCTCATTCAGAACCCTGCGAAAGATGCTCTCGGCGATTGCTTCGCCGTTGGGTATTTCAGGCATAGATTTTGAGGGGTGCTATTACCTCACCTTCCGCATGGAGAGATCGGACGAAGAAGGTCTTATTACCGCGCTCAACGCATATTTTGGAAGCGGAGAGTACAGTCCGTTAAATCTCGTATCTCCAAAGGAGCTTCCCACCTTTGAAAAATATGACGAATATATTCCCGCGGATCTGTTGCGTTATGCATACTCCGTGGATAGGCTTAACGTAAAGGAAGCATCGCTCCGTATAAGGAATATGCGAGATGGAATTTTGCCGTAAAACAAAAAAATTTCTTAATTCGCCACTTTTTTTAAAAATTCTCTTGACAAGTGACAAAGCTTGGAGTATTATATTAGCAATGGCTGTGATAAGGACAGGCGAGGATTTTGAAATTACAGAGAGCCGTTGGTCGGTGTGAAACGGTGTTTCGTTCCTTTTGCTAAATCACCTTTGAGCTCGCTGCCGAAAGCCGTGTGCAAGTAGAACAGCGCGTATTCCTGCGTTAGAGGAGAGTGTATATAAGTACACGGTGAGTGGTCGTTTGACAAAAAGAGTGGTACCGCGGAAGCTTTACGCCTTCGCCTCTTAAGATAGGGGCGAAGGCTTTTTTATATTACAAAATTGAGATCGGAGAAAAACAATGTTGACACTTGATAAGGTTTACCATGCCGCATTTACACTTAAGGACGTGATCAGAGAGACCGCGATCATACCGTCCCCCAAGCTCAGCAAGACGAATAACGTTTTCCTTAAAACGGAAAATTTGCAGCTTACGGGCTCGTTTAAGGTGAGAGGCGCGGGATATATGATATCACAGCTCAGCGATGAGGAAAAGGCGAGGGGCGTTATTGCCTGCTCGGCAGGAAACCACGCGCAGGGAGTTGCCTTGGCTTCCGCAAAATACGGAATAAAGTCTATAATCTGCTTGCCTGACGGAGCGCCCATATCAAAGGTTGAGGCAACCAAGGGATACGGTGCTGAGGTGGTTATGGTAAAGGGCGTTTACGACGACGCTTATAAGCATGCTCTTGAGCTTCGCGATAAAATGGGATATACATTCGTACACCCCTTTGATGATGAAGATGTTATCGCTGGACAGGGAACTATCGGACTTGAAATACTTAACGAGATAAAGGATCTTGACGCTGTTGTAGTGCCGATAGGCGGCGGCGGACTTATATCTGGAATCGCCTACGTTATAAAGCATCTTGCGCCTCACGTAAAGGTGTACGGCGTTCAGGCTGCGGGCGCTCCCAGCATGTATAATTCCGTAAAGGACGGCAAGATAGAAAGGCTGAATTCCGTTTCCACCATTGCCGACGGTATAGCAGTTAAGGAGCCGGGAGAGAATACCTTTAAGCTCGTTTCGGAGTACGTTGACGAGATAGTTACTGTTACAGAGGGAGAGATATCCTCTGCGATACTTGCGCTTATCGAGCAGCACAAAATGATAGCTGAGGGCGCTGGCGCTGTCTCCGTTGCGGCTGTTATGTTTGATAAGCTTCCCATAAAGAACAAAAACGTGGTTTGCGTTGTTTCGGGCGGTAATATTGACGTTACTATACTTTCGAGAGTTATCGAAAGAGGTCTTCTTACGTCGGGAAGAACATGCAACCTTTGCATCGAGCTTATGGATAAGCCCGGACAGCTTCAGCAGGTTTCCTCGATAATCGCAAGCCTCGGCGGAAACGTAATTTCCGTACACCACGAGCGCGCAAGCGAGAAGATGGATATTAACGGCTGTTACCTCAGAATCGTTCTCGAAACGAGAAATTATGAGCATATTGACAGCATAACCGAGGCGCTTACGGCAGCGGGATTCAGACTTGTTCAATAATCTACACAACTACACAAAAGGAGAAATATCATGGAAAAGGTATATACTAAAAACGCACCCGATGCGATCGGTCCTTATTCGCAGGCAGTAAAGGCAGGCGGCTTTGTTTTTACGTCGGGACAGATAGCGATCAATCCCGCAAGCGGAGAGGTCGAGGCTAAGACCATCGAGGAGCAAACGGAGCAGGTCTGCAAAAATCTTTGCGCTGTTCTTGAGGCGGCGGGAACATCGATAGACAAGGCGGTAAAGACGGTTTGCTTCCTTGCAGACATGAACGATTTTGCGGCATTTAACGGGATCTACGGAAAATATTTCGTTTCAAAGCCCGCAAGAAGCTGCGTTGCGGCAAAGCAGCTTCCCAAAAACGTACTCGTTGAGGTCGAGGTTATTGCAGAAATATAACGATTTTTTGTTATCGTGCTTTAAAGTTTTTTGTGTTCTTGATTTAAAATTGTACAAAATATATCAAAATACAAAAGATTTCGCAATTCTCTTGACAAAATAAGGTTTTTGTGGTAGAATAGGCGCATAAGTTTTTTATTATAATGTAGGGCTTTGAAGGGAAGCAGTAGTTTGCGATGCATTTTCAGAAAGTCGGCGGGTGATGCGAGCCGATAATGCGAGCTTATGAATCTCATCCCCGAGCTTCCGCTTGAAGGCAAGGTCTTGTTGCTGCGTAGGTGCGGACGGTGTGTTCCCGTTATCATGAACAACCTCACTAATCGGCGAGGGTAGAGTGGCATTTATTGCAATAAGAGTGGTACCGCAGAGAGTTTATCAGACCTTTGTCTCTTGAATTTTGAGAGATAGAGGTCTTTTTTGATAATTTTGATAATTTTTTGACAACTAAACTGAAAAGGAGTTAAGATGATTTTAAACGGTTCTGAAATTCTTGTAAAAGTTTTGCTTGAACAGGGCGTAGATACTGTGTTCGGTTATCCGGGCGGCTCTGTTTTGAATATTTACGACGCGCTTTATAAGAATAGCGACAAAATTTGTCACGTGCTGACTGCTCACGAGCAGGGCGCGGCACATGCGGCTGACGGATACGCAAGATCAACGGGCAAGACGGGCGTCGTTATCGCTACGAGCGGCCCCGGCGCTACCAATCTGGTAACTGGTATCGCTACGGCTTACATGGACAGTGTTCCCATGGTTGCCATAACGGGTAACGTGCCCACGCCTCTTATAGGCTGTGACAGCTTTCAGGAGGTCTACATAGCGGGAATTACAATGCCCATTACCAAGCACAACTTCGTGGTAAGACGAGTTGAGGATCTGGCGGACACCTTGCGCGCGGCTTTCAAGATCGCGGCAAGCGGCAGACCCGGTCCTGTGCTCGTGGATATTCCAAAGGACGTTACGGCTAACAAAACGACCTACACACCTCAGGTGCCCGAGAAAATAACGGCAGACACGGCAATTGACGGAAACATAGCGGAGATCGCTGACCTGATAAATAAGGCAGAGCGTCCGTTTATCTACTTTGGCGGCGGAGTCCGCATTTCGGGTGCGGCTGACGAGCTGCGTGAGCTGATAATGAAGGCTGATATCCCTGCGGCATATTCGCTTATGGCGGCTGGCGTGCTCGGACACGGAGAGAAGAACAACCTCGGTCTTATCGGAATGCATGGCTTCTATTCCGCAAACTGCGCGGCTAACCGAGCTGACCTCATGATCGCGATAGGAACTCGCTTTAGTGACAGAGTTGCTCTTAACACACAGAAGTTCGGACATAACGCAAAGATAGTCCATATCGATATCGACCCCGGTGAGATAGGCAAGAACGTTCCCGTAGATTACAGCATCATAGGTGATGTAAAGGTAGTTCTTACGGAGCTTCTTAAGCAGGTCAAGACCACGACTCACCCCGAATGGTCGGAGCAGATAGGAAAATGGCGTCTTGACGATTACACCCCCGTGGATTCCGATACAGAGCTTAAGCCCCACCAGATAATCAGAACGACCTGCGAGCAGGCAGGTGAGGAGGCTATCTACGTTACCGACGTAGGTCAGCACCAGATGTGGGCGGCTCAGTACACAAAGCACGTTCGCCCCATGAACTTCCTTACGAGCGGCGGACTCGGTACGATGGGCTACGGATACGGAGCGGCTATCGGAGCAAAGATGGCGCACCCCGAGCTTCCCGTTATTCACTATACGAGTGACGGCTCTCTGCACATGAACCTTAACGAGCTTTGCACGGCAGTAAGCTATAAGCTTCCCGTGGTGACCGTTATACTTAACAACGCAGTGCTCGGAATGGTAAGACAATGGCAGGCATCCTTCTACGACCGCAGATTTTCTCAAAGCCAGCCCGAGCGCGTAACGGATTACGTAAAGGTTGCCGAGGCGTTTGGCGCGAAGGGATACCGTTGCTTCAATATTGCCGAGTATGAAGCCGCATTGTCAGAGGCTCTTAAGGCAGACGGCCCCGTTTGGATCGAGTGCGTTATCGACCGTGAGGAAAAGGTTCTTCCTATGATCCCGAGCGGCGGAACGGTAAACGATACGATTTCGAAGTAAGGAGGAAAGCAGATGAAAAAGCAATGCATGGTTATCCTCGTTGAAAACAATGCGGGTGTTCTCGCAAGAGTCAGCTCGTTGTTTATGCAGAGAGGATTTAATATTGATTCTCTTACGGTTTCCTCTACCGAAAATCCTAAAATATCAAGAATTACCGTTATGACCACGGGCGACCAGAAAAACTTCAGTCAGATAATGAAGCAGACCAAGAAGCTCGTTGAAACAAAAATGATATTCGCGGTCGAGCCTTCGTTCAGCCTTATTCAGGAGCTTTTGCTTGTTAAGGTTTCTACCGAGGGCGCGGACATAGAGGCTCTTAAGGCAACAGTCAAGAAGTTCGGTGCGTCTATGGTGGATATCACGTCGGGCTGTCTTATAGTTGAGCTTGCGGCTTCGTCGCAGGTCATAGACGATTTCCTTGAAGCAATCAGCAGCTTCAGGATGCTCGAAATGTGCCGTTCGGGCGCAATAGCAATGGAACGCGGAGACGTTCTTTACGAATTGAATTAACCGTTTAAGCGGCTAAAATAAAAACAAATTTTTTACATAAGGGAGATTAAAAAATGATTACCAAGTATTATGATTCTGATTGCAACCTTTCCATTCTTGACGGCAAGACCGTTGCAGTTATCGGCTTCGGAAGCCAGGGACACGCTCACTCAATGAACCTCGCAGAGAGCGGAGTAAACGTAGTTGTAGGTCTTCGCAAGGGAAGCGGACACTGGCAGAAGGCTGCTGACTTTGCTGCAACTCATCCTAACTTCAAGGTTATGGAGGTTGAGGATGCTGCAAAGGCTGCTGACCTTGTTATGATGCTCGTTCCCGATGAGCTTGCTGCTGACATTTACAATAAGCAGGTTGCTCCTAACATGAAGGACGGCGACGTTCTTATGTTCGCTCACGGCTTCAACATTCACTTCAACTTCATTCAGCCTGCTAAGAACATAGACGTTATCATGGTTGCCCCCAAGGGTCCCGGACATACCGTAAGAAGCCAGTATCAGGAGGGTAAGGGAGTTCCCAGCCTTATAGCTATACATCAGGACTACACCGGCAAGGCTAAGGAGTATGCTCTTGCATACGCAAGCGGAATCGGAGCAGGCAGAGCAGGTATTCTTGAAACCTCGTTCAGAGAGGAGACCGAGACTGACCTCTTCGGTGAGCAGGCAGTTCTTTGCGGCGGTGTTACCGAGCTTATGAAGGCAGGCTTTGATACTCTCGTTGAGGCAGGCTACGAGCCCGAGATGGCTTACTTTGAGTGTATTCACGAGATGAAGCTCATCGTTGACCTTATCAACAACGGTGGATTCGCTATGATGAGATATTCCATCTCAAATACCGCTGAGTACGGTGATTACAGAACCGGTAAGAGACTTATCACCGAGGAGACTCGCAAGGAGATGAAGAAGGTTCTTGAGGAGATCCAGAACGGTACCTTCGCATCTGAGTTTATGACCGAGTTCTCGTCGGGCAGAAAGGCTAAGTTCCTTGCAACCCGCCGCAAGGAGAGCGAGCACAAGCTTGAAAAGACGGGCGCAGAGCTCCGTCAGATGATGAGCTGGCTCAAGAAGTAATTTATAATACTTAATATTTTTAGGGAAGCTCCCGAGGGGGAGTTTCCCTAAAAGAGGATAGAGAAGCAAATTATTTTAGCGTTTGCGCGGCGTTTTTGTTGGTTTTGAAAGCGTGAATTCGTATGCGCTTTGGACGCAAAGCATTAAAACCATAAAAGTTTTTTGATTTTTGAAAATAACGGATTTACCGATATTCATAGATTTAATTTTTTAGAAAATATAACCTGGGAGGACTTGTAATGAAAAGAAGAAACCAAAAGGTGCTTGGTTTAGTTGAGCTTGCTATGCTTGTGGCGCTTGTTGTAGTGCTTCAAGGACTCGGAGCGTCTATAACGATTGGACTCGTTCCGCTTACATTTGTTCTTATACCGATAGTTGTTGGTGCATTTTTGTTAGGACCTCTTGAGGGAGCGATCCTCGGATTTGTATTTGGACTTATAACCGTTATACAAACTCCCGCAAATCCCGTTCTAATGGTATTTTTTAATGCTAATCCCGTGGCTTACGTTGTGCTTGCGTTGCTTAAGGCAACCCTTGCAGGTTTAGGAGCGGCGCTGATTTATAAAGCCTTGGGTAAGCTTTTTAAGGGAAAATACACATACCTTCAGACAACAATAGCATCTGTTTCTGCACCCATTATCAATACGGGAATATTCGTGCTCGGTATGTTCTTGTTTTTCTTTGAGGAAAACGCTATGCTCCCCGAAATGTTTCCCGAGTATTTCCCAGGATTCGTAGGTGCTACGGAGGTTATTTTTATAGGACTTGTTGGATTTAATTTTATTGGCGAGTTCCTTGTAAATTTGTTGCTTTCACCTGCAGTCGTTAGAATAGTTGACGTTGTGAAAAACAAGTTAAAGGTTTAAGAAACTTCAACAGAGAGCATAAGCTACAATTATAATTTTTTAGGAGATAAAATATGTCACTTCGTTCAGATAACGTAACAAAAGGCGCGGAAAGAGCGCCAAACAGAAGCTTGTTTTACGCGATGGGCTACACAAAGGAGGAGCTTGAGCGCCCTCTTATCGGTGTCGTAAGCGCACACAGCGAAATAGTTCCCGGACACGTTCACCTTGATAAGATAGCAGAGGCTGTTAAGGCAGGCGTAAGAATGGCGGGCGGTACGCCCGTGCTTATTCCGTCTATCGGCGTTTGCGACGGTATCGCTATGGGACACACGGGAATGAAATATTCTCTTGCAAGCCGCGAGCTTATTTGCGACAGCGTTGAGACCATGACTATGGCGCATCAGCTTGACGGTCTTGTGCTTATTCCTAACTGTGATAAGATAGTCCCCGGTATGGTAATGGCGGCGGTAAGAATGAACGTTCCCGCCATAGTTTGCAGCGGCGGACCTATGCTCGCAGGTAAATACGACGGCGAGGAAGTAAGTCTTTCAAAGCTCTTTGAGGCGGTTGGCTCTTATAAGGCGGGAATGATCGACGGCTGTAAGCTTGAAGAATGTGAAACGGGTGCGTGCCCCGGCTGCGGAAGCTGTGCGGGAATGTATACCGCAAACAGCATGAACTGTCTTTGTGAGGCAGTTGGAATTGCGCTACCCGGTAACGGCACTATCCCCGCGGTAAGCAACAAGAGAACTATACTTGCAAAGCACGCGGGCATGGCTATCATGGAGCTTGTAAGAAACAACATCTGCGCTCGTGATATTATCAACGAGAAATCAATACAGAACGCGCTTGCCTGCGATATGGCGCTCGGTTGCAGCTCTAACAGCGTGCTTCACCTTTTGGCGATCGCTAACGAGGCGGGTGTGCACCTTGACCTAAATCTGTTCAACCAGATGAGTGCAAAGGTTCCGAACCTCTGTCACCTTGCTCCCGCAGGCTCGACTCACATGCAGGACCTTGATGCCGCAGGCGGAATACCCGCAGTTCAGGCAGAGCTCGTAAAGAAAGGCTTGCTTGATACCTCGGCACTTACCGTTACGGGTAAGACCTTGGGTGAAAATATAGAGGGTGCGTATATTAAGGATCACA
>SVUH01000034.1 GCA_015063335.1 Oscillospiraceae bacterium | reverse complement strand
GGGACGAGTACGACCGTTGCCGCAAGATCCCCGCTAACGTTCAGGCGGTAGTCGGAAGCGATTATGACAAATATATCGGTTGCCCCTACGTTGACATTCCCGACCCTTGGGGCTGTCACGAAAACTACGCAAAGCACTTTGAGGAAGAGTTCCTCAAGGGCATCGAGCCCTTTGGCATCGAGCTTGACTGCCGCTATCAGGCGGAAATGTACCGCTCGGGTAAGTACACGAAGGATATAATCGAGTCGCTCGAGAAGCGCGGCGAGATATTTGATATTCTTGACTCCTTCAAGACCAAGGATACCTCAAAGAGCGAGGAGCAGCTGAAGACAGAGCGCGAGGCGGAAAAGGCGGCTTACTATCCCGTAAGCATCTTCTGCCCCGAGTGCCACACCGACTTTACAACCATTACCTCTCTCTCCGAGGACTGCACAATGGCTACCTTTAAGTGCCGCTGCGGTCACGAAGGACATTTCAATTTCCTTGAGAATTTCAACTGCAAGCTCGGTTGGAAGATCGACTGGCCCATGCGTTGGAGATACGAGCAGGTTGACTTTGAGCCCGGCGGAAAGGACCATGCCGCTCCCACAGGCTCTTACAACAACTCTAAGGTCGTCTCCAAAAAGATATTCAATTTTGAAGCTCCCATTTTCCAAGGATATGAGTTTATCGGAATCAAGGGTATGACGGGCAAGATGTCAAGCTCGTCGGGACTCAACCTCACCCCCGAAACGCTTCTTAAGCTCTATCAGCCCGAGGTGCTTCTGTGGCTCTACGCTAAAACAGACCCCACCAAGGCATTCGATATATGCTTTGACGACGGTATTCTCCGTCAGTATTTTGAGTTTGACAAGATGCTCACCGACGTAAGAGAGGGCAAGGCAAACGAGCTCTCGGCAGATATTATCTATAACTGCACCGTTCCCGGCAGAGAGATAGCTACCGTTCCCATGTCGCTTCTCGTTCAGCTCGGCTCCGTTGTAAACTTCAACGTGCCCATGCTTGAAACCGTATTCGAAAAGATCGGCATGAACTACAAGGAAGCGGATTTTGCCGACAGACTCGACAGAGCAAAGTTCTGGCTTGAGCAGTGCGCTCCCGATCAGGTCAACAAGCTTCGCACGACGCGCAACTTTGAGGTTTATGACGCTCTTGACCAAAATGAGAAAAAGTGCATCGAGCTTCTTCACGCATACATCGCAAAGGGCGGCTACACCCTTGACGATCTTAACGCAGAGCTCTACTCCATTCCCAAGACCGTTTACGGCACTGACATGACCGACAAGGAGCTCAAGGGTATTCAGGGCGCGTTCTTCCGCACAGTCTATAAGCTTCTTATAGATAAGGAAAAAGGCCCCCGCCTCTATCTCTTCCTCTACGCTATTGAGTCCGAAAAGTACGTAGGACTTCTTGACTTCTCCTATCCTCAGACCGAGGAGGAAAAGGCAGCTGATGCTCCCGCAGAGGAGACGTGCGACTGCGAGCCTGCCGAGGAGATCAACCGCGAGCCCGATCCCGTACAGCCCGTTAAGGAGCAGATCGAGATCGACGACTTTGCAAAGCTCGACTTCCGTGTTTGCAAGGTGCTCAAGGCGGAGAGCGTTCGTAAATCCCACTCCTGCCTCAAGCTTACTCTCGACGACGGTATCGGCGAGCGCGTTATCATGTCATCTATTAAGGAAGAATATACACCCGAGCAGCTTATCGGCAGAAAGATCATAGTTATCGCTAACCTTAAGCCTAACCGTATCTGCAACGTAAACTCCCAGGGTATGCTCCTCGCCGCAACTAACAACGCTTGCGGCTGTAAGGTAATCTTCGTTGACGATTCCGTTCCCACCGGCACACAGATAAAGTAAGAAGACGCGGGGACGCGGGGGATGCGTTTTCCACCTTTTGTGTACAAAAGGTGGAGCCAAAAAACTTTAAACCTTTAAAGTTTTTGCTCACATAGCAAAAGACGGAAATTTAAATTTTAAATAAAGTTTTGCGTTTTCTGATGTAGAAAGACGGCGGACCCTACGTACCGCCGTCTTTCATTTTTATTTAGATATACAACAAAATCAAGGTGTATTTTTCTTTTGCTTTCTTTTTCTATATGATAAATAAAAGAGGGAACACAAACCAAGGTATAGTTTTCTTTTGCTTTCTTTTTCTATATGATAAATAAAAGAGAGAGCACAAACCAAGGTATAGTTTTCTTTTGCTTTCTTTTTCTATATGATAAATAAAAGAGAGAGCACAAACCAAGGTATAGTTTTCTTTTGCTTACCTTTTCTTTTTTAAAAGAAAAGTAAGTGCTTACCTTTTCTTTTGAAAAAGAAAAGTAGGGTTTTCGAGAAAATCGGGTGTATAGTCCTTTTTGGCAGATGAAAGCTCTTGTATAAAGCCGTTTATTCCGAGAGCAGCCGCAAAGTCCGCAACAGACTCATACTCAAACCGAGTCAGTCGGCGGTGTAAGTTTTTATGAGGACAGTCCATGGCAAAATCGGGCGTGTACTGGCTCATAATACTCACAAGGATATCTTCCTTTGGAAGTGTTTTCGTAAGAGCGGTCAAAACGTCTATACTATCCCTCCGACAGCCGGGAAGCACGAGATGTCTTACAAGCATTCCGCGAACAAGCATACCGTCCTCGCCGTATTTGCAAGCACCCACCTGCCGATACATCTCGCATAGCGCGGCGCGTGCCACGTCGGGGTAATCGGGCGCGGACGAGTATAGCGCAGCGTTCTCTTTTGACATATACTTAAAATCGGGCATATAAATATCTACAAGTCCCTCGTAGCGGCGAAGCGTTTCTACCCTCTCGTAACCCGAGGTGTTATAAAGCACCGGTATATTCAGCCTTGGCTTTGCTATTTTGAGCGCTGCTATAACACCATCCGAAAAGTGCGTGGGAGTAACGAGGTTTATGTTAGCAGCTCCCTTTTTCTCAAGCTCCACAATTGCGTCTGCAAGCTCTCGGGGAGTATAAAAATTTCCGACAGTCTGTGAACGGCTTATATCCCTGTTCTGGCAAAAAACGCACCCTAATGAGCACCCGCAAAAGAATACTGTGCCAGAGCCTGACTTGCCGCTTACGGGCGGCTCCTCAAAGCGATGAAGCGAGATGCGCGCTATTTTCATTTTCTCGGTCTGTCCGCAAACGCCGAGCTCTCCCTTGTCGCGCCGCACCCCGCACATTCTCGGGCAAAGCGTGCATTCCATATCCTCAACTCCTTCCTTTTTTAAAATTATACATCATTTCTCGCCCAATGGCAACATAATTTACAAAAAATCTATATGCAATAAACGAAATCGCTAAATTTTTGGGTATAATATGATTATGTAAAATTTTTTATTAAGAAAGGAAATCAAAAAATGCCTGAAATACTCAACTCATTTTTCAATCTTTCTCTCGGTATTGCGCAGTCCTTCGTAGGCTTCTGCGTAGACGTAGCTTGGCGCCTTATCGCCGCACTCGCTGTTTTTATAGTAGGACATATTGTAATTAAGGTTGTTCTCAAAAAGATGAAAAACGCAAAAAAGCTTAAGGGCGCAGACCCCACAGCAACCACTTTTCTCCAGAGTGCCGTTAAATTCGGCTCTTACGCAGTAGTACTTATAGCAGTAATAGCGATCCTAGGCGTTCCCATGGCATCGGTCATAACCGTGCTTGCATCCGTAGGTGCTGCCGTTGCTTTGGCTGTAAAGGGCGCATTCTCCAACCTTGTTGGCGGAATAATGCTTTTGTTCTTTAAGCCCATCAGCGTTGGTGATTTCGTCGAGATCAGCGGAAAAAGCGGCACTGTTGATGAGGTTGGCATTTTCTACACCCAGCTTGCAACGGGTGACAACCTCACTGTAAGCGTTCCCAATGCTATTCTTACCGACTCCGTTATCGTTAACTACTCCCGCAAGGATCTTCGCCGTCTTGACCTCGCTCTTGACGTTGCCTACGGTACAGACATTGAGAAGGCAAAGCAGGTTATAGAGTCCACTATCGCGGCTCAAAGCGCAGCTCTTACCGATCCCGCTCCCTTCGTTCGCATGACAGCCATGAAAGAATCCTCTATTGAGATCACCGTTCGCGTATGGTGCAAGAAAGGTGATTACGGCGTTCTTAAGAGTGACCTCTACGAGGCTCTCGACAAGTCCTTGGCAGAGGCAAAGGTGGAGATTCCCTTCCCCCATCTCGACGTTCATATGTCAAAATAAAATCGAAAGGTTATTTTTATGAACAAGATCGCAACCGCAGAGATACTCTGTGTCGGAACTGAGCTTTTGCTTGGAGATATAGTGAATACCAATGCCGCGTTTCTCTCGCAGCGCTTAGCTGAGCTTGGCATTTGCGTTTACCGCCATACCGCTGTGGGTGACAATTCTCAAAGACTCGAAGCGGCACTCAAAAGTGCGCTTGATTCGGCGGACTTGGTTATAACCAGCGGCGGACTCGGTCCGACCTACGACGACCTTACAAAGGAAACCGTAGCAGAGTGCCTCGAACTTCCTCTTGAGGAGCATTCCGAGTCGCTCGCAAGAATAAAGGACTATTTTGCCCGCACCGGAAGGATCATGACTGAAAACAACAAAAAGCAAGCCATGATGCCCCGAACGGCCCGCGTCTTCAACAACAACTACGGCACAGCGCCCGCGCTTGCGATATACAGCGAAAAAACAAACAAAACAGTAATAATGCTCCCCGGACCACCCGGGGAGCTTATCCCGATATTCAATGAAGAAGTTGCTCCTTATTTAAAGGAAAGGACCGACTCTGTTCTCGTCAGCGAGAACGTCCACGTTTTCGGCATGGGCGAGAGCGCCGTTGAGGAAAAAATAAAATCCGTTATGACCGACTCAGTAAACCCCACAGTAGCTCCCTACTGCAAGGAGGGCGAGGTCAGACTCCGCGTCACCGCAAAAGCAGGGAGCGAAGCGGACGCGCGCAAAATGTGCGATGAAACCATAGATAAAATTTTAGAGAGTGAGGTAGGCAAATACGTTTACGGAATAAACGTTGACTCACTCGAGCACGCTCTCGTAAATGCGCTTCACGAGCACTCTCTCACACTGTGCACTGCCGAGTCCTGCACAGGCGGACTCATTGCAGAGCGCATTACCGCCGTGGCAGGCTGCTCCGACGTATTTTTTGGAGGCTGTGTCACATATACCAACGAAATCAAGCAAAGGCTTCTCGGAGTAAGCGCCGACACGCTTAGCGAGCACGGCGCGGTTTCTGCCCAAACCGCAATGGAAATGGCGCGCGGCGCAAGAGAGCGGCTCGGTACGGATATTGCCGTTTCCGCAACGGGGCTCGCAGGTCCTACCGGCGGCACACCCGAGACTCCCGTCGGAACTGTATTTATAGGTGTTTCGACCAAAAACGGCGAGGATTTTCGCAAGCTTACGCTTTCCGCAATGAGAAGCAGAGACTATATAAGAACAGTTAGCGCGACAAATGCGCTCGATATGGCACTAAAAGCCGTATCCGACCTAACGAACATTAAAAACAGATAAAATTTTACAAAAATCAAGATTTTTCTTGACATTTTTCTGCTTCTGTATTATAATGATATTTCAAACATTGAAATATTATTTTATGAAGCATATACGAGGTATACAATATGAAAAAATTCAGAAGGATCGGCGTGCTTACGTCTGGCGGAGACGCTCCAGGAATGAATGCGGCTATACGCGCAATCACCCGCAAGGCTCTTGAACAGGGCGTTGAGGTAATGGGTATAATCGGCGGATACAGCGGCCTTATAAATGAGAATATAACTCCCTTGACAAGCCACTCCGTTTCTAACGTAATTACGCACGGCGGTACCTTGCTTTATTCGAACAGATGCAAGGAGTTCAAGACCGAAGAGGGTATGCAGAAGGCTATTGCTACCTGCAAGAAATTCGATATAGACGCTATCGTTGCTATCGGAGGAGACGGAACGTTCCGCGGAGCTACCGATCTTACTCTACACGGCATTCCCACCATCGGCGTTACGGGCACTATCGACAACGATATCACCGCTACCGACTACACCGTAGGCTTTGACACCGCTATGAATACCGTTCTTGACGCGGTTGACAGACTCCGTGATACCTGCGAGTCTCACGCGCGCTGCAACGTTGTTGAGGTCATGGGACGTGACTGCGGTCAGATCGCTCTTATGACGGGTATTGCCGCAGGCGCTGTTGCCGTTTGTATTCCCGAGATCCCCTTTGACGAAAAGCTCGCATTCGAGAGCATAAAGGCGGCAAAAGCTGCCGGAAAGCGCGGAATGATCGTAGTTGTCAGCGAGGGTGTTTTTGCTACCGACGCAAACGGAAATTCCGTTCCTTACGGAGAAATTCTCCGCAACAAAATACCGGAGCACACGGGTGTCGAAACAAAGTTCTTGCGTTTGGCTCACGTCGTTCGCGGCGGTTCTCCCACACTCCGTGACAGACTCACAGCAACCAAGATGGGAATCAAAGCAGTTGACCTGCTTCTTGACGGAAAGAGCAATAGAGTTGTTATCGAGGACGACGGTAATATAACCGACCTTGATATCGTTTTCGCTCTTACTACCGACCGTATGTATAAGAACAAGCTCGAGGAAAACGATCTTGATGGCTTCTCCGAGAACGAGATCGCCGAGATGCGCAAGATATGCGCAAAGCGCACAGAGGAGATCAATACCCTCTACAAAATGGTTTACGACGTTTGTAAATAAGAATAAAATCCCGCCGTACAACGGCGGGATTTTTTGTTTTCAAGCATTGCCCTAATACTACTGGCTGCGCACAATTTAGTCTTGTTATTTTTGTAGGGACAGGCGTCCTCGACTGTCCATTTTAGCATAAATTCAAATCTTGCACATACGGGAGCACCAAGGCACTCCCCTACCTATCTTAAAATGATGTTTATCCGCTTATCATGAGTTTTCTCTTTACTTATCGTTTTTCTCGGACAGTCGAGGTAGCGAAGCGGCGTGAGCGCAATGAATAACACCACGGGGTGGTGTTAGAACGCGAACGTGACCGAACCGCAGTAGACCGCCTGTCCCTACAAACACACTTTTCAATCTGTCTTATCCCTCTATTTTTTATTTTCTCACCGGTTAACCTCTATTGAACCACACGACTATCGCGTGGTTTTCGTTTTACAATAAAAAACGGACTGCAAAAGCAGTCCGTTTTCTTGTTTTATTAAAATTAAAGCATTGCCGCGCCGATAATTCCCGCGTCGTTTCCAAGCTTTGCGATACGGATATCGGTAAGTGCAACAACGGTTCCGCCGTACTGTTCCTTGCGCACGATGGGAAGCAGCGAGTCGATAAGCGACTGTCCCTCTCCCGAAACTCCACCGCCGAGAGAAATAACCTCGGGCTGGAATATGTTTATAATGTTAGCAAGTCCGCATGCGAGGTACTTGATATACTTGTCGTAAACCTCTTTTCCTGCCTCGTCACCTGCACGCATAGCGTCGCAAGCCGTGCGGCCCGATACTCTGGGGGCGTCCGCCATAATAGTGTGTCTGCCCGTAGCGCGGCACTCCTCTATCTTTTCCTTGGTCATGCGAATGAGTGCCGTTGCGGAGGAATACGCCTCCCAACAACCGCGTCTGCCGCAGGAGCAGGGCGCTCCGTCAACCTCTATAACGATATGACCAAGCTCTCCGCCCGCGTAATTAAAGCCGGAGTAGACCTTGTTATCAAGGATTATTCCGCCGCCAACACCCGTTCCGAGCGTTATCATAACGCTGTTCCTCGTGCCCTTTGCCGCACCCGCGCAGGCTTCTCCCCACGCCGCCGCATTAGCGTCGTTCTCGATCTTTACGGGAATATCCGTATCAAGTGCCTTTTTGAGCATATCTGCTATGGGGAATTTGTGGAAGGGCAGGTTGTTTGCATACTCAACCACTCCCGTGTCGTGGTTAGCAATACCCGGGGTTGCTATTCCTATGCTTACAACGTCCGAAAGAGAAATTCCCATCTCCTCGCAAACCTTTCTGCAAAGAGCGGCAATATCCGCAACTATCTCCTCACCGGGGCGAGTCGCTCCCGTGGGGGTGCTAATTTTTTTGACGAGCTGAAGCTCCTCGTTTACTATACCTACGGCAATATTTGTACCGCCAAGGTCAACACCGATTCTGTACATAATATCTTCTCCAATCAATACTTTATTTTAATCACTAACATTATAGTAAAATTTTCCAACCGTGTCAAGTGTTTTTTGTCAAACCGTGAGCGCAAAGGGCGCGTATCGGGCAGTCCTTACACATAGGCGAGCGCGCCGTACAAACGTCGCGTCCGAACTGAACTATTCGGTGGCAAAAATCCGACTGTTTTTCCGGCTCTACGAGCGCTGACATGATCTTTTCAACCTTGTGGGCATCCCGCACTCCCTCGGGATACATACCGAATCTTCCGCAAATACGCATACAATGCGTGTCCGCGACGATCGCAGGCTTTTTGTAAATATCCCCGAGAAGCAGATTTGCTATTTTCCGTCCGACACCCGGAAGCGAGAGCAAGTCTTCCATATTATCGGGCAGAACACCTCCGAAGCGGTCGCGAACGATAATACACTCATTCTTTATATTCTCCGATTTCTTCTGCCACAATCCGCAGGGGCGAATTATTTCGGCGATCTCCGAAAGAGGCGCGTCAGCCATAGCGTCAAGCGTCGGAAATCTGTCAAAAAGCTCTCTGCACACCTCGTTTACGCGCGCGTCGGTACACTGCGCCGACAGCCGCGCCATTACCATAAGCCGCCACGGCTCGCCGCCGTATTCGAGCGCGCAGGTCGCATCGGGATACATTTCTTCAAGTGCCGCCACTATCTCTCGCATGCGGCGCCGTTTTTGAGCATCTGTCATTTTTTCAAATCCTTGTTTGCGGTAAAATAAGTACCTATATGTCCGCCGTCAAGCAAGGTGTAGAGAATCTCGGGATCCTGACCGTTGATAATAAACATCGGTATTCCCTGCTCTGTGACCATGCGAGCGGCATTCAGCTTTGCAACCATTCCGCCCGTTCCGCGGCTTGTGCCCGCTCCGCCTGCAATAGCGTATATCTCATCGTCAAGGTTCTCGACTCTCTCAATAAGCCTTGCGTCGGGATTGCTTCGGGGGTCGGAGTCGTAAAGACCGTCAACGTCCGAGAGATTTATAAGTAGGTCTGCGTTTACAAGCTCTGCAACGTATGCGGAAAGAATATCGTTTCCGCCGAATTTTGTCAGCTCGTCCGTAGATACCGAGTCGTTTTCATTGACTACGGGAATGCAGTTCATTTCAAGCAAGCGTCTGAACGTATTCTCGGCAGCCGAACGGCGCTCGGGATTTGAAAGGACCTCTTTTGTCATAAGTATTTGCGCTACCGTATGACCGTAATCGGAGAAAAATCTGTCGTAAATTTTCATAAGCTCGCTCTGACCGATAGCCGCCATAGCCTGCTTTTCCTCGGGAGTCGAGGGAATGTGTCCGAGTCCCACCTTTGCCATGCCAGCGCTGACCGCTCCCGAAGAAACGAGCACGACCTGCATGCCCCAGTTTTTCATATCCGAGAGCACCTTTACAAGCTTTTCAACTCTGCGAAGATTCAGATGCCCCGTGTTGTGCGTCAAGGTAGACGTTCCGACCTTGATCACTATTCGCTTGCTTTCTCTGAAATATCCCATTTGATAACCTCATTTACGTTTATCGTTTATCATTTTTATCTTTACGCTACATTATACATCATTTTTTGCATTATTTCAATAGGAGCGGCAAAAATTATTCTGCCATGCGAAATTCTCCCCCTCTTTTTTCTCAAAACCGCGTTTTAAGGGCGCAAAAGTGACTCCGTTTTAACAAATATAGCCTTTTTAGTCACAGAACAACAAATTTTGCATTTATTTTTAATGAAAAATTTAAAAATACTCTTTACTTATTTGCGTTTTTGTGTTATCATATTAGTTGGAAAAAAATTTTTAAAAAATGGAGGAATAAATTCATGGCTATTCAAAGAAAAAAGATGTCCATGGACGGTAACACCGCTGCCGCGCACGTATCGTACGCGTTCACCGAGGTTGCCGCTATTTACCCTATCACCCCTTCATCCGTAATGGCTGAACTCACCGATGCTTGGTCCGCAACCGGACTCAAGAACATCATGGGCGAAAACGTTAAGGTTATGGAGATGCAGTCCGAGGCAGGAGCTGCAGGTACCGTTCACGGTTCTCTCGCAGCAGGCGCTCTCACCACCACTTACACAGCTTCTCAGGGACTTCTTTTGATGATCCCCAACATGTATAAGATCGCCGGTGAGCTTCTTCCCTGCGTTATCCACGTATCCGCTCGTTGCGTTGCGTCTCACGCGCTCAACATCTTCGGAGATCACTCCGACGTTTACGCTTGCCGCCAGACCGGATTTGCTATGCTCGCAGGCTCTAACCCTCAGGAGGTTATGGACCTCGGTGCAGTAGCTCACCTTTCTACCATCAAGGGTCGCGTTCCTTTCGTAAACTTCTTCGACGGATTCCGTACTTCTCACGAAATTCAGAAGATCGAGGTCTGGGACTACGAGGATCTTAAAGAAATGGTTGACATGGATGCTATCGCTGCATTCCGTGCTCGCTCCATCAACCCCGAGCACCCCGTGCTCCGCGGCTCTGCTGAAAACGGAGATATCTTCTTCCAGCACAGAGAGTCCTGCAACACCTACTACGATGCACTTCCCGCAATCGTTGAGGATTACATGAACAAGGTAAACGAAAAGATCGGTACCGACTATAAGCTCTTCAACTACTACGGTGCTCCCGATGCTGAAAGAGTTATCATCGCTATGGGCTCTATCTGCGACGTTGCAGAGGAGGTTATCGACTACATGCTCGCAAACGGCGAGAAGGTTGGTCTTATCAAGGTTCGCCTCTACAGACCTTTCGTTCCCGCAAAGCTTCTTGAGGTTCTTCCCAAGACCGTCAAGAAGATCGCTGTTCTTGACAGAACTAAGGAGCCCGGCTCTCTCGGTGAGCCTCTTTACCTTGACGTTGTTACCGCTCTTGCTACCAACGGCGTATCTGCAAAGGTAGTTGGCGGACGTTACGGACTTGGTTCGAAGGATACTCCTCCTTCTTCCATCTTCGCAGTATACGAGAACCTCAATGCTGCTGAGCCGAAGAACGGATTTACCATCGGAATCGTTGACGACGTTACCGGACTTTCTCTCGAGGAGAAGCCCGCTCCCGACACCTCTGCTGAGGGAACTATCTCCTGCAAGTTCTGGGGTCTTGGCGGTGACGGAACCGTTGGAGCTAACAAGAACTCCATCAAGATCATCGGTGACCACACCGATAAGTTCATTCAGGCATACTTCCAGTATGACTCCAAGAAGACTGGCGGTGTAACCATTTCTCACCTCCGCTTCGGTGACAAGGCTATCAAGTCTCCCTACTACATCACAAAGGCTGACTTCGTTGCTTGCCACAACCCCTCTTACATCACCAAGGGATATAAGATAGTTAACGACGTTAAGCCCGGCGGTACGTTCCTTCTCAACTGCCAGTGGACAGCAGAGGAGCTTGACGCACAGCTTCCCGCTGACGTTAAGTCTTACATCGCAAAGAACAACATCAAGTTCTACACCGTAAACGCGATCGACAAGGCTCGTGAGATCGGTATGGGCAAGAGAACCAACACCATTCTCCAGTCTGCTTTCTTTGCACTCGCAAACATCATGCCTATCGCCGAGGCTGTTGACTACATGAAGTACATGGCTAAGAAGTCCTACCTCAAGAAGGGTGAGGCAGTAGTTGAGCTCAACTACAAGGCTATCGACGCAGGCGTTGACGCTCTCGTTGAGATCAAGGTTCCCGCAGAGTGGGCAAACGCAGGAGAGGCTTGCGATAAGCCTGCTGCTACCGGCGAGCGCGCAGATCTCGTAAACTTCGTTAACACCATCGTTACTCCCGTTTCCCTCATGAACGGCGACAAGCTTCCCGTATCCGCATTCAAGGGTATGGAAGACGGTACGTTCCCTCAGGGATCTGCGGCATACGAAAAGAGAGGCGTTGCAGTTGACGTTCCCGTATGGCATCCCGAAAACTGCGTACAGTGTAACCAGTGTGCATTCGTATGTCCTCACGCTGCGATCCGTCCCTTCGCAATGACCGAGGAAGAGGCTGCTAATGCTCCCGCTTCCACCAAGTTCACCGCGAAGCCCGTTATCAAGACTAACTACAAGTACACCATGGCTGTTTCTCCCCTTGACTGTATGGGTTGTACCCTCTGCGTTAAGGCATGTAAGGTAAGTGAGAACGCAATAAAGAACGGCACTCCCGAGAAGGTTGCTATCGAAATGACCTCTCAGGCAAGCCAGCTCGATCAGCAGGCAGCGTTCGACTACGCAGTTGCTAACGTTTCCGAAAAGTCAGAGCTTATCAACGCAACCGTTAAGGGCAGCCAGTTCAAGCAGCCCCTGCTTGAGTTCTCCGGCTCCTGCGCAGGATGTGCTGAAACCTCTTACGCAAGACTTATCACTCAGCTCTTCGGTGAGAGAATGTACATCTCCAACGCAACCGGATGCTCCTCTATCTGGGGTGGCTCCGCTCCCGCAACTCCTTACACCGTAAACCGTGAGTCCGGCAAGGGTCCCGCTTGGGCTAACTCCCTCTTTGAGGACAATGCAGAGCACGGTCTCGGTATGGCTCTCGGTCAGAAGACCATTCGTGAGAAGCTCATCGGCAAGGTAGCAGAAATGGCTGCTTCCGACAAGGCTTCCGCAGAGTTCAAGGCTGCTGCTGAGGCATATCTCGCAACTAAGGACGACGGTAAGGCAAACGCTTCCGCTACCGACGCTCTCGTAGCAGAGCTCGAAAAGGCAGCTGCAGCAGGATGCCCCACCGCTCCCGCAATACTTGCTGAAAAGGATTACCTCGCTAAGAAGTCCGTATGGATCTTCGGTGGTGACGGTTGGGCATACGACATCGGATTTGGCGGTCTTGACCACGTGCTCGCATCGGGCGAGGACGTAAACGTTATGGTATTCGATACCGAGGTTTACTCCAACACCGGTGGACAGGCGTCCAAGGCTTCTCAGATCGGTCAGGTAGCACAGTTCGCAGCAGCAGGTAAGGCAATCGGCAAGAAGGATCTTGCTCAGATCGCTATGTCCTACGGTTACGTTTACGTTGCACAGGTTTCCATGGGTGCAGATATGAACCAGCTCCTCAAGGCTCTTACCGAGGCTGAGGCTTACAACGGTCCTTCTCTTATCATCGGCTACGCTCCTTGTGAGATGCACGGTGTTAAGGGCGGAATGCAGAACTGCCAGATCGAAATGAAGAAGGCAGTTGAGGCAGGCTACTGGCAGATGTTCCGCTTCAATCCTGCGGCTGAAACCAACAAGCTTACCGTTGATTCCAAGGCTCCTACCGCAAACTACGTAGACTTCATCAAGTCCGAGACTCGTTACGCTCGTCTCGTTCAGTCCTTCCCCGAAAAGGCAGAGGCTCTCTTTGCTAAGGGTGAGGAGAACGCAAAGGCTAAGTACGACAGACTTCAGAAGCTTGCTGATCTCTACGGTAACAAAGAGTAATTAAACTCCAAAGGGGTTGTCGCTCGCGACAACCCCTTTATTTTATTCAGTTTACTTATTTATTACTTTCAATAGGAAGATAGGCTTCTAATTCCTCTCCCCACGAAAGCTTTATGGCAACCTTCTCGCCGCACTCGTCCGCAAGAAGATATATGCATTTTTCGTCAAACAGATCAGCGCAATAATTAAATCTTTTGTATTTGCCTTGCTTGATAAGTGCCTTTACTGCGTCCTCACCCGACTTGTTCCCCGGCTCTATCACAACTGCCTTTTCAATATTTGAAACGGAAATACGGCAAACGGTTGTTTTCTTTTTGCTTTGCAGCTCGGTCACCGTAAAATCGTTACCGCCCTCAGTCGATATGATCGCGTAAATATAATTTTTCATGACGTATCTTGAAACAAGGAAAATGCTCACGCCACACATACCGACGGCAAGAAGCTGAAAAAACCATTTTCCTGCAATCTCATTAAAAACATAAGTAACAAGCAGCATCACCGCACCGCCTATGAGCAAAAGCCCCGATATAAGCCCCAGTCTTTTGTTGTTTTTTGCGGGTACAAATTCAAACAAATTCATTATTTCGTCACCCCTTCTTGCCAAATCGGGCAAAATAGACTTGAAAATATCACAAAAGCATGCTATAATATTTTGTGTATATGTATTTTACTATATTATAATAAATCGGAGTAAAAATGTCAACAGTTTTTAAAATACTTAAAAGAGTCATTATTGCCTTGGTTTCTCTCTTTATTGCCGCAGTCATAGGCTTTCTCGCTTGGAGAATACTCTCCTCGAACAACCCGTCCTCTATGGATGCGTTAGTAGCTAACGACAGGCTTGTATCTGCTTACGAGGAGGCTGATAGCTCTCTTTATATGTACCGCCAGGATCAAAACAGCATAACGCGAGGAGAAACCAATTACGGTTACTTTGCAATAACCGAGTACGCGATCATTCCCGACGCGAACCAGGTGCAGGCGGTAATACGCTACAACAACAGTACGCTTAAATACACCGCCGCTGACTTCGGTCTTTCGGAAATCCCCTCTCGCGAGGCTGAAAACTACGATTTTACCTTGGTAGTCGCAATAGACCTCACGCCCGAGAATAAGGACGACAACCTCGGCAACGAGCCCGAAAGCGTAAAATTCGTTCGCTGCCACGGCACGCTCGGCGCAACAGAACAAAAGAACGTGTATAACTTCCGCCGCATGGTCTTCCAGCTTGACGATGCCGACATAAATATAAAGGAGCTTAAGGAGTCGGGGCTTCTCCTGGCTATGTACGTCGATTTCTACTACATAGGCAGTGTAAATTACGACGAAACACCCATGGCTACGCTCTGCATTTACGACTATGTCTCCGAGGACATTACGGTAAAGCTTGAGCG
This sequence comes from Oscillospiraceae bacterium, assembly GCA_015063335.1. The sequence goes on along the minus strand of SVUH01000034.1, from coordinate 772 downwards.
CAAGGACAAAAAGGCGATCGAAGCCTACGGCGATAAGTGATTTTATTGTTCTCACCACATAACGCTTACATAGGAGAATTAAATGGAGCAAAAACGGTTTACAAAAAACGATAATTCGTTTATATGCGTTCATTGCGGCAAGGAAGTAGAGCCGCTTGGGTACACCTCGCGAAATCATTGCCCTCATTGCCTTTGGTCGCTTCACGTAGATATAAACCCAGGTGACAGAGCTAACCCCTGCCGCGGCGAGCTTGAGCCTATTCGCACAGAGCCCGATGCAAAAAAGGGCTTTATCATTATCCACCGTTGCAAAAAATGCGGAGAAATACGCAGAAACAAAGCCGCACTCGGTGAAAAAAATCAGCCCGACAATATGTCGCTTATCATAAAGCTGACCGTTGCTGATCCTAAATATTTCTTTTAACTTACTTTTCTTTTAAAAAAGAAAAGGTAAGCACCTACTTTTCTTTTACGAAAAAGAAAAGGTAGGCAAAAGAAAACGATACCTTGGTTTGTGCTATATTTTAAAATTAAAATGAAAGCCGTCGGTGCGAAGAGTCCGCTTACTTTTCTTTTAAAAAAGAAAAGTAAGCAAAAGAAAACTGTACCTTGGTTTGTTCTATCTTTTAAATAAACTTTTAAATAAGTCATAACCACCGGCTAAGCCGGTGGCTTGCTCAGCCCTATAAGGGCATGTTACTGGCGGGGCTGAAAGCCCACCGAAAAATCTGCCAACCGCAAGCGGACTCAAGCTACCGCTAAAGCGGTTGGC
>SVUH01000033.1 GCA_015063335.1 Oscillospiraceae bacterium | reverse complement strand
TAAGCATGAACGAGGGCACTACCTGCTTTTGGTCGCGTTCAAGAAAGTGCCTTTGGAGAAAGGGAGAAACGTCGGGGAATAAGCAGCATATCGTTTCTATCGTGACCGATTGCGACAGAGACGCTCTTACTGTTACCGTATACAAGGACGGCCCTGCTTGCCACACGGGAACGGATTCCTGCTTTAATGAGGTAGTTTATGAGGGCGAGAACGAGGAGTTTTCACTTGAGGCTCTTATGAAGGTCATTGAGGGCAGAAAGATAGAGAAAAAGGAAGGCTCTTACACCACTTATCTCTTTGAAAAGGGAATTGATAAGATACTCAAAAAGGTGGGTGAGGAATCCACCGAGGTTATAATTGCGGGCAAGGCAAACGACAAAGCCGAAACTGTTTATGAGATTGCAGACCTTGTGTATCACGTAATGGTGCTCATGATTGAAATGGGCATTTCTCTTGACGACGTTAAAAACGAGCTTGCTTCAAGACACGTTATCGACCATAAGGTAAAGCAGGAAAAGATGACTAAATAAGAGCCATGCTTTTTTGGACTTTAATGCTTCTTACAGCAATTCTTTGCCCTTTGATGATGCTGGTGTTCGGCGCGGTTTATAAAAGACACGCGCCCCGAAAAATCAACCGCTTTTCGGGATACAGAACGGCAAGGTCTATGAAGAATATTGATACTTGGACTTTCGCGCATAAGTACATAGCAAGACTATGGCTTGCATGGGGAGCTATTCTTATAGTGCCTTCGGTTATACCCATGCTTTTCGTCATAGGAAAGAGCGAGGAGATAATAAGCATCGTTGCATTGATCGTTTGTTTTATTGGGCTTTCGGTTATGATGGCGACTCTTATTCCTACCGAAATTGCTTTAAAAAAGAATTTTGATAAGGACGGAAACAGAATATGACGGCGTTTTTGACGACTCTTGTATTAGGTGTTTTGGTTTGCGTTATAGGCATTATCAATATGACGGGAAATATATCCTCGCTTCATTCGTATCACAGAAAAAGAGTTGCCGAAGAAGACAGAAAGCCATTCGGGCGGCTCGTCGGGTTGGGAACGCTTATAATAGGTGTGTCGGTCATACTGTATGGTGTTCTTTTCCTCGTTTATGAAAAAACGCAGATAGATGCGCTCGCAATTGTCGGAACGGCTGAGTTACTCATTGGAATAGTAGCAGGGCTTGTGATCAGCTTTTGGGCTATGATAAAGTATAATCACGGTATTTTTTGATAAAATAATATAAAGATAGGCGGATATTATATCCGCCTTTTTATATTTCTCAAATTTTTTGAAGTTTTTACATATTGTATTTTTTAAAAAAACGCAAATAATAATAACAGCAACTGCAAAAGGAGGTATTCCATGAAAAAAACTATTGCAATTGCTGTGTCTATGATCTTATTTTTGAGCTTTGCATTAACCGCTTTTGGCGAAGCAGACGCCAAAAGCTGGTATTGCGTCAGAAATAAGGACCACAGACAGCCGCTTGTCGGGCCCGATCTCTCGTTCGCAGAGTCGTTTGGAGCTTATTATATCGACCACAAGCACGGCGACGGCGCGAGCGAAAAGGTCGTTTACCTGACCTTCGACGCAGGATATGAGAACGGAAACGTTGAGAAAATACTCGACGTAATGAAAGAAAAGCAGGTCACGGGCGCTTTTTTCGTGCTCGAAAATCTTATCATTAAAAATACCGAGCTTGTAGTGCGTATGGCAGACGAGGGGCATTTGGTATGCAACCATACCGCAAAGCACCCCGACGTGACTAAGTTTGATAGCCTTGAAGAATTCAAGTCGGAGATAGAGTCGCTTGAGAACGTCTACCGTGAATACACGGGTAGAGAAATGAGCAAGTATTTCAGACCCCCCGAGGGGCGTTTTAATACGAGATCCCTCGAATATGCGCGCGATATGGGGTACAAAACTGTTTTCTGGAGCTTTGCGTATGAGGATTGGGATAACGTCAAGCAAATGGATAGAGAAGCTGCAAAGAAGAAAATCCTTGATAACATGCACAACGGCGCGGTGATACTGCTACACCCGACGTCGGCGACCAACGCCGCAGTACTCGGCGAGGTTATCGACGAGCTTAAGAGTCTTGGATATTCATTCGGCACTCTTGACGAGCTGACAAAATAAGAAAAGGTTGCACAATAGTGCAACCTTTTTTATACGTATTATTTTTTTGCTTCACTAAGTGCCTTTGCTTTTTCTCTTGCGCTGACCTTTTCCTCAGGTTTGATCTCACCCGCCTTGAGCAAGGAGATCTTAGTGAGCATAGGACCTACTATTTCGTAAATAAGTACTGCGAAAAGCGTGATATTAGCAACTATCCTTCCAACATCGCCGAGTGCCTCTGCCTTGATTGCCATACCGAGCGCAACACCCGCTTGCGGTAAAAGAGTAATGCCGAGATATTTTACTATGTTAGGTTCACACTTTACAGCTTTTGCGCTGACAAACGCACCCGAGTACTTTCCAAGCGAGCGGAAAAGAATATAAACAACACCGACAAGTATAATAACGGGAGTCTTGAATACCGAGAAATCAAGCTCTGCGCCGCTTATTACGAAGAACAGAACGAACAGGGGAGCTGTCCACTTGTCTACTCTGTCCATAAGCTCCTCGGAAAAATCGCATTCGTTGCAGAAAACCGTTCCGAGCATCATGCATACGAGAAGCGAGGAGAAAGCCACGTGTATTCCGAATATCTCAAACTCTATCATAGAGAGCGCAACCGTCAGAAGCACGAACGTTACGGACATTGCAAGACGGCGAGTGTTTGAATGGAAGAATCTCTCAAAGAAGGTAAACAGCTGGCCCATAATGAAGCCGAGAAGCAGTGAAATCACGACCTCAACAAGGGGCTCTACGATGATGGAGATTACGCTTACCTCCTGTCCGGGAAGGAGCGCCTTTGCAACACCGAATGAGATTGAAAAAAGTACAAGTCCAACCGCGTCGTCAAGTGCAACTATCGGAAGAAGAATATCGGTAAGAGGACCCTTTGCCTTGTATTGACGAACGACCATGAGCGTTGCCGCGGGGGCAGTAGCAGAAGCAATAGCGCCGAGAATTATAGCGGCGGGCAACGGGAACTTATCTCCGAGAATGAAGTGCAGACCGATAAGCGCGCCGTCAACTATAAGCGTTGTAACGACTGCCTGAAAGATACCGATAACAGTAGCCTGCTTTCCAGTGCTTTTAAGCTGGGAGAGACGAAATTCGTTTCCTATTGAAAATGCTATAAATCCAAGGGCTACGTCGGAAATTAATTTGAATGCAGGGCTCTCTATATTAGTAAAGCCAAGTCCGGGAATGCCCCACAGAACGCCGAGCTTGCCGAGAAGCGCGGGACCTATAAGAATTCCTGCCACAAGATATGCGGTGACCGCAGGCAGCTTTAATAGCTTTGCCACACGGGACAGCATAAGTCCTGCAAACAGAGCTATTGATAATGTTAAAAGAATGTCCATCAAGACCCTCCTGAGCACAAAAAATTACCTTACAAATTATAGCACTTTTGATCTATTATGTCAAGGCAATATTTTAACAATTTTGCACAAAATTAAAATTCTTTTTTAGCTATAACCCTCAATAAAAGATCCCTGCTGTATTTACACACTCGGGTGCAAGCAAAGCAGGGATTTTTTATTATTTTATTGCTTGCCGGCTCTTACGGTCTTAAGCGTTTTTCTCATACGGCAGCGCTTAATTATCTTAGCGGTTATAAGCCATACGACAGATCCTGAAATAGCCGCAATTATTATCCAGTCGGAGGCTTCGAAAAAGCCCTCTTGCTCGTCGTCCATGCCCGTCTTGAATTCTTCCCATTTGGAATTGAGGTGTTCCTTGGTTGACTTGTCAAGATCCTTGTAGCAGTTTTCGTTGTACTTCGCCGCAAAATCAAATCCCTCGGGGTAGAGCACCGCCATGCCGTCCTCGCCCATATAGTCGATGTATTCGGGGTTGTTTACGACAAGGGAATTCGGAGAAGCGTAGCAGATGTACTCTGCGTTAGCAGTTGCCGCCTCCTTGCCAAGCATGAAGTTTATATATGCCTCGGCAAGCTCCTTGTTTTGTGCGCACGTGGGAATACACATAGCGTCAACAAAGAGGTTGGTGTTTTCGGGATAATAGAACCTAAGATCAACGTTTTCTGCCTGATTTTCAACCATGGTAAGATAGTCACCGGCGTAATATGCGCCTATTGCCGCCTCGCCCGTTTCCATCATATTAAACACCTCGTCCATAACGAGCTTTTTAAGATGCGGCTTTTGGAGCTTGAGCTCTGCAAGTCCCGCGTCCCACGCCGCCGTGTCGGTGGTATTTACGTCAAGACCGAGCTTGTAAAACGCAGTTCCGAACGCGTCACGCGCGTTGTTGAACTGAACTATCTGACCTGTATACTTGGAATTCCACATCAGATCCCAGTCTCCCGTGTCCTCTGCATCAACGCGGTTCGCATCGTAAATAACGCCAATCATTCCGTAGGTGTAGGGAACGGAGAATTTATTTTCGGGGTCGTAATAGAGTCCCTTGAAATCGTCCGAGATACACTTCTCGTAGTTAGGAATGTTATCGAAGTTAAGCTCCTGCAAAAGCTTTTCGTCAGCAAGACGTGCTATCATGTAGTCCGAGGGGACTATTACGTCGTAGCTTACAGCGCCTGCCGAGAGCTTTGCATACATATCCTCGTTAGAGGTGTACGTTACGTAATTGACCTTGACCTTCATTCCGAGCGTATCGCGGCAGTATTCCTCGAATGCCTCGTTTACGTCAAGAGAATCGTCCGAGCCGTCCGAGATGTATTCACCCCAGTTGTATACGTTGAGCGTTACCGTTTCGCCCGTATAAACGCCAATCGATACGCAAAGTCCGACAATAAGAGTAACGGCACATACCAAGGCAACTATCTTGCCCGTATATCCCGAACGCTTATGTGAGGGCTGAGGATTGTCATTTACAACCGTGCTCGAGGCAAGCTTTTGCTTTTTACTCTTGTTTGCCCTTGCAATCGCTTGCTTACGCTTCTTTTCAAGCTTTGCCTTTTTCGCTTCAAGCGCCTCAGCCGAGGACTTTTCGCGATTGGTTATAAGAAGCAGAACGAGTATAAGCACGAAAACGATGGTCGAAAGCGCATAGATCGTAGGCTTTACGGACTTTTTCGTCATGCTGTATACGAGTATGGGAAGCGTCTGGAAATCAGTTCCCGAGGTAAAGTAGCTTATGACGAAGTCGTCAAAGGAGAGCGTGAAGGACATGAGCATGCCCGTTATAACACCGGGCATTATCGCAGGAAGCTGAACCTTGAAGAAGGACTGCATGGGAGTGCAGCCAAGATCAAGAGCCGCCTCGGGGAGCGACTTGTCCATTTGCTTGAATTTCGGCAATACGTTAAGTATAACGTAGGGTAAGCAGAACGTGATGTGGGCTATAAGCATAGTCCAGAAGTTCAGCTTGGTCGAAAGATTTAATATACCGCCTACGAAAACGAACAGGAACATCATTGAAATACCCGTGATAATTTCGGGATTCATGATAGGAATGTTCGTTACGGTCATGAGCGACTGGCGGAAGTGCTTCTGCTTCATGTGGTGGATACCGAACGCCGCGGCAGTTCCGAGAACGGTGGATATAGCGGCGGACGCAACGGCAAGAATGAGAGAATTTTTCAGCGCATTGAGTATCTCGCTGTTGCTGAAAAGCTCTGCGTACCACTTTATGGAGAAGCCGCTGAAAACAGCAGTGCTTTTTCCCTCGTTAAAGGAGAAGAATATCATTACCGCAATGGGCGCAAACAGAAGAAACAGTATAAGACCTATGTAAAATTTAGAAAACCTTTTCACAGTATCATACCTCCTCCCGAATCGTCGTCCGTGTAGTGGTTAACGATCGCAAGTCCTACTATAAGTATCATCATAAGAACGAATGACAGGGAAGCCGTCATGTTGTAGTTTGATGAGGTATAGTGCTGCTCTATAACGTCACCGATGAGCAGGGTGTCAACTCCACCGAGCTTTTGGGAGATATAGAAGGTACTGATCGAGGGTACGAAAACCATCGTGACTCCCGAAATAACGCCCGAAACACTCAAAGGGAAAATAACCTTTCTGAGTATGGTGAAGCCGTTGCAGCCGAGGTCGGCGGCAGCCTCGATAAGGCGGTGATCCATCTTTGCCATTACGGAATATATCGGAAGTATCATGTACGGAAGAAAGTCGTATACCATTCCGATGACGACCGCGGTCTCCGTGCCGATAATATGAATAGGCTCAATTCCTATCTTTCCGATAAGCGTATTTATGATTCCCGTGTCCTGAAGAAGCGTCATTATAGCGTAGGTACGGATAAGGAAGTTCATCCACATGGGAAGCATCAAGAGAATAATAAGCAATCTCTGAGTGCTTGGCTTGCACATGGTTATAAAATACGCGATAGGGTAACCGAGCAAAAGGCAAATTGCGGTGGCGATCAGCGCAAGCTTTACCGATTTCCAGAATATGATCAGATAATCTCTCGTAAAGAATGCCGCTATGTTTGAGAGGGTAAAGCTATGAGTCGCGGTGTCCGTAAACGCATAGTACGCTACGAATATAAGCGGAACTATGATAAACAGAACCGACCATACAATGTGCGGCGCCGCTGCATACCGCTGAAGCAGCGATGCGCGATGCGTATTTTTAGTCATTCCGCCTCGTCCTCCGCAACGTCAGAAAGATGCTCCATTTCGTCAGAGAAGGTCGAATAGTCACCGAACATATTGGAATATTCGGATTTCTTCATTATATGTATTGCATCGGGCTCGATATACACGCCGATCACGGAATCGGGAGCAACGTAGTCGGTCGTCTGTATCATCCACTTAAAGCCGTCAATGTCAACGATGATCTCGTAGTGAACGCCCTTAAAGGTAACCGAGGTAACAAGTCCCGAAAGCATGCCACGCTCGACGGGCACGACGTCAACGTCCTCAGGTCTTACAACGACGTCAACGGGCTCACCCTGAGCAAAGCCCTTGTCAAGGCAGTCAAAGGTGTGAGACGCAAACTTTACGCAAAAGTCCTTGAGCATAACGCCGTCAAGTATGTTTGATTCGCCGATAAAGTCCGCAACGAAAGCGTTTACGGGCTCGTTGTAAATATCCGTAGGAGTACCGATCTGCTGTATCTTTCCGTCAGCCATAACGACTACAGTGTCAGACATAGACAGCGCTTCCTCCTGGTCGTGTGTAACGTAAATAAAGGTGATTCCCGTCTTTGCCTGAATGTTTTTAAGCTCGACCTGCATGTCCTTGCGTAGCTTGAGGTCAAGAGCTGCCAGAGGCTCGTCCAGAAGAAGGACCTTTGGCTCGTTTATAAGAGCGCGGGCGATAGCGACACGCTGCTGCTGACCGCCCGAGAGCAGGGAAACGTCGCGCATCTCAAAGCCCTTGAGGTTAACCAGAGCGAGCATTTCGCTTACGCGCTCTGCGATCTCGTGCTCCTTTACCTTTTTAACGCGCAAACCAAACGCAATGTTGTCATACACGTTGAGGTGCGGGAAAAGCGCGTATCTCTGGAAAACGGTATTAACGTTTCTCTTGTGCGCAGGCACGTTATTTATCATTTTTCCGTCAAAAAAGACCTCTCCGTCGTCGGGGGCTTCAAAGCCGCCGATTATACGCAGAGTGGTAGTTTTACCGCAGCCTGACGGACCGAGCAGAGTAATAAACTCATGGTCGTGAATATAAAGATCAACGTTTGAAAGAATTTGCTCACCGTCAAAGGATTTACAAATATTCTTTAATTCTATCAGCTTTGTTTTCATTCCACATAAAAACTCCTTCGAGATATAAAATGTGCGAGGATTTTACTATGTAAAAAGACTCATATTCTATTGTAACAGAATTTTTCTTAAAATGCAATATATTTTGCGAAATTTCTCAAAAAATCGCCAATAAATTTAATTAAGGGCTGCCGCGCGTGTTTTTTAAATGAAAACCTCCCGAATTCTCCGTTATACTTTAAAAATCTCCCAAATCCTCAAAAAAGGCGAGGACGGCACTTTTTTAAATCAAACGGTGTCGGGAAGAAATATTTTTGCAAAGAGTGAAAGGGAAAACATGAAAAGGGAAAGAGTGGCGGATATTTTTATGAGCAGATAGACGGAGAAGCACCATAGCGTAAAAATCAGAATAAAGGAAATGACTTTGCTTAAAGCTTCTACGGAGCGCGGCGGCAGGATCATAGAGAGGAGAGCGGAGAATATCCTACCGCCGTCAAAGCCCGAAATAGGCAGAAGATTGAGCGCGCCGAGCGCTATGGAGCACTCCTTGAAATATTCAAAGTTCGGGGTGTCAAAAAATGCGGTCACCGTAATGGCAGACAGAAAATTCACAAGCGGTCCACCAATACAGAGAAGTATTTCCTTTTTGTATGAATACAGACAGCTTTGCAAAGACAGCGCCGCGCCGAAAATGCCGAGCTTTAATTCGCGAAGCTGTATTTTGCATACCCTTGCCATGAGAACGTGACCAAGCTCGTGCAGAGTGATGGCGAAGATCACGGGAAGAAAATAACGGGGAGAAGCAACGGATAGCGTGATAAGCATAAGTACGGCAAGAATACCCACGGATATTTTACATCGCATTTTCTACACCTCGCAAAAATCTATATGAAATGATATTATAGCTTGTAGGGGAATATGTATAAAGCAATTTTTAACATAAAATATACGTATTTAAAGCGTTCTTTTGGTATCAATAAAAAAAATAAAAAAATCTCAAAAAAAATCCGAAAAAGGTATTGACATTTCAGAAAAAAAGTGTATAATATATATGTTGCCTACGGGGCAACCGATATGCGAGAGTGGCGGAACTGGCAGACGCGCACGTTTGAGGGGCGTGTGGTTACACCGTACGGGTTCAAGTCCCGTTTCTCGCACCAAAACCAAAAAGGACGGCAAAAGCCGTCCTTTTTGGTTTTCGTATGGGCTACCTGACGCCGAACCCCTCCAATTCGCAGAATTGGAATGCTTTGCGCTGCACTTTACTTGGGTTAGAACAGCATATATGCGCAAAGCCAGGTTCCATAAGTCCCGTTTCTCGCACCAAACAAACAAGGGTACGCTTCAGCGTGCCCTTGTTTGTTTTATGTTGAGTTTACCGATGCCGAACCCCTCCAATTCGTAGAATTGGAATGCTTTGCGCTACACTTTACTTGGGTTAGAACAGCATATATGCGCAAAGCCAGGTTCCATAAGTCCCGTTTCTCGCGCCAAACAAAAAATCCGCTTTCAGAAGAAAGCGGATTTTTTGTTTGTATTATTCATTTTTCATTATTCATCATTCATTATTCATTTGATTAAAAAGCGGATTTTTAATGAATAATGAAGAATGAAGCCGCAAAGCTAATGAATAATTGAGGTGGCTTTTTCCGTGGCAAAAAGCTTTGATTTTTTGTTCATTTAAAATGTATATATCGTTATAAAGACAAATTCGGCGATTTTTCTTGACTTTTGTAAGAAGCGGGTGTATAATAAAAGAGCCAAATCAATCAAATATTGTAACGTATAGAATTTTTCGCTCAAAAAAAGGGGATATCTATACTCTTTTGTCGTTCTTATCGGACAGAATTTGTTAAAAATGCAAATTCATTTTCGATGAGATTTGATGCGTTCTGTACGCTACGCTACATAAGGATTGGTTTGGCGAATATCGGGGTTTGCGTTTTTAGGCGTTAGCTTCGGTAGCCGCATTTTTTATTTTACATTTTATTCTTGGAGGATAAATTTATGAGACAAATCGCAGAAATAATTAAGTATGAAGGTGACAACAGCACCTTTATATGGAAGCACCCTTGTGAAGATTTCAACAGTTTGACACAGTTGATCGTTCACGAGTCGCAGGAAGCAATCTTTTTTATGAACGGACAGGCACTTGATCTTTTCGGTGCAGGACGTTACACGCTTGAAACACAAAATATTCCTCTGCTCGGCAAAGCACTCAATAGAGTAACCGGTGATAAAACACCCTTTCATTGTGAGGTGTATTTTATCAACAAAACCGAGCAAATGTCTATTAAATGGGGAACAGACTCTAAAGTTCAGTACGTAGAGCCTACCTACGGATTCCCAATTTCTATCGGTGCATCGGGAGAGATGAGCCTCAGAGCTGATGATTCGAGAAAATTGCTCTTAAAATTGGTTGGCACAGAAAATTATCTTGGGCAACAAAAACTTGCAGGATACTTCCGCGCATTTTTGATGACACGAGTAAAAAGCTATATTGCCCAAGTTATCAAAAGCAATGCAATTAATATTTTTGAGATCGACGAAAACCTTGCATCTTTCTCAGAAGCTATCAAAAAACTGTTAATTTCTGATTTTGCCGCTTATGGTGTGTCACTTGAACAATTCTTTGTAACAACAATTCTTAAGCCCGATGGTGATAGGCAATATGAGAAATTCAAGGAATTGCATTTCCGTCAATATGCGGACATAGCAGAAGCAAAGCTTCGTCAGCAAACCGATTTGATCCATGCACAAACAGAGGCACAGAAGGTGATTATTGACTCTCAAGCTCAGGCGACTAAACGCGCACAGGAAGGGTATACATATCAACAAGAGCGTGGATTTGATGTGGCAACTGAGGTTGCTAAAAACGAGGCTGTTGGCCAATTCACTAATCTTGGCGTAGGCATAGGAACAATGGCTGGTGTTGGTGGAGCAATCGCCGGAACGGTGGGCGGTGCCATGAGCGATGCGTTAAATCCTGTCACGACACCTGCGACAGATGTAAAATGCGTAAAATGCGGTGCAACCGTGCCCTCTAACTCAAAATTCTGCTTTGAGTGCGGAGAAAAAATTGCACCTACTATTCCTGCGGATATGATCGTATGCCCCGAATGTGGCAAAACCGTAGCAAAAGGTAAATTCTGCCCCGAGTGCGGTCACAAGTTCATTACTGTTTGCCCTAAATGCGGCAAGGATGTTGTCGCAGGCGCAAAATTCTGCCTTGAATGTGGCGAAAAGCTTTAATGGAGGAAGAAAACATGAAAAAAAGAATAGGTTTGTATTCGGCTGCTTGGGCTGTTTTGTTAGCACTTTTTAATGTAATAGCTTTCGTTTCAGTAGGTTGGAAGGGACAAGAAAAATACACATCCTCCTTTTGGATTGGTTACGTATTTATTACCGTAATGTTTTTTGGGCAGTTGATCTGTTCCCTGATTGCATTGAAAGAAGATAATGTCAATAGACTATTTTATAACATTTCCTTGATTAAAACGAGCTATGCAGGATTGATTGCATCCTTCGTTTTCGGCGGACTTTGTATGCTGATCTCGCCGCTGCCCTATTGGGTAGGTGTGATTTTGTGTGCGATTGTTCTTGTTGTAAATGTGTTGTCGGTGATCAAAGCAACATCGGCAATTAGTGAGGTTGAATATATCGATGAAAAGGTAAGAGCACAAGCCTTTTTCATTAAGTCTTTGACGGCTGATGCTGATATATTGATGGCAAGCACAAAATCCGAAGCGGCAAAAGCAGAGTGCAAAAAGGTTTATGAGGCAATTCGCTATTCGGACCCTATGAGCAGTGATGTGCTTGCTTCTGTAGAAGAGCAGATTTCCGTAAAATTCTCGGAGCTATCTGAGGCGGTTAAATCGGATAACACTGCTGTGGTGACGGATATTGCAAATGAAATCGTCGTTTTGCTTGAAAATAGAAACCAAAAATGTAAATTATTAAAATAAGGAATTATTATGACTTTATTTAAATGTAAAATGTGCGGTGGAGACCTTGAGGTAAATGAAGGTGTAACCATAGCGGAATGTGAATATTGCGGTACGAAGCAGACTGTGCCTAAGGCCATGGACGAAAATCTTCAAAATCTTTTTAACCGTGCAAATATCTTACGTATCAAGAGCGAGTTTGACAAGGCGGAAAAGCTTTACGAAAAGATAATTCAGGTTGATTCAACTCAGCCCGAGGCTTATTGGGGAATTATTCTTTGCAAGTACGGTATTGAATACGTGGACGATCCCACGACCTTCAAAAAGGTTCCAACCTGTCATAGAGCATCATTTGATTCTATTATTGCCGATGACGATTATAAATCCGCACTTGAAAACGCAGATATGAGTCAGCGAGCAATCTATGAGGAGCAGGCGAAGGAGATCGACCGAATTCAAAAGGAGATCCTTGCTCTCGCTCAAAAGGAAGAGAATTACGACGTGTTTATTTGCTACAAGGAAACCGATGCGGATGGCAAGAGAACACATGACAGCGTTATAGCAAATGATATTTATTACCAACTCACCCAAGAGGGCTTCAAGGTGTTTTATGCAGCAATAACGCTTGAAGGCAAATTGGGAACTTCATACGAGCCTATTATCTTTGCCGCCCTTAATAGTGCAAAGGTTATGCTTTCTATTGGTACGCGCCCCGAATATTTCAATGCCGTTTGGGTTAAGAACGAGTGGTCAAGATTTTTGAAGATCATCAAAAAAGATCGCTCCAAGCTGCTAATTCCTTGCTATCGAGATATGGATGCCTACGAGCTTCCCGAAGAATTTACCCACCTGCAAGCACAGGATATGTCAAAGATTGGATTTATTAATGATCTCGTTCGCGGTATTAAAAAAGTAATCAGGAAAAATGAACCTAAGCAAACAACAGTTGTCACGGAATCGGTAGTTACAACAGCAAATGTAAACGTTGCTCCGTTGCTTAGGCGCGCCTTTCTTTTCCTTGAGGATGGATATTGGGAGCGTGCGGATAATTTTTGCGAGCAGGTTCTCAATCAGGACCCCGAAAATGCGCAGGCGTATCTTGCTAAGCTGATGATAGAGCTTCGCGTCAGAAAACAGGACGAATTAAAGGATTGTCCCGAGCCGTTCAATAGTAGCAACAGCTATCGAAAAGCATTTCGCTTTGCTGATGACAACCTCAAGGCTACGCTTATAGGTTACATAGAGTATATCAATAATCGCAATGAAAATGAACGATTAGACAGTATTTACAATAAAGCTAAAATGCTTATGTCTGCTGGTATCTCCGAAAGTAACTATAAGGAAGCTGCACAGTTGTTTGAGTCTATAAGTGAGTATTTAGACTCTGAATATCTTGTGCACACTTGTTACGAAAAAGCAGAGGAGGCACGAAAAGACTTCGTCCTTGCCGAAGGTAAAGCTAAAATGACCGGAGAGGACGTGTTAAACTACGTATCTGCAATCAAGCTGTTTGAGTCTATCCCCGGTTGGAAGGATGCTGATGAACAGGTTGATATATGTAAGCAAAGAATTAAAGAACTGGAGATTGAACAAGAAGAAAAAGAACGTCAGGACAAACGAGACAAGAAATTTGCAATTATTGTAATATCTATTGTAGTAGCTATCCTTTTTGCGCTTGTTGCCTTTTTCATTGTGATGAGCTATGTTATTATACCAAATAACAAATACAACAAGATGCTCTCTCTTAAGGCATCAAATCAGCTTGCAGAAGCCTACAGCATATGCAAAGAATTGGAAAACTATAAAGATTGTGACGATATAGCGGAAGAATTAGAGGATATATTTTATAAGGAAGCGGCAGATTTATATTTGGCTGGAGATGCAGACTCCGCTGCGAACCTTTTATCCGATAATGGGATAGAGGATCTCGGATTATATTATGTGTCTAAAGGACGATATAAAGATGCTGTTAACATAGGATTAACTTACATAGTTATTCCCAACGGCGTTACGAGCATTGACGATTATGCGTTCAAAGACTGTAGCAAACTTACGAGCGTGACGATACCCGACAGCGTTACGAGCATTGGCGCTTATGCGTTCGAAGACTGTAGCGGACTTACGAGCGTGACCATAGGCAACGGAGTAACGAGCATTGGCTTTGATGCGTTCAATGGCTGTAGCGGACTTACGAGCGTGACCATAGGCAACGGAGTAACGAGCATTGGCTATGATGCGTTCAATGGCTGTAGCGGACTTACGAGCATAGAAATACCCGACAGCGTTACGAGTATAGGCAATTATGCGTTCAATGGCTGTAGCGGACTTACGAGCGTGACGATACCCGACAGCGTTACGAGCATAGGCTATTCTGCGTTCCATGACTGTACCGCACTTACGAGCATAGAAATACCCGACAGCGTTACGAGTATAGGCAATTATGCGTTCTATGGATGTAGCGGACTTACGAGTATAAAATATCGCGGTACTGAAGAACAGTGGGCGGATATATCCAAGGGCTCTAATTGGGATTCCAATACTGGCTCATATACCATAACTTACAATTACACAGGCGAATAAAATATAAAAAGCAATGAGCTATCTCAAGAGTTTTGAGATAGCTCCGTTTTGTTATCACTTATCTTTTTTAAGACTCTTGCGTGAGCCGTCGGGGTACTGAATTACGGTGTTATCGAGCATGGCGCCGAACGACGCGCGTATTTCGTTTATATACTCCTGCCTAAGCTCCGCTTGCTCTGCCTTTTCGGCATCGGTAAGGGGTTCGAGCTTGCTTTTTTTAGCAAGCTCGTTTATTCTGTCAAGCTTTTGCTTTTCCATGATCAACCTCTGAGTGTGATTCCAAGCTCTGCTTGGAGAGCGGAGAGGATCTTCGTTGCAGTCTTTTCAGCTTCCTCAACGGTAAGCGTTCTGTCAGCGGCTCTGAGAGTTACGCGGATAGAAACGGATTTCTTGTTCTCACCAACCTGCGGGCCTCTGTAAATATCAAATAGAGCAACGTCCTCGACGAGCTTGCCGCCTGCCTTCTTAGCAACCTTGAATACCGTTCCGACCTCAAGCGCTTCTTCGCATACGAAGGAGAAGTCACGGGTGGTAGCGGGATACTTTGGCAGGGGAGTGTAGAGCTTATTGGGATCCATCATATCGAAGATAGCGTCGAAATCGAGCTCAGCCGCGTATACGGGAACGTCAATATCGTAATTCTTAAGAACGAGAGGATGTACCTCACCGAACACACCGATCACCTTGCCGCCGACGCAAATGTTCGCGCATCTGCCGGGGTGATAGGATATGTTATCGGAGCAGCTGACGACGTCAAAGTCCTTAATTGCAGCGAGCTTCATAACGTTCTCGCAAGCGCCCTTTACGGTATAAAAATCGCAGTTTCCGAACATTCCCACGGAAAGCGTCTTGTTTTCGTTCGGGAGCTTATCGGGAGTCGTGGGAATATAAACCGTTGCGACCTCGAAGAGCTTAACGTTTGTGTTGTTGAAGTTGTAGTTACGAGCCAAGACCTCAAGCATAGAGGGAAGTGCGGTGGTACGCATTACGCTCGTGTCCTCGCCCAAGGGATTTGAGATAACGACGGAATTGCGAAGCGCGCTGTCAGCGGGCAATCTTACCTTATCGTAATACTTGGGGCTAATGAACGAGAACGTCTGGATCTGGTACATTCCCATGCCGCACATGAGGTTTTCGATATCGACCTCAAACTTCTGCTTGGGGGTACGTCCGCCCTGCGTGGTTTCAGCCTTAATGCGAGTGGACTTGATCTTGTTGTAGCCATAAATTCTTGCGATCTCCTCTGCAACGTCATTCATGCAGCCAATATCTGCGCGGAATGAGGGCGCGATGAGATTATCGCCGTCAAAGGTGAACTCAAGTGTGGAGAGAATATCTCTCATTTCCTTTTCGGAAACGTCCGTTCCAAGGAAATTGTTTATAACGTTTGCGTCAAACTTAAGAGCGGTAGGCTCTGCCTTGGTGGGATATACGTCTATTATATCGCTGACTACCTCACCAGCACCGAGAAGCTCTACGAGCTCGCAAGCGCGCTCAAGTCCTGCAAAGCAGTTTTCGGGATCAAGTCCCTTTTCAAAGCGAGCAGAGCTTTCCGTTCTCATACCGTTTTTCTTTGCGGTGACGCGAACGGACGTTCCAAGGAAGCAAGCAGACTCAAACACAACAGTTGCCGTGCCGTCCTTGATCTCGCTGTTAGCGCCGCCCATAATACCTGCAAGCGCAACAGCTTTCTTGCTGTCTGCAATTACGAGCATAGAGGAATCAAGTGTGTGATCCTGATCATCGAGTGACTTGAACACCTCGCCATCGTTTGCGCGTCTTACAATAATAGACGAGCCGTCAAGGCAGGTGTAGTCGAATGCGTGCATAGGCTGACCGTATTCGAGCATAACGTAGTTGGTGATGTCAACGATGTTGTTTATAGGACGGACACCGCTTGCGCGAAGTCTCATGCGAAGCCAAAGGGGGGAGGGCTCGATTTTTACGTTCTTAACGACTCTTGCCATGTATCTCTGGCAGAGGTCGGGAGCGTCGATTGCAACAGAAAGGTAATTGGAAATGCTGTCGCCGTCATTTGCGCCCTTAACTACGGGAGTACGGTTCTTAAATTCCTTGCCAAAGGAAACTGCGCTCT
>SVUH01000032.1 GCA_015063335.1 Oscillospiraceae bacterium | reverse complement strand
CAAGCAGAGGGTCATAGGTTCGAGCCCTATTGTTCCCACCATACGCGGCCCGGTAGTTCAGTTGGTTAGAACGCTAGCCTGTCACGCTAGAGGTCAGGGGTTCGAGTCCCCTTCGGGTCGCCATTTTTATATTTTATACAGCCCTTGCTGTATGCCTCTGTAGCTCAGTTGGTAGAGCAGGGGACTGAAAATCCCCGTGTCGTTGGTTCGATTCCGACCGGAGGCACCACCTATGCGGATTTAGCTCATTTGGTAGAGCGTCGCCTTGCCAAGGCGAAGGTGGCGGGTTCGAGCCCCGTAATCCGCTCCAAAGAAACGGGTACGTATAAGGCGTACCCGTTACTTATCGCAATCAAAGGTCCGAAAGGACTTTTGTTAATATAAGTCGAACCCAAAAGGGTTTGACAGTTGAATGGCGACATAGCCAAGTGGTAAGGCAGAGGTCTGCAAAACCTTTATCCCCCGGTTCAAATCCGGGTGTCGCCTCCAACGCAAAAAGGACACCGTAAGGTGTCCTTTTTGCGTTGGAGCCAACATCTTTGGACTTAAAGCGGCTCTGCGTAGCAGAACGGTTCAAATCTGGGTAGCGAAGTCAAAAACGATTGAGTATCGTTTTTGACGAGTGAAACCGCCCAAAGCAAGGAGTATGCCGAGCCGAGTGTATCGAGGCGACGGCAGACGACTATGCGACGGTGGCGGGGCGCCTCCAAAGGACACCGTAAGGTGTCCTTTTTGCGCTGGAGCGCTGCCCTCACTTTGTACAGGCTATCCCAACATAATATTAAGATAATAAAAGAACTCCGAAAGTAAACGCTTTCGGAGTTCTTTTGTTTTAGTCGCATTCGCGACGGTTATTTAATCATTCCCTCAAGGGTTGCCTTGGCACTTGCGAGCGCTTCGTCGATCTTGGAGGCGTCCTTACCGCCTGCCATAGCGTTATCGGGGCGACCGCCGCCCTTACCGCCACTTACTGCGGCAACAGCTCCTACGAGCTTGCCTGCGTGCGCGCCTGCGCTTACGGCATTCTTGCCCGCAACGGTAATGAAATTGAGCTTGTCTGCGGAGCAAAGCGCGAGAACAGCAACGACGTCGTCGTTATTGGCCTTGATCTCGTCAGCAAGCGCTCTTGCAGCGTCGGGCTGCATATCGTCAAGTCTTGCTGTGATAAGCTTTACTGCACCGACCTCGACAGCTGTGGACATAATAGAGCCAAGCTTTGAAGCGGCAATCTTGGAGTTGAGCGACTCAATCTCCTTCTTTGCGGTGTGGAGCTCGTCCTCAAGAGCCGCCGCTCTCTTTGCGATGTCGGAAACGTTCTGCGCCTTGAGTACGGAAGCGGTTTCGCTCATGAGCTTCTGCTGCTCGTCGATAATTGAAAGCACGCCGAGTCCGGTCTTTGCTTCTATTCTTCTTACACCTGCCGCAACGGATGCCTCGGAGGTTATCTTGAAAAGTCCAATCTTCGAGGTGTTGTCAAGGTGAGTACCGCCGCAAAATTCAACGGAGAAGTTGCCCATAGTAACAACTCTTACGACCTTGCCGTACTTTTCACCGAACAGAGCCATAGCGCCGAGCTTTTTAGCTTCCTCAATGGGCATCTCTCTCATGGAAATATCCTCACCGAGAAGCACGTGTGCGTTTACAAGAGCTTCAACCTCGCGAAGCTCTTCCTTTGTAAGGGGAGCAAAGTGAGTGAAGTCGAAGCGGCAGTGGTCCGCGTCAACGAACGAGCCTGCCTGCTCAACGTGGTTGCCAAGCACCGTACGAAGTGCCGCCTGAAGCAGGTGGCAGGAGGAGTGCGCGCGCATGATAGCCTTGCGGTTTGGTGCGTCAATGCTTGCCTTAACCGTGTCGCCAACCTTAACGGTTCCGTTTACAACGGTACAGATGTGCAGATAAATTCCGTCGGTCTTTTTTGTGTCGCTTACGTTTATAACCAAGCCTTCAGCGCCGATAACACCGTAGTCACCGACCTGACCGCCGCCCTCTCCGTAGAAAGGAGTCTTGTCGAGAACGAGAGTAAACTCACCCTCATTTATGCTCTCAACGCTTCTTGTACCGTCCTCGTCCTCAATGATAATAGCGAGAACCTTTGCGTCGGAGTCGAATGAGCAGTAGCCCGTAAACTCGGTCTTGGGAAGATCTGCAAGAAGCATCTTGGAGGACTCGTCCCAACCGCCTATGTTTCCGCGCGCCGCTCTTGCTCTGTCCTTCTGCGCTTTCATAAGAGCAACGAATGTTTCTTCATCGATCTGGAGATTGTTCTCCGAAACGATTTCGCGGGTGAGGTCAAGAGGGAAGCCAAACGTATCGTAGAGTTTGAATGCGTCCTCGCCGCTGATAACGGACTTGTTAGCCTCGATAGAGCTGCGGATTATATTATTAAGTATGCTAAGACCTGCATCAATTGTAGCGTCAAAGCGTTCTTCCTCGTTGCCGATTACCTTAAGTATATATGCCTTTTTCTCGCCAAGCTCGGGGTATGCTCCGATGTTCTCACCGATAACGACCTCACAGAGCTCGCAGAGGAACGCGCGGTTGATACCGAGAAGCTTACCGAAGCGGCAAGCGCGGCGGAGGATACGGCGAAGAACGTAGCCGCGTCCCTCGTTGGAGGGGATAACGCCGTCGCTTATCATAAACGTAGCGCTACGTATGTGGTCTGTTACTACGCGGATAGAAATATCGTCTTTTTCATTGTCGCCGTAGTTTTTGCCCGAAATGGAGCAAACGGTGTTGAGGATCTTGCGTACTGTGTCAACCTCGAAAAGGTTGTCAACGCCCTGCATTACGCAGGCAAGACGCTCAAGTCCCATTCCCGTATCTATATTCTTTTGAGAAAGCTCGGTGTAGTTGCCGTTGCCGTCGTTGTTAAACTGCGAGAAAACGTTGTTCCAGATCTCCATGAAGCGATCGCAGTCACAGCCGGGCTTACAGTCGGGCGAGCCGCAGCCGTACTTTTCTCCGCGGTCAAAGTATATCTCAGAGCAGGGGCCGCAAGGACCTGAGCCGTGCTCCCAGAAGTTGTCAGCCTTACCGAGTCTTACGATGTGCTCCTCGGGAACGCCGATCTTGTCGCGCCAGATAGCGAATGCTTCCTCGTCGTTTTCGTATATAGAGGGCCAGAGCTTGTCCGCAGGTATCTCAAGGGTTACTGTGAGGAACTCCCAAGCCCACGGAATTGCTTCTTCTTTAAAATAATCACCGAATGAGAAGTTTCCGAGCATCTCGAAATAAGTACCGTGACGAGCCGTATGACCAACTCTGTCAAGGTCGGGAGTACGGATACACTTCTGGCAGGTGGTCACTCTGTTTCTGGGAGGGATCTCCTCGCCTGTAAAATACTTCTTCATGGGCGCCATACCCGAATTGATAAGAAGCAGCGACTTGTCATTTATCGGAACGAGAGGGAAAGAGGGGAGTCGCAAATGTCCCTTAGATTCAAAAAATGAAAGATATTTCTCTCTGAGTTCGTTGAGTGATGTCCATTGCATAAATACGTGCCTTGCCTTTCTGATAATATCATCTTTATATTATAGCACCATTTTATATGCTTGTCAATCCCTTTTGAAAGTTTAAAAAGCACGTTTGGCTTTGTTGCTGAATTTTCATCGGAGAACCGAACGACTCATCTGCCAAACGCTGTTTTTGAGATGCATTTAATGCATTTTTTACAATTCAAAATATCTAAAATTGTGCACTTTTTTGGCTATCAAATGCTGTCAAAAGGGATAGGTGTATATCCAATAATTTCCAATTACTTAAAGAAATGTAAAAAACTGTAAAAGAGGCACAAAAACACGCCGAATTTAACCCAAAAACGGACTTAAAATTGAATTTTTTAAAAAAATCGGGGAAATACTGAAAAGTTTTTTGAGAAATTTCAAAAATCCTCTTGCGCTATTTATAAAAGTGTTTTATAATATTAGCACGGTGGTGGAAAGTGGAGCAAAGTGTAGCGAAATCCCACGGTTTCCGAAAAAGGCGTAGCCGAAGTGGTGAAAGTATTGATTTGAACCGCGAAAAGGGTACACGCACCGAAAAAGCGAAAGGAGGCAACGAAAATGCTGTCAGGTGAATTCAAACACGGTATAGACCCTAAAAACAGATTGTTTATCCCCGCAAAGCACAGAGAAGAGCTTACCACTGATAACGAGTGCTTTATGGTAGCCAAGAGCATAAGAGAAAATTGCCTCAAGGTCTATTCCATGACCGAGTGGGAGGAGTACATCAGCCCGATCAAAAAAATGGAAAGAAAAGATTCTGAAAGAATCCTTCGTGCCCTTCATAAGGATGCAGCTCAGGTTGCTCCCGACTCACAGGGAAGAATAGTTCTCCCCCCCGCGCTTGTAGCATATGCGGGAATCGTTAAGGGAGCAGTTATAGTAGGATGCGGAAACTACGGCGAGATCTGGGCTGAGGAAGCTTACGACGCTATGGTTGATGCTGAAAATCTTGAGGGCATGAAAGAATTGCTCGAATCCTACGGACTGTGATGGACGAGAAAAAGGACACGTTAGAATTTTCACATCGCTCGGTTTTATTTGACGAGTGCATGGAGGGGCTTCTGATAAAGCCCGACGGTATATATGTTGACGGCACGGCAGGCGGCGGAGGACACTCCTTCGGAATTGCCGAAAGGCTCACGGGCGGTCGCCTCGTCGCGATCGACCAGGACGAAGCGGCAATACGCGCCGCAACCAAGCGCCTCGAGCCGCACAAAGAGAAGACGACCGTGGTACGCAGTAATTTTTTTGAGGTCAAGAGAGTTTGTGAAGATCTTGGCATTGAAAAGATAGACGGAATGCTTCTCGACCTTGGAGTTTCATCGTATCAGCTTGATACTCCCGAGCGCGGATTTTCCTACATGTCGGACGCACCGCTCGACATGAGAATGGACAAGCGCAAGGAGCTCAGCGCGTATGATGTGGTGAACGGATATTCCGAGGATAAAATAAAAAAGATACTTTTTGAGTACGGCGAAGAAAAGTTTTCCGCGTCTATCGCCTCTGCGATAATCCGCGAAAGACAGAAAAAGCCGATCGAAAACACAGCAGAGCTTTCTAACATTATTAAATATGCAATTCCGCCGTTCGCAAGAGAGGGCGGACATCACCCCGCAAAGCGAAGCTTTCAGGCAATACGCATTGAGGTAAACGGTGAGCTTGACGTTATAGAACCTGCAATAAGAGATGCGGCAAGCCTACTGAACAAGGGCGGAAGAATAGCGATCATTACATTCCACTCGCTTGAGGATAGAATAGTAAAGCAAACGTTCGCATCACTTGCGCAAGGCTGCACCTGCCCGAAGAACTTCCCGATATGCGTCTGCAACAACAAGCCTACGCTTAAGGTGATAAGCAAAAAGCCCATTCTTCCGTCAAGCACGGAGCTTGAGGAAAATCCCCGTTCGAGAAGCGCAAAGCTTCGCGTGGCGCAAAAGCTTTAAAACAACTACTTAACATAAATGAACGAAAACAGGAGGTACCAAGAAACGATGTCTGTTGAAATGAACGAGTCTTATAACCGCTGTCTGCAAGAGCTTCGTGCAAGATATAAGGGCAGAGGCATCGCAGGCAACATCAAAAAGCAGAATGCTATAGAGGCCAAGAAGGACGAAACAGAGAATACGTCCTACGTGCTTTTTGACTCTCGCAGTAACATTGCCGATACATATAGAAGCGGTGTTTACAACGGAAGTAAATATATGACCTCCGAGGATTTCGTTAGGTACTTCAAAACTCGCAGAGAGTTTTATATGCCCGAGACTTTGAGAAAAAAGCAGGAGGCAGAGGCTAAAGCCGGTGCTGTGACGCAGAAGCGCCAGAGCGGCAGAGGCCTTCGCGAAGGCCACTCCGATTCAAAGGAGGGTCACTTAAAAACCATAATATCGGCGTTGGTAGAATTAAAGGATAAATGGTTTCCCATGGAGCCTACCGCAGGCAGAGTTAACAAAGACCGCTTCCGCGTTCCCATGGCAGCGTTGTCGGGACTTGCGGTATTCACGGTTTCTCTCGGACTTATCGTAGGCGGCTCGGTTATGATAGGAGACGCATCGGGCGATCTTGGACGCGCGAACAGCGAAATATCCGTTCTTGAAGCAAAAGAGGCGGATCTTGAAGGAAAGCTCGACCTCAAATACAGCATAAACGAGTTGGAGGCAGATGCAAAGAGCCTCGGTATGATAAAAAGAGAACACGCCGATAACGAGTATCTTCCTATCAAGGGAGACGACGAGGTTATAATCTACGACGAAAATCAAGACAAAAACGTCGGACTTGCGGCTTTGCTTGCCGCTTTCGGCATAGATACAAACTAATACTTTCAGAATAAAATCCCACCAAGTTACATATTATGAAACTGTGATGGGATTTTCTGAATAATTAAGCAAAATGCAAAATTAAAGAGCATGAACGTGTGAAAGGAGAGGGCAATGCGAAGACAAACAGTCAGCACGGGTGCGATAAGACGTTCTACCATCGTGGCGTTGGCGGTTTTCGGAGTATTTGCCGTGCTTCTCATACGAATACTTATCATACAAACGGTAAATTTTGAAAAATATCAGTCTAAGGTCATAAATCAGATGACGACGGAATCTCCCGTGCCTGCCGACCGAGGAAAGATATTTGACCGTAACGGCAACGTGCTTGCCACGAACATTACCACCTACCGTGTCTTTATTTCTCCATCGAGCATTGCATCGGCATCGGGCACAGAGGGAGAAGCGGGCTACGTTGACTACGCGGCGGTAGTTGCAAAGGGACTGTCGGAAACACTCGGTGTTACTTACGACTCCGTATACAAGCAGGCAACTGGATACACGCAGTATCTCGACAGAACTATTCAGCGAAAGGTCAAAGAGGAGACCGCCGATAAGGTGCGCGAGTACATTGAGGCAAACGACCTTGAGGATATGATATATCTCGAGGCGCAGAGCACGCGCTATTATCCCGGAGAGACGCTCGGCGCTCACGTCATAGGATTTACCAACAGCGACGGCGTTGGACTTTACGGACTTGAATATCAGTACGACCAATATCTTCGCGGAACGGACGGATATTACATTCTCGCCCGTGACTCATACGGAAATGAAATGCCTTATGAGTACGCGAGCTATATAGACGCGGTTGACGGCTACGACGTCACCACAACGATTGACGCAAGCGTTCAGAGCTATCTTGAAGAGCAGCTCGAAAAGACAGTCAAGGACCATAACGTGCAGAACCGCGCGTGCGGTATAGTTATGGACGTAAATACGGGAGCAATTCTCGCTATGGCAACGTCCTCACCGTTCGACCTCAACGACCCTTGGGCGATGAGTGAGGAAATGAAGGCGACACTCGCAAAATCGGGATATGCCGAGGGAAGCGACGAGTATAACGCACTGCTTTCAAAGACTCTTACGGAGTCGTGGTCAAATAAGGCTGTTGCGGAAAGCTATATCCCCGGTTCGACCTTTAAGATAATTACCTCGTCTATGGCACTTGAAGAAAAGCTCGTTAGCCTTAACGAGTCGGTTAGCTGTCATGGAAGCAAAAAGGTGCTTGGCATAAATATACACTGTCACAAGGTTCAAGGGCACGGCTCGCTTACCTTTGCGGGCGGACTTCAGCAGTCCTGCAACGTGTGGTTTATGACGCTTGGCGGCAGAATTGGTGTTGATAAATTCGTTCAGTATACGGATATTTTCGGATATCGCGAGAAAACGGGAATTGACTTGCCCGGTGAGTCAAGCAGTATTTTTATTAATCAGATGTCTGAGCTTGACCTTGCGATATATGCCTTTGGTCAGAACTTTAACGTAACGCCTATTCAGCAGATAACGGCGGTTTCATCCGTTGCAAACGGTGGAAATCTGCTGACTCCTTATCTTGTTGAGAGCATAACCGACTCCTCGGGTAACGTAGTTTATGCACACGAGGTAGAGGTTAAGCGCGAGACTGTCAGCGAGGACGTGTGCGAAACCATATCCCAGATGCTTGAGGAAGGCGTTTCGGGTAACGGCGGTGCGAAAAACGCATACGTTGCAGGATACAAGGTAGCCGCAAAGACGGGTACGTCTGAAAAGAAAAAGAGCACTTACGATTTCGCCGAGGCGTTTGCTTCTGCGGTGAGCATTTATAAGGGAAAGGGCGGCGACGTGCTCTCTCTGTATAACACCCTCGATCCCGAGGATAAGCTTTCAAAAAATCCCGAAATATACAGTGACTTTGTTGACGTTCCTCTGCGCTTCGGTCAGACCTACTATGGGGCGATCGCAGACGATATACGCAGCGGTGGCGGAGTGCTTAAAAATTACTTTACTCAAAATCAGATAAACGGTATGATAGCGCTTGCTGAGGAATATGAAAGCGACGACGAGCTTTACATCTGCTCGACCGTGGCGTATGCGCCCGCGGACGATCCTCAGGTGGCTATAATAATTATCGTTGACGAGCCTACGAAGGGAACGCTTTACGGAAGCACGGTTGCAGCTCCTTACGTTGCAGAGGCTCTCAAAAACATTCTCCCGCAGATGGGAATTACCGCGGAATATACCGAGGCAGAGCTTAAAAAGCTTTCCATACGCGTCGGTAGCTACAGCAGCTGGACGTTAGGACGCGCTAAGGAAAGAATCGAGGAGCTCGGACTCAGCTACAAGATAGTAGGTGAGGACAATGACGACTTGAAGGTCGCAGGACAGCTTCCCGCAAGCGGCGCATACGTTGAAAAATCAAACGGTGTTATTTATCTTTATACCGATAAATCCCTCATGGTGACGGACGTTGAGGTTCCGAATTTGATCGGAATGGACGCTATGACGGCGAACGCGCAGCTTACCGCTCGCGGACTCAATATAAGGATCGAGGGAAGTAAATATCACCTTACGGGAACGGGCGCGCTTGTTTACGAGCAATCCATACCGGCAGGAACAAAGGTTGCCAAGGGACAGGTGATAACGGTCAAGTGCCGTACTGAGGACGAGGATTATATCTCTAATCCAATAAACTGATTGATCTATTATAGGGGCGATATTGCGCTCCGAGGAAGTTTAAACAATTAAAACCTCGGAGGGTGTATGCTCTTATCAAAGCTGTTTTCCGAAGCGGGGGTTGATTACCCCGAAGAATACTCGAATTTAGAGATAAGCGGAGTCGTGACGGATTCCCGAAAGGCATTTGCGGGATGCATTTTCGTATGTGTCGCGGGACATAATAATGACGGTCACGACTATATAAAGGAAGCAATAAAAAACGGAGCTTTAGTTATAGTAGCCGAGCAGGTGCGTGACGGGTGTGTGGGTGGTGCCGCAATTATTAAAGTTGATAACACCAGACTTGTGGCTGCACGGCTCTATAACGAGTGGTATAAAAGGCCGTCCGATAGGCTTAAGATAGTCGGAATTACGGGAACTAACGGAAAAACGAGCGTCTCTTATATGCTTGAGAGTATATTCATGGAGGCGGGCGTACCGTGCGCGGTGATAGGAACACTCGGTTGCCGTATAAACGGAATACAAACAGAGCTGTGCCGAACGGGGCTTACAACTCCAGATTCGTCGGAGCTTTATCCCTTTCTCGCTCATTTGGCGGACGAGGGGATCGCTTACGTCTTTATGGAGGTAAGCAGTCACTCTCTTGCGCTCTCGCGAGTTGAGGGCATAGAATTTGAATACGGAATTTTTACAAATCTTACGCGGGATCATCTTGATTTTCACGGAGATATGGAAAGCTATTTTGAAGCCAAGGCAAAGCTTTTCTCGCATTGTCGCCGCAAAATAATAAACGTCGACGACCCGTGGGGCGCGCGGCTTCTTAATAGATATAAGGACGGTGTTTCCTGCTCGCGGCGAAATGGAGCGTCTGTCGCACTTTCGCAGACCTGCGACATAGACGGAATAAAATATTCCCTTTGCTTTGAGGGTAAAAATTACAGTATAAAATCTCCCGTGCTTGGTGATTTTGCGGTGACGAACTCACAGCTTGCCGCAACGCTTGCGCTTGACGCAAAAATCGGGGCAGGGGACGTAATAGGGGGACTTTCGCGCTTTACAGGTGCAGAGGGGCGAATGGAAAAGATCCGTACAGAGCGCGGCTTTGACGTTATTATCGATTACGCGCATACTCCCGACGCACTTGAACGCTTGCTTTTGTCACTCCACTCGTTTCGCCGCGAGGGCGCGAGAATAATACTCATGTTCGGCTGTGGCGGTGAGCGAGATAAGGGAAAGCGAAAGCAAATGGCGAACATAGCCTCACGGCTTTCCGACTTTGTGATAGTTACGTCGGATAACCCAAGAGGAGAGAACCCAGACGCGATCATCGCGGACGTGATGAGGGGAATAGATAAGGAAAAGCCCCACGCAAAAATAAAGTCGCGAGAGGCGGCCATAAATTACGCGGTAAAGATAGCCCGAGCGGGCGACGTGCTCGTTTTTTCTGGCAAGGGACATGAAAAATATCAGATAACAGCCGAGGGCAAGATCCCATTCGACGAGCGCGATATACTTCGCTCTGCCCTCGAAAAAATAAAACGAGATGGCGACGTATAGGGGATTTTTGCCCTCTGACGGAGCTTTAAAATGAGAAAGGACGGATTGTTATGAAGGTCAACGTTGGATGTAATAGCCTTACAATGTCAGAGCTTGCAGAGATTTGCGGCGGAGTTCTTACCTATGTTGGTGGAGAATTTGAGCGCGATTTGCCGTTTAATTACGTCTGCACCGATTCAAGAGAAACGGCTGACGGAACGCTTTTCGTAGCTCTCGGCGGTGAAAAAGTTGACGGTCATGACTACATAGGTGCGGCAGTTTCCTCTGGAAGCGGTTGCGTGCTCTGCGAGCGTATTCCCAAGATCGTCGAGGATCAGAAGTACGTTGCGGTAGTGGTTGAGGATTCTATCAGAGCCGTCGGAGAGCTTGCAAAGGCTTACGACCGCAGAATAAACCACCGTAAGGTAGCTATTACCGGTAGCGTTGGTAAGACGACCACCAAGGAGTTTGTAGCAAGCGTTCTCGGCGAGAGCTTTAACGTGCACAAGACTCTTGGTAACTACAACAGTAATATAGGTATGCCCCTCTCCATGCTTTCCCAGAAAAACGATACCGAGGTATCCGTTCTTGAAATGGGAATGAGCGCGCTTGGCGAGATAGAGTATCTTTCCAAGATAGCAGAGCCCGATATCGCGATCATTACGAACATCGGCTCGTCGCACATGGGACATCTCGGCTCTCGTGAGAATATCAGACGCGCAAAGCTTGAGATAGTAAAGGGACTTAAAAAGGGCGGAACTCTCTTGCTTAACGGCGACGATGATATGCTCCGTAACTACAAAAATCCCGATTTTAAGGCAATTTACGTAGGAATTGACAACGACTGCGATTTCCGTGCGGTAAATATCAGACAGACAGTTACAAAGACTATATTTGATATACAGATGCGCGGCAAGACGGTTGAAAACGTAGTTATTCCTACGGTTGGAACGCATAACGTTTACGCAGCACTCTTTGCGTATGCGGTAGGTGTTCGTATGAACCTTGACGATAACGTTATTCTTCGCGGACTTGCAAGCTTCGTGCCCGTAGGAATGCGTCAGAATATCTATGAGCTCGGTAAGATAACCGTTATTGAGGACTGCTACAACGCAAGCCCCGAGTCCATGAAGGCGGCTATAAAGGTGCTTCGCGACGTTACTTCCGAGGGTGGCAGAATGATGGCTTTGCTTGGAAACATGTATGAGCTTGGTGCGGCTTCCGAGAGATTTCACGAGGAGGTCGGACTCGCCTTTGCCGCATGCGGCGGACACTCGCTCTTCACCTTTGGTGAGAGCGCGGATATTATCGCGCGCGGAGCTATGCTCGGCGGCGTGAGCGGTGAGAATATCTACCGAAATACGGACGTTCGCTCTCCTGAAATTAGCGGAGAGATGCTTTTACACGCGCTTCGCGCGGGAGATACGCTGCTTGTAAAGGCAAGCAGAGGTGCGGCTGCGGAGAACGTCATAAAGTATCTTAAGGAAAACGCAGACAGACTTTGTAGATAATTGTTTTTTAGTGGAGTAAATAATGAAGCAGCTTGTTATAGAGTTTTTGGCTGTTGGAGTATCGTCGTTTTTAATAACGGCGATACTTTGCCATTTTATAATTCCTGCCCTATCGGCGAAGCACATAGGACAGTCCATAAGAGAAGAAGGCCCCAAGAGCCATTTTTCCAAGGCGGGAACACCCACAATGGGCGGCATCTGCTTTATTACGGGAATTCTTGCCGTTTTGCTTGTAGTGAGCGTAATATACTTTGCGCGCGCGCAGCAGAATAAGCTAATACCCATGGCGCTGACGCTCTGTCTTGCGCTTCTGAACGGTCTTATCGGACTTTTTGACGACTACAAAAAGCTCGTTCACAAGAAAAACGAGGGACTTAAGGCGTGGCAGAAGTTTGCGCTTCAGTGCGTTGCGGCGGCGCTTTACCTCGCGATAATGAGAATTACAGGAAACATCGACACCGTTCTCCATATTCCGTTTACGGATATTATGGTTGACTTTGGCGCTTTCTATTACTTCGGAGCGCTTGTGTTTATTGTGGGACTTGTCAACAGCGTCAACCTTACCGACGGCATTGATGGTCTTGCAACGTCAGTAACACTTGTAGTGTGCTCC
Organism: Oscillospiraceae bacterium; assembly: GCA_015063335.1. The sequence goes on along the minus strand of SVUH01000032.1, from coordinate 3,801 downwards.
TTCCTTGCGTTTATAGGACTGAATTTCCTCAGCTCCTCGATCACGCTTATTTCTGCCGCATTGATAGGTAGCCTTCTTGCGTTCTTGCGCAAAAACTGCCACACGGCAGAGGTGTTTATGGGAGATACGGGCTCGCTTTTCCTCGGCGGTGCTATGGCGGGTGCGGCATTTATGATAAATGATATGCTCGTTATGGTCATAGCCTGCGGAGTGTTTATTTTCGAGATGCTCAGCGTAGTAATTCAGGTGACGGTCTTCAAAGCATCGGGAAGAAAAAAGAGAGTATTTCTTATGGCTCCCGCGCACCATCACTTTGAGGCAAAGGGCTGGAGTGAGAACAAGATAGTTCTTGTTTTCAGTATCGTCAGCCTCGCGCTCTGTGCGATTGCTTGGTTTGGACTCTGATCTTTAAATAAAATTTTTGCGGAGGTGTGGTGTGAAAGAATCAGATATTCAGAATGAACAAAAATCTGACTTGCCCGAAAGCCCCCGCAAATCTTTTTCTCTTGCTCCAAGTGCGGTAAGGGGGAAAATAAAGGGGGCGCTTGAGAGGCGCAAGGAAAAGCTTGCAAATGAAGATCCTATTTTCGTCGAGCCGATAACCCCCGAGGAGCCCCCAAAGGCACAGCCGCTCGTAAAGGGCAACGTTGACGTTTGGTTCTTGCTCTGGGCTATGATACTTATTTGCTTCGGCGCAATAATGTCGTACAGTGCAAGTGCGGTGTACGCGGAGCAAAAGTACGACGATTCGACGTACTTTTTACTCAGATACGTGCTTTTTGCTGTTGCTGCAATAGTAGTGACTCTGCCGTTCGTTATGCTCGCTCGCCCGTGGTTTTGGCGAATATTCTCGGTTTTAGCATACGGCGGAGCGATAGTGCTTCTTTTGCTCGTTCTCGTTATGGGTGCTGTGCGCGGAGGCGCGCAGCGTTGGATCGACCTTGGATTTGTTACCGTTCAGCCCTCGGAGATCGCAAAGACGGCGGTGGTCATGCTGCTGGCGCTATACATGTCAAAGTACGAAAAGGAAATAACCTCAAAGCACCTTTTCGGCGGAAGCTTTCGCAAGGGCGTGCTGATGCCGATGTGCATAATCGGAACCGTTTGCGTGCTTGTCGCACTTGAAAGACACATATCGGGACTTATGATAATCGGCATGCTCGGCGTGTGCGTTATGTTCCTCGGCGGAACGCGAGTCAAGTGGCTTGCAATGTTCTTAGCCCTTATCGCGGTAGCGGGCGTATTTCTTATTCTTGTGTCCGACTATGCGCAGGAGAGAGTTGATATTTGGATAAATATCGACAAGGCGGACCCTCTCGGCTCTGCTTGGCAGACGCTTCAGGGACTTTACGCGATCGGCTCGGGAGGCTTTTTCGGACTCGGACTCGGAAGCAGCCGTCAGAAATTCGGCTACGTTTCTCAGCCGCAGAACGACTTTATATTTACGATTATTTGCGAGGAGCTTGGCTTTATAGGCGCGTTTGCGCTCCTGCTTCTTTTTGGACTTCTTATTTGGCGCGGCATCAAGATAGGACAGCGCGCGCCAGACAAATTCTGCGCCCTTACCGTGTGGGGGTTGACCTTTAAGATCGCGTTGCAGGTGGCTATGAATATAGCCGTTGTAACCAACACCATGCCGAACACGGGTATCTCGCTTCCGTTTTTCAGCTCGGGCGGTACGTCGCTCATGCTGCAAATATTTGAGATAGGCATAATTCTTTCCATATCGCGTTTTTCTACGTCAAAGAAATAGAGAGGACACAGCAATGAAGGTTTTGCTTACAGGCGGCGGAACAAGCGGACACGTAACGCCCGCTTTGGCAATCGCCGATATAATAAAAGAGCGTGAGCCGTCGTCGGTATTTGCGTACGTGGGTACCGAAAACGGAATTGAGAAAAAGCTCGTCGAAAAGGAATTTTACGAGTTTCACCCGATAGAGATACAGGGAATAAGACGCAAGCTTTCACTATCAAACATAAAAACCGCATATCTTATTATGCGTGCGCCCTCAAGGGCAAAAAAGATAATAGAGAAATTCAAGCCCGACGTGGTTATCGGTACGGGCGGCTACGTATGCTGGGCGCCTCTTAAGGCGGCGGCAGAAATGGGGATACCCACGGTAATTCACGAGTCAAACTCCGTTCCCGGTCTTGCTGTGCGCAAGCTTGAGGGGCAGGTCGACCTTATACTTACTAATTTCAAGAGCACTTCAAATTCTCTCAAAGAGAAGAAAAAGGTAGTTAACGTGGGCAACCCTATTCGAAGCAATTTCGGAGAATGCTCTAAGGCAGATGCAAGAGCGCGTCTTGGTATTGACGCGGATAAATTCCTTATACTTTCCTTTGGCGGAAGCCTTGGCGCGCCTGCCTTGAACGAGGCAGCTATCGACGTCATGAAGGACTTTGCCAAGGATAAGGACGATGTCATTTGCGTGCATTCGGGCGGTAAGAATTACTATAAGAACGCTATGGAGCTGTTCGTAGCGCACGGACTTGAGCGCAACTCGCGACTTGAGGTCAAGGAGTATATATACGATATGGGCGACTATATGACGGCGGCGGACGTCGTTATATGCCGTGCGGGCGCTATGACTCTGACGGAGCTTGCGAAAATGCATAAGCCCGCAATTCTCATTCCGTCACCGAACGTTGCGAATAACCACCAATACAAGAACGCACAGGCCTATGCCAAGGCAGGTGCTGCTGTACTTATCGAGGAAAGCGACCTTGACAGCCAGCGAATTGTCATGGAAATGGAAAAAATATATTCGGACACAGCACTTCGCGAAAAGATGGGTGATGCCATCGCGAAGTTTGCATATGATGACGTAGACGAACGTATTTACGAGGAAATAAGTAAGCTCGTAAAGAACCGTTCAAAGATCAAAAAGAAAGGAAGATAAGCTGTGAGCGCAACGAAAAGGGCGTCGATGCCACTCGACAAAAGAAAAATGATCATCATAGCGGTAACGGCGCTTATGGGTGCGCTCGCAACGGCAGGACTTACAATATTTGCCTTCTCCTTTTTGCCCGTAACAAAGGTCGAGCTTTCGGGTGTGACCGATTTCGACAGGGCGGAAATAGTAAGGCTTTCGGGAATTGAGATGGGAGACAAGCTGTACTCCATAAAGACCGACGAGGTGGAGGAGCATCTTATGGTGGTCTGCCCGAAATTCGAAAAGGTCGAGGTTAAGACTAAATTCCCGAACACCGTTGTTTTCAAGGTTACAGAAAAAATACCGATGTGGTATATAGATATTGCCGATAGCTACTACGTGCTTGACTCAAAGCTTGAGGTCATAGACGAGGTGCAGACAAAGGAGCACTTTGCCGAAATGGGAGTGCCCGAGCTTGTGCTTCCCAAGGTTAGGTCGGTAATTCTTGGTGAGCTGCCCGTCTTCGGAGATCCCGAAAATGAGGATAAAACCGACGTTGAATGCGCTCTCGAATTTATTTCGGCAGTGCAAGGTACTACCTTTAAGGCGAGAATTACTGCCGTAGACGTGAGTAATCGCTTTGACGTAAGGATAGTAATTGACGGTAAATATTACGTTCAAATGGGCGACTCCACGAATACCGAGGCTAAGCTTAAGGCAGTGAATGCTATAATCACCTCGGATAAGCTTAAGGATTGCGACGCGGCTGAAATTTACGCCGCCGATCCCGCTACGGTCACCTACCGTCCTTTGTATAATGAATAGCATAGAAAGCGTCCGCTAAATCTTGCGGACGCTTTTCTGTTTTTAATATGCTATTTACAAATGCTCGAAAAAATGTTATAATTAAATACGGTCAGGAAAT
>SVUH01000031.1 GCA_015063335.1 Oscillospiraceae bacterium | reverse complement strand
TCCGACTTCGTCGGGTTATGGTGGCAGATTTCATATCACCCGAGGCTTGCCTCGGATTTCATCTGAACGTAGTGAAGATTTCATCCGCTTTTGCGGATTTCATCACCGTAGGTGATTTCATTTTCTTTGGCAGTCCTATTTACTTCTTGCCGTTTTTATAGTATAATCTAACTAATCGATAAACTTGAATTTGAAGGAGAAGTCTATTATGGCAATTTATGATGCGAACAATCTTGATATTGAAGCGATCGGGAAAGACGGATCTATTGAACTCTTTATCATATCATCCGGAAAGTTTGATGATAGCAATGAACAGCAGTCTTTGCTTATGGATAAAATAGAAAACTATATAGGTTATGTTTTAAGTGACGAGTTTAAAAACAACCACCCCGATTTTTTGAAGGAAAAAGTTTGGATTGTACTAAGTTTAGATAAAAAACCAAGCACATTGCTTGTGGAATTGTGCAAAAAAATAAATCCATGGGTTAACTCGTACGGAATCAATTATAGAGTAGAATATAAATCGTTGTTTGGACAAAAACGAAGTCTGATTATATAACGAACAATTCCAATTTGTCGAGCAGACAGCAACAGGCAGTTGCTTGTCAACTCCGACGGCTTGTGATATAATATAACCACAAAAATGCAGGTGGTGATTTTATGGAAACGAAAGATATACTCTACGAATTAAGAACGAAAAAAGGACTCTCACAAGAGGAACTTGCCGAAAAGATATTCGTTACAAGACAGGCCGTGTCTCGGTGGGAAACAGGCGAAACGATTCCGAATATAGATACTCTCAAACTCCTATCCAAATTGTTTGATGTGTCTATCAATACACTCCTTGGTTCTCCGAGAGAGTTAGTATGTAAGTGTTGCGGTATGCCGCTTGAAGATTGCACCACGAGCCGTGAAACCGACGGCAATTTCAATGAGGAATACTGCAAATGGTGTTATGCCGACGGTGAATACACTCTCGATATGTGGAAGCGATATGCTGAAATCGGTGGAAAAGAAAAGCTCGAAGAATTCAAAGAACAGCTGATAAACGAATTCAACACACTTTTGTATATCGAGGGGTTGCCTAAGGTAGAGAATTTAAACGTGCTGCCCGGTGAATTTGTCAATATGGAATACACACTCCCAAACGGAGTAAAAGTGAAATTCCTTGACGATAAGCATACCTATCTTGGCGGTCAACTTGAGGGAGGAACAAAATGCTACGGAATTGTCGCCAACATGGATTTCCTGCTCGTATGCACATATGAGGAAAACGGTGAGAATCCCGAACTTGTGATTTATAAGAAAAGATAATCAAATTCCAATTTGAAGATTCTCAGGTTATGTCCTGTTAATATGTGAGAGTCTCTGTTATAATGGTTCTTGGAAATCAAGAAAGGAGACCGATTATGAATCAAGAAAAAATAGGTGCATTCCTTGCAGAATGCAGAAAACAAAAAAATCTCACACAAGAACAACTGAGTGAAATTTTAGGGGTATCATCAAAATCTGTTAGTAGATGGGAAAACGGAAAAACTTTGCCTGACTATACTGTTTTGGATTCTTTATGTAAAGCCTTGGGAATTTCTGTAAATGAATTTTATTACGGTGAAAAACAGACAAATATGGATTTCGAGCAGCTTTCCGAACAGAATCTTCGTTTGTATTTCAGAGAAAAATATGGAAAGCGATTAAGATTGAAATTTGCAGTATTGAGTGGGATTATTGGAATGTTGATTTTTATCATTATTCAACTTGTCTTTTTGAGATGATAAATTCCAATTTGTCGAGCAGAACAGCGTTGAATGCCCGTGTGATTTTGGTGCAAATTTGGTGCAACACTTTATAGGGCGATACTCACGATATTCACGATATCAAACGGCGTTGCTAAAACTCCAAGAGATAAAAGAGCTCTGCTTACGCAGAGCTTTTTTCTTTATCCGTCTTTTTTGTAAAAGTATGTACGAAATCAATCACCCATTTACAAATTTACTGTTTTGTGGTATAATTTATTTGGTTGAAAACATTGAAATCAACACATTAAGCTAATCGTGTTGTTCAAATTCTCTTTTGCAGTTGGTATAATAAAGACACAACAAACCGAAAAGGAGAAATAAAATGAACACAGACAAAATTTACGCAGAATCCATCGCAAAGGAGTATGCTCCCAAGGACAACTCCAAAATAGTTGCACTTCGCAAGCTCGACAAGAAAGCAAAATTACCCGCAACCATTTTCACTTATACCTTTGGTATTATTTCTGCCCTTGTTGCAGGCACGGGAATGTGCCTCTCTATGCAAGTTATCGGGGGCACACTCCCTCTTACCGTTCTCGGAATTATCATTGGTATTATAGGCTTTGCCTGCACAGGTATCAACTATCCGATTTATAAGAAGATGCTTGAAAACGGCAAGAAAAAATATGCTTATGAGATCGTGGAGCTCGCAAGAGAGATCAGCGAAGGAAAGTAAATTATTAAAGGAAAGTAAATTATCAAAGGAAAGTAAATTATCAAAGGTGGCGTCTTATGAATAAAAACGAAAGCAAATACTTTAATACGGCAATCAGAATGGACGAAGCCCTCATTACGTTACTTGAGAAGAAGGACTTTGAATATATCACCATCAAGGAAATTTGTGAAGCAGCAGGAGTAAATCGCTCCACCTTTTACCTTCACTATGAAAACACCTCAGATTTATTAAAGGAAACCACCAGATATATCCTTGATAAGCACTTTGCTTATTACTCTGCTGATACAAAAGGGATTACAGAACGAATTGAAAATTGTGAGCTCGGTGACTTGGTTTTCATTACAAGCGAATACCTTACGCCCTACCTAACTTTTATGAAAGAAAATAAGCGTATCTTCAAGGTATCCATCAAACAATTCCATTCGATGAATATGGATGAGGTATACGGCAAAATGTTCAAGCATATCTTTGATCCAATTCTTTCACGTTTTCACGTTCCCCAAAGTGAACGTTCCTATGTAATCAAATTTTATTTAACAGGTGTATTTGCCGTCCTTATGGAATGGCTTAATCGGGATTGCTCCGATGATATGAGTACGGTTATACGGATCATAACGGAGTGTGTGCTTGGAGAGAGGAACATCAATGGATAAAGCTCTTAAATTCGCACTTATCAGCTTGATTTTTAACGTGGCGTTCGGTGCATACCATCTTGTGTTTGGTATTGTGTCAAGCTCATGGTGGCTATTAACGCTCGGTTCGTATTATTTGATTTTAAGTATCGTTCGCTTTGCTGTGCTACGCACCAAGTCAAAGGAACGATTTATTATCAAGTTTACAGGATGGATGCTGATGGTATTATCCATTCCTCTTTCCGGAACTGTTATTCTGTCGTTAGTTCGTGACAGAGGGCACGAATATCATATGATCGTAATGATTGCCATGGCGACTTATGCCTTTACTAAAATTACACTCGCGACAATCAATCTTGTAAAATCTCGTCGCAGTACATCGGGGGCACTCATAACGTTACGAAATATATCTTTTGCGGATGCCTTTGTTTCCATCTTCGCATTGCAACGCTCAATGCTTGTATCCTTTGAGGGAATGACCGAAACCGAGATATTGATTATGAACGTCGCTCTCGGCTCTGCCGTATGCATAATAGTTTTTCTGCTCGGACTGAACCTTGTGCGAAGCAAGAAGATATTGTTTAACGCTTTGAATGATTGAAATATGGCGTTGAATGCCCCAGTGATTTTGGTGCAAGTTATTTGTGATATCTAAAAGGGCGGTTTAATTTCTAAAGAATGGACCGTCCTATTTACTTTTTGCCGATTTTATGGTATAATCTAACTAATCGATAAACTTGAATTTGATAACGGAGGTTTCATTATGAAAAAATATGAATATGTAAGCATCAATATTAACGGAGTTTTGGTCGCAGGCTCGGAGGAACATCGTCAAATTATTGATGATTATGCCGCAAAAGGCTACCAGTATGTTGGCTACATACCGACGAAGATTACTTCTCACGGAAAAATCGTTGAAATGGACTTGATTTTTGAAATTGACCAGTAAATTCCAATTTATCGATTAGATAGTTTAACTGATATGTTAACGAAAGGATTATAGAAGGCTATGACATTTCTTGAACTTGCAAAGGCACGTTACTCCGTGCGAAAATTCAAAAGCGATATGATCGAGGACGCAAAGCTTGAGGCGATTCTCGAGGCAGGGCGTGTTGCACCTACCGCCTGCAACAATCAACCGCAGAAGATATACGTTGTAAAAAGCGAAGAAAACCGCAAAAAGCTTGCCGAGGTTTGCCGCTATACCTTTGATGCGCCCGTGGTGCTCGTTATTGGTTACGATAAGGAGCGCGATTGGAAGAACCGTCGTATGCCCGGATACAGCTCGGGTGAAACTGATGCCGCCATCGTCTGCACCCACATGATGCTTGAAGCGTGGGAGCAAGGAATCGGCTCGTGCTGGGTAGGCGCGTTTGCAGCAGATGCAGTGGAAGATGCGCTGTCTCTGCCCGAAAACGTCCGTGTTACCGCAATGCTTCCGCTTGGTTACGCCGCAGATGATGCAGAGCCTGCTGGGCTTCACAATACGTATCGTGATTGGGACGATACGATAACTGTTTTGTGATCGATAAATAAGAATTTGGCGGAGAGGCAATATATGAAAAAGAAAAAATTATTCTATGCTATATTATGTGCTTTGGGTAGTGGCACGGTAGGTTTCTTTGCGAACCAATTAACAGAGATATATGGTTGTATATTATTCGGTATTGGTGTTGGTTTAATGGTCTACTCAATTATAAATTTAAGTAAATAAATAAGAATTTGCAGTGGAGAAAAGCTGATGAAAATCTACGATATTTCCCAAGAAGTTTTCAGTTGCAAGGTGTATCCTGGCGACCCGACACCGAAGAAAACTGTGCTCAGTTCAATGGAAAAAGGCGAGCTATATAATCTGACGGAATTCAGTATGTGCGCCCACAACGGTACTCATATAGACGCTCCGTTTCACTTTATAAAAGACGGAAAAACCGTAGAGGATATCTCCTTAGAGGCATTTATCGGAATGGCTTACGTGGCAGAGCACAGCGGAATACTTTCGGGTAAAGATGCAGAAAAAATAATTGAAAAAGCAAAAGAACAAAGCAACGAAGCCGCAAAGAGAATTCTTATTAAGGGGGAAGCAGAGGTTTCTCTTGACGCGGCAAAGGTGTTTGCCGTGTCGAAGATATTGCTTCTCGGGAACGAATCTCAAACTGTCGGACCAAAGGACGCGCCGATGGCAGTGCATAAAGTGCTTTTGGGTGCTGACGTTGTATTGCTTGAGGGTATTCGACTCGCAGCAGTTCCGGAGGGCGTGTATTTCTTAAATGCCGCCCCCTTGAATTTAGCGGGCGCTGACGGCTCGCCGTGTAGAGCGATATTGATAGAAGGATAAGAAAAGGAGCAGATATGAAAAGGCTGTTTATCGTGTTTTCGGCGCTTGCCGTGCTTTTGTCCGACGTAATGTGCGCCGTCGTTGCTTATAATTATCGCGGATTGCTTTGTGGCATTGAACACAAGGGCTTCAGCGCGCCTGCCGATATAGTATTTTTGCTGGCGATCCCATTTTTGGCTTTAATTGCCGGCTGTGCCTTTCTTGCCGTTGTGTTTTACCGCAGATCAAAAAAGAAATAAGCAAAACCGAATTTTTACGGAAAATTTACGTAAAAATTCGGTTTTTTTATTTTTTTCTATTATATTTTGATTTTTTTGTGATATAATATAATTCGAGATAATTTGTTACTGAAAGGTAAATACATAAATGATTTTATTTTTTGTTTTTTTGCTATTGGCGCTTCTTGTTTCCGTGCCGTATATTACGGTGCTTTATAAAAGAGCAAGAATGCTAAGACGACTTGTGAAAGTTGCGCGCCGTGAGGGCTTTCGTGTAAGAAGGCTTCATCGCGTACCTTATCTTTGCTTAAATCGCGCATCTAAATACGACTTGTTGTTTGAAGCAGAGAATCACGCATATGCGGTAAAGCTTTGGTCAGCGGTAAAAAGAAACACGGTGCTTACGGTAAAGGGCGGCTCGGTCATGGAAAGCGTGACGGTATCAAATCCTTTTGAGCCTACTACGCGCAAGCCTTACGTGCTTGACGGATTTTGGCATCGCGTACCTATAACCAAAAGTAATTTCAAGCTGCGTCGCGGAAAGCTACCCGTTGGAATATTACTTTGCTATCCTGCGTATAACGATATCGTAAGAGTCAGCGTCACTGGGAAACGAAAGGTCGAGTGGGGAGAACAGCTTTTTGAAAAGATCCTATGTAACCCGCGAAGCTTTGAGGAAATACTGATCAAGGACGCCAAAAATTTTGAAAGCGCGCACGACAGTAAAGATGCTTTATCTGTAAATAATAAGGACACACAGGATTCGCTTTCTTAATGCAAAAATCGTTTATGTCGGTTTTTTTAAACCGAGCTTTTAAAGCTCAAGCTTATCTATAAACGGTTTTGAAAGGATCTATCTTTATGAAGGCTGTAATTCTGGCAGGCGGTTTTGGAACAAGGATATCAGAGGAGTCGCATCTTAAGCCCAAGCCCATGATAGAGATCGGCGGAATGCCGATCCTTTGGCATATCATGAAGTACTATTCCTCGTATGGGTTTAATGAGTTTATTATTTGTAGTGGCTACAAGCAGCACGTTATAAAGGACTTTTTTAATAATTACTTTTTGCGCATGACAGACGTGACCTTTGATTTTACCAACGGAATTGAGACAATGAAGGCTCACAAGACCAACACGGAGGAGTGGAAGGTCACTATTGCGGATACGGGGCTAAATACCATGACGGGCGGACGTATCAAGAGAATAAAGAAATATCTTGACGACGAGCCGTTTTTATTGACCTACGGTGACGGACTTTCCGACGTAGACCTTGACGAGCTCGTTAAGTTCCATAATGAGCACGGCAAGCTTGCGACTATTACCGTTGTCAGCGCAGGTCAGCGCTTCGGCGTTATAAAAATGAGCGAGGGGGACAGGATAACCTCGTTCAGAGAGAAAAAGGACGTTGACGGAAGCCCTATAAACGGTGGATTTATGGTTCTTGATCCCAAGGTGCTCGATTATATCGAGGACGATTCGACCGTTTTTGAAAAGAAACCGCTTGAAATGCTTTCCAAGGCTGGAGAGCTTATGGGATTTAAGCACAGTGGATTTTGGCAATGCATGGATATGCAGAGAGATAGAGAGCAGCTTGAGGAGATCTGGAACAGCGGAGAAGCGCCGTGGAAAAGATGGGAAGACTGATGCTTGATCTTAGCTTTTATAAGGATAAGCGGATATTGGTCACGGGACACACGGGCTTTAAGGGCTCGTGGCTTTGTCGTGTGCTTAAAGGGGCGGGAGCAAGAGTGACGGGATTTTCAAACGGCATGCCCACAACCCCGTCGCTTTTTGAAATGGCAAATATTTCCGACACAATGAGATCCGTCATTGGAGATATCGGTGACTTTAACGCACTTATGGCTTGCTTTGAAGAGACACAGCCCGAGATCGTATTGCACCTTGCGGCGCAGCCGATCGTGCGCGAAAGCTACAAAAATCCCGAATACACCTACCGTACGAACGTTATGGGGACGGTCAACGTTCTCGAATGTATAAGACTTTCGGATTCTGTCAGATCATTTCTTAACATTACTACCGATAAGGTTTATAAGAACAACGAATGGGAGTGGGGATACAGAGAAAACGAGCCGCTTGACGGCTTTGATCCTTATTCCAACAGCAAGTCCTGCTCCGAGCTTGTAACTCATAGCTATAAGGATTCGTTTTTCGCGGGCGGCAGAGTGGCAATTTCCACCGCACGAGCGGGAAATGTTATAGGCGGAGGCGATTTCTCCCTTGACCGTATAATTCCAGATAGCGTAAGAGCTGCAATTGAAGGCAGAAATATCGCAGTAAGAAATCCATATTCCACAAGACCTTACCAGCATGTGCTTGAGCCCGTTTGTACGTATCTGATGATAGCGGGTATGCAGTACGAGGACGGTAAATACGCGGGATACTATAACGTAGGACCCGATGACTGTGACTGCCTTATGACGGGAGCGCTCGTCGATTTGTTTTGTAAGACGTGGGGAGAGGGAATAAGGTGGGAGAGCCGATACGACGGCGGACCTCACGAGGCAAGCCTTCTGAAGCTTGATTGCTCAAAGTTAAAAGCTACGTTTGGCTGGGCTCCCGTTTGGAATATCGACGAGGCGGTCAAGGCAACGGTTGAGTGGTCAAAGTGCATGAGAGACGGCAAAGACGTCGGTATTTGCATGGATAAGCAAATAGAGAGGTTTATTTTGGAGAGTACTTGGATAGAATAGAATATAGAAAAAGGGGCTGAGTCATTTAGATGCAGAAGTCGTGGTTTGGTTCTCGTCGGCGTACAAAGGTACGCCAGAGAGCCAAAACGCGGCTAAAAAACACACATAAAAATTGAAATTCGCAAGAATTTCTACCTAAAATATCGCTTTACCATCAATTTCTTGATAATAAAACGGTATCTTTTTTTGTGTATATTTTCGTGTGTTTTTGTTCTGCGCTAAATGAAGCAGCCCCTCTTGATATAAGGAGAATGTAATGAGAGCAGTTGTCAGCGGAGCGACGGGCGCTGTTGGAATGGCGCTTATATCACAGCTTGTATCCAAGGATGTAGAAACTACGGTGCTGTGCCGAGAGGGGTCTGTGCGCACGAACAGAATACGTGAAAGCGAGCTTGTAAAAAAGGTAAATTGTTCTCTTGAGCGATTTGCCAAAATAGACCTTGATGGAAAATACGACGTGTTTTTCCATCTTGCGTGGGCAGGCACGACGGGCAAGGCGCGAAACGACATGTATCTTCAAAACGACAACGTAAGGTATACGCTTGATGCCGTAGAGCTTGCCGCCCGAAGTGGTTGTAAGACCTTCGTTGGCGTGGGCTCGCAGGCAGAATACGGCAGCGTAGGAGTTAAGCTTGAGCCTATGACTCCCACGTTTCCCGAAATCGGCTACGGTATGGCAAAGCTTGCCGCAGGACAGATGAGCCGAGTAAGATGCCGCGAGCTTGGGATCAGGCACGTCTGGGCGAGAATACTCAGCGTGTACGGCCCTTACGACGGAGAGGGCTCTCTCGTGTCATACGCAATAGATAAGCTCGCAAGGGGAGAGAGAGCATCATTTACCAAAGCGGAGCAGACGTGGGATTATCTTTATAGCGCTGATGCGGCGCGTGCGCTTTTTGCAATTGCGGAGCGAGGCAGAGACGGCGGCGTATACTGTCTTGGCAGCGAAAAGGCACAGCCGCTTTATAAATATATAGAAGCCATACGCGATGCGGTAGCGCCCGATGCGCTCCTTGGCTTTGGCGATATTCCTTATCCCGAGGGGCAGGTAATGTATCTGTGCGCCGATATATCGGAGCTTACGCGTGACACGGGCTTTTTTCCGCTTGTGAGCTTTGAGGACGGAATAAGAGAAACTGTTAAATGGTATTACGAGGAAAGGGGCGATTTATGAAAAAGATAAGCATTATGGTGCCTTGCCATAACGAAGAAGAAAACGTAATTCCTATGAGCGAGGCTCTATTAAGAGAGCTTTCAACGCTTCCCGACTATGACTATGAGATACTCTTTATCGATAACTGCTCGCTTGATAAGACAAGAGATCGACTGCGAGAGCTTTGCGCTGAAAACAAAAAGATACGCGCTATATTCAATACTAAGAATTTCGGACAGTTTAATTCACCCTACTACGGACTTTGTCAGACTACGGGTGACTGTACGATAAGTATTTGCTGTGATTTTCAGGACCCCGTTGAAATGATCCCGAGATTTATTGAGGAGTGGGAAAAGGGATATAAGATAGTTTGTGGCGTGAAGACGTCGAGCAAGGAAAGAAAGCTTATGTATTTCTTTCGAACGGTGTATTATAAAATGATAAAAAAGCTTTCAAGAGTAGAGCAGATAGAGCATTTTACAGGCTTTGGACTTTATGATAAGAGCTTTATTGATGTCTTGCGTGAGCTCCACGATCCCACGCCGTTTATTCGAGGTATAGTTGCGGAGCTCGGCCCTAAAATAAAGAAGATAGAGTATAGGCAGGCGCGGCGCAGAGCGGGGAAGACGAGCAACGACTTCTTTAGCCTATACGATGCGGCAATGCTTTCTTTTACCTCTTATACAAAAGCGGGGGTGCGAGCGGCTACGTTTCTTGGAATGCTTATGTCAGGCGGCAGTGTGCTTACGGCGCTTGTCTGCCTTGTCTTGAAGATATGCAAGCCCGAATACTTTAAAACCGCAGCCGCGGCAATAATCATTACGACGGTGCTTGTAGGCGGACTCGTTCTGTTTTTTCTCGGGTTTATCGGTGAATACGTTATGAGCATAAATGCCCGTATTATGAACCGCCCACTTGTAATTGAAGAAGAAAGAATTAATTTTGACTGATAATAAAAGCGCATACAACCGAGGTTGTATGCGCTTTTATTATTCATTGGTAATACTATCTGTATTTTTATGCTTCTTTTCGTTTTTGCGTTCTGCCTTTGCAGCCTTCGCCTTTTCTTTTTCGAGTATCTTTTCCTGCTTCTTCTTTGCGCGCTCTGCGTCAGTTTTTGCGGTCTCGGGAGCAACGTCGGGGAACTTCTCGTCTATCATTGCTTGCGCGATGTTCTTTAGACTCGCGCTCATAGAAACCAATGCACAGATTATTGATATGTAGTCAACGTCGTCCTCGGGATCGAGCATCATGCCGTCAATAACGTCATTTTGAAGAATTTCAATTGACTTTTCTTCCACTACAGCTTTTGTCGCATGGTGCTTTTTGTAAAGCTCGGTAAGGTCGTCAGCCTCAAAGCCATCAATAGAGTAAGCACCCTTGAGAAGACGCTTTATCTCTCCGATTGATAAGGTGTTCTTGAGCGAATAAATATAGAGTATCTGTATAACCTGCTCTCGCGTATATTTCTTACCCTTAACGGGGCTTATCACATTATCCTTGGAATAGTTGTTTATCATGGTTTTCGTAAGGCTACGGCTTTTATAGCGCTCCGAGCCCTCGTCGAGCTTTACGGAAACAAGATTAAGGATCTGGTCAATATATAGATCTATGTTGGGTATTTCTTCTGCTTTTAATTCCGACTCGTTTACCGCATCGACTGCTATTTCTATAAGCTTTTCTCTGGTCATTTTTTGTTACTCCAATTTTTGTTTGCTACTTAATAATACTATTATATACCATATTTCGATAGATATCAAGAGCTTTGGCGAAAAAACTGTTAAATGGAAGTATCTTCGATGTTTACTATGCAAAAGTACGTTTTCTGCCCGTCAATTCTGAAAAGCTCTCTTTGAAGCACGGATTCGGGAATATCCTTTTTCTTGCATATAACATATTCAACCGTCATGTCTTTAATGACGTAACCCGTAGAATAAGTTTTGCCAAACTCTACGTTGGTTGCAATTACCGTGTCCGTTGAGATGTAGTCGTCGTAGTTTTCTTCGCTTCGCGAGTATGAGATACAAATAACATCTATTCCACCTGTCGCGTTTTTTATAATACAGAAATTGTGCAGGGTAGGGTATCCGTCCTTTTCAAGGCGAATAAAACTCAAAATTTCGTATTCGTCATAATATTTTTGCACGGACTGATGAACTCTTTCATTGTAGAAGGTGAATACCGGCTCAATTTCACAGCTTACTAAAGATAGCAACGTTATGCATAGGATAATGGAAACACATATTTTTTTCATTTTTATACTTCCTTATTTTGTAGAATAAAAATAACAATTAAATCGTGCTGCGCACGGTAAAATCCAAACAAGTTTGGATGAAATCTTCGCCTTCGGCTTCAGATGAAATCAAATCCGCCTCTTTATAACCTTGCGAAGCAAGATTTAATCGCGAAGCGATTTCATCCACGATAGTGGATTTATTCCGACGAAGGCGGATTTAGTTGAAAAAAGCACTTGCAGGTGCAAGTGCTTTTTTCTGGTGGGGGATGGTGGATTCGGACCACCGAAGTCAGTGACAACAGATTTACAGTCTGCCCCCTTTGGCCGCTCGGGAAATCCCCCATATTCGGATTGGACTGTTGCCCTACCGAATGGAGCTGGTGAACGGAGTCGAACCATCAACCTGCTGATTACAAATCAGCTGCTCTGCCATTGAGCCACACCAGCGTACTGCTCGCATTCGCGGGAACGAGATATATTATACCACAAGAGGTTTTGTTTGTCAAGCATATTTTTCAAAAAAAATAAAAAATTTATTTACCTATCTTATTGTGACAAAATACGCAAGAATAGTGGTGTATAATGTTGGTAATAACTGTAAATGAGGTCAAAAATGGGGCGTACTGTCTACGTAGATTTATTTTTTTTGATAAATTTCAGCATGGATTTTCTTTGCTTTTTTTTAACGGGAAAGCTTCTTTCGCGAAAGCTTTCGCTCTCACGAATGCTCTTTGCATCAGCACTCGGTGGAATATATGCTAACGTATCCTTACTGCTTCCGCTTGGTGGAATATTTGGAGTATTGATAGACGTGGCGGTATGCATGCTTATGTGCCTCGTTGCATTTTGGGAAAACGGCGGAGTGATAAAAAATACGCTCGTATACATAGCGACTTCAATGGTGCTCGGCGGCTTTATGACGGCAATATTCACGCTTCTCGACAAGGCGGATCTGCCGTTCGACGCAGTCGCCTCCGATGGAATATCTGCGTGGATGCTTGCGATCCTTGCCGCGGTAAGCGCCCTGATATGTGTGTTCGCGGGGAGATTTTTCAGACGTCGCGCAACCCAAAAAACGACGAGTCTTACCGTACATATGAACGAAAAGAAAAAAACGCTTCTTGCCTTTTGTGACAGCGGCAATCTTTTGTGCGATCCTATAAGCGGCAAGCCTTGTATTATAGCCGATGCTGAGGTCCTTCGAGGAACGATACCTGATGAAGTAATCGACCTGTCGCTTAATGCGACAGGCGCAGGTGACGTGAGAGATGCCGACATAATGCGGCGGATACGCCTTGTGCCGACGAAAACTGCTACGGGACGGGGAATGATGGTATGCGTGCGCGTGGATAAGCTTGTAATAGGCGAGGGAAAGGATGCGCACGAGGCTGATGCGCTTTTGGGAATTTGTAATATTTCGGAGCTTGGGGAAAGTCACGGCGGTTGCGGTGCTTTGATTCCCACAGAGCTGTTAGTTTGAATTTTTGGAGGAGTTTATGAAAATTATATTGCCCGTACTAAAAGGACTTGAATGGATAGGAAACGGCATAATATGGCTTTGGGAGAAGGTATATTATGCTGTAAAAAGGGTTATTAAAAAGCTATTTTGGCGCTGGCAGAGGAATACGGGAGGAATATTTTACGTAAACGGTACTGATATTCTTCCACCGCCCTTGACTCGCGAGGAAGAAACGGAAATGATCTCAAGGCTTGGAAGCGAGGATGAGGCAAGGCAAATTCTAATTGAGCACAACCTGCGCCTTGTTGTATATATAGCAAAGAGATTTGAGAATACGGGCGCAGGACTTGAGGACTTGGTTTCAATAGGTACGATCGGACTTATAAAGGCGATAAATACGTTTCAGTCGGACAAAAATATAAAGCTCGCAACGTACGCGTCAAGATGCATCGAAAATGAGATACTCATGTACATAAGAAAGCATTCGGGCACACGCGCGGAGGTGTCCATTGACGAGCCGCTGAACACCGATTGGGACGGTAACGAGCTTTTACTTTCCGATATACTCGGAAGTGAGGACAACGGGATATCCTTTGAGATCGAGCAGCTTGAGGAGCGAATGGCAGTGCGCCGTGCAGTAGCGGATCTTGACGAACGGGAGAGAGAAATAATAGAACTAAGATACGGCATGAGCGGAAAAAAGGAAATGACGCAAAAGGAGGTCGCCGATAAGCTCGGTATCTCGCAGTCGTATATATCTCGCTTGGAAAAAAAGATAATCGCGCGACTTAAAACGCAGATAAAGGCGGGATACTGATGGATAGAAAGGTGGATAGAAAATTGAAGATACTCGTCGCCTTCGGAACACGTCCGGAGGCGATAAAAATGTGCCCTGTGATAAAGGAGCTTTACGGCAGACGTGAGGTGGAAACGTTCGTGTGTGCTACGGGCCAGCATAAGGAACTATTAAACGACGCAATGGAGGCGTTCGGGGTGAGTGCTGACGTTGACCTGGGGCTTATGAGGGGAGAGCAGTCACTTGCATACATAACGGCAGAGGTGCTTACTGGTATGTCGCGCGTGCTTGACGAATTTATCCCCGATGCCGTAATGGTGCATGGAGATACTGCAAGTGCATTTGCGACGTCTCTTGCCGCATTTTACAAGGGTATTCCCGTAGCTCACGTCGAGGCAGGACTTCGTACTCATGACATCTACTCGCCCTTTCCGGAGGAGCTAAACCGCCGCAGCGTAGCAATGACGGCAAGGCTTCACTTTGCCCCAACAGCATACGCCGCGAATAATCTATATGAGGAGGGTATTTCTCCCGACAGAGTGGCGGTGACGGGCAACACTGCGGTGGATGCGCTCAAATATACAGTAAAGCAAAATTTTGAGCACCCATTGCTTGTCGGAAATGAGAAAAAAAGGCTTATATTTCTTACCGCACATCGCAGAGAAAGTCACGGAAGGGCAATGGAAGAAATGCTGTTGGCGGTGAGGACGATAGCGAGTAACTTTGAGGACGTTCATTTTATATGCCCCGTCCATCCAAACCCAAAGGTGAGCGAGATAACGAATAAAATATTGGGAGAGTGTAGGCAAGTAAGTCTTTGCGCACCGCTTGGCGTTGTGGAGTGTCACAATATAATTTCAAAATGCCATATGGTGCTTACGGATTCGGGCGGCTTACAGGAGGAGGCGGCAGCGCTCGGCAAGCCCACCGTGGTTATGAGAAACGTTACGGAGCGTCCCGAGGGAATACTTGCGGGTGTTGCAAGACTTGCTGGAACAGACCGAGAACAGATAGTGGCGACGGTCAGCACGGTTTTGTCCGACAGTGCGGTTTTTGAGTCTATGGCGAGCGCAAAAAGCCCTTACGGCGACGGGCGCGCCTCAGAAAGAATAGTTGATTTCCTTTTAGAGAAAATATTATAGGGAAATTTGTAAAAAAATCTTTAATTTTATAAAAAAGTATTGCAATATATATTAAAATATATTATTATATATGTATGTATAATATGCTTCGGTGAAGCGGAATAAAAAAAGTATATTTGGAGGATTTGAAAATGACTTTTGAACACGATGAAGCGTGCGAGAGCAATGTTTGTATTAAGGTTATCGGTGTCGGCGGCGGCGGAAACAATGCTGTAAACCGAATGATTGCTTCGGGCGTTAAGGGAGTAGAGTTCGTTACCATCAATACGGACCGCCAGGCTCTCAAGAATTCCTTAGCACCCAAACAGCTCGTTATAGGCGAGAAGATCACCAAGGGCTTCGGCGCAGGAGCTAATCCCAGCATCGGTGCAAGAGCAGCTGAAGAATCCATTGACGATATTAAGGCGATACTTTCCGGCGCTGAAATGGTATTTATTACCGCAGGTATGGGCGGCGGAACAGGTACCGGTGCCGCTCCCGTCGTTGCGAGAATAGCACACGAGATGGATATTCTCACCGTAGGTATCGTAACCAAGCCCTTCGCATTCGAGGGCAGACGCCGTATGGCTCAGGCTGAGGAGGGAATTGCTGAATTTGCTCAGTACGTTGACTCTCTCATCGTTATCCCCAACGAAAGACTTAAGCTCGTATCCGATACGAGAATAACCCTTCTCAATGCATTCTCTGAGGCAGACGACGTTCTCCGCAAGGGTGTACAGAGCGTTTCCGAGCTTATCAACGTATCCGGATTTATCAACCTTGACTTTGCAGACGTAACGTCCGTAATGACTCAGTCCGGACTTGCTCACATGGGTGTGGGCAGCGCAACAGGTAAGGACAAGGCAGATACCGCTGCAAGAATGGCTATCTCCAGTCCCTTGCTCGAGACCTCTATCGAGGGTGCTACCGGAATCATTATCAGCATTTCCGCATCTCCCGATATCGGACTTGAGGACGTTGACCTCGCCTGCGATATGATAACCAAGGAGTGCAGCGCTGACGCAAGCGTTATCTTCGGAGTTGCATTTGACCAGAACCTTGAGGACGAGATGAGAATTACCATCATCGCAACCGGCTTTACCAAGAATAAGGACGGAAGCGACGTTCGCACTGCCAAGGCTGAGGCAGAAAAGGATGAAGAAAAGGCTACCGCATCTGTTGATCTTGACGATTGGCTCGGCGGTATGTTCAACTGATAGATACATACAACAAGAGGACAGAGAAAGCATTTGCGATCTCTGTCCTCTTTTTGGTTTGCGAAAACCACCCGCTAAGCGGGTGGTTCCGTAAAGGCTTTTGCCGTTGAACAAAAACACCTTCTATGATATAATACAAGCGGGTCTAGCCAACCGCAAGTAAAATAAACATAGAAG
>SVUH01000030.1 GCA_015063335.1 Oscillospiraceae bacterium | reverse complement strand
CGAGTGCGTCAAACTTGATCTTCATCTCACCCTCAACATTAGATGTGTTGTGAGCATTCATTATGGAATAGGCAATAGTATTTTTTCTTGCCTTGGCGGGGCAGACGTCAGCGGAAGCGACAGGCTTTCCGTCAACGAGATAAACACCGCTTGATGTCAGCTTTATCATTGTTTTTTTCTCCTTGATTATATAAAATACAACATAATAATTATAGCTTACATTGCAAAAAAAGTCAAGTAAAATGAAAGAGTGACCTCAAATTTAACAATATCTTAAAACTTTTGGGTGAAGAATGATAAATTTTTGTCAATTTAGATATATAAAAATGTAGTTTAGGTATTGCAAAAAAACGCGAAATATGATATACTATCATATATACAGATAATTTTACACGAGGTATTATGATAGGACTTGGAACGATAGTAAACGTTGCCGCGATTGTCGTCGGAGGCGTTTTAGGACTTTTGTTTAAGGGCGGACTCAAGGAGAGGTTTCGCGAAATAATGACGCAGGCATGCGGACTCGCCGTCCTGTTTATCGGAGGAGCGGGCGCGCTTGAAATGATTTTGACGATTGGCGAGGACGGAAAAATTTCCGCAGGCTCGACCATGCTTATTGTCATTTCCTTGGTTCTTGGCGGACTTGTCGGCGAGCTGATAAATATTGAAAAGGGACTTGACGGAATTGGTGAGAAGCTGAAACGGATTGTTAAGGCAAAGGACGACAACAAGTTCGTTGACGGATTTGTTACGGCATCGCTTGTGTTCTGTGTTGGCGCCATGGCTATTTGCGGACCGATCGACGAGGCGCTTACGGGAGATTCGAGCACGCTTTACATAAAGGCAATTCTTGACGGAATTATAGTAATGGTGCTTGCATCTGTCTACGGCATAGGCGCTATTTTCTCGGCGGTGGCAGTGGGAGTATATCAAGGACTTTTTACCGTGTTCGGTGCGCTTATATCGGGCTTTATGTCGGACGCGCTCATAACCAATCTTTCGGGTGTAGGCTCTGTGCTGATATTTGCTGTCGGACTTAATCTTTTGTGGCATAAAAAAATAAAGGTCGGAAATCTTTTGCCTGCATTGCTGGTCCCCGTAATATGGGAGGCAATACAATATATACCGCTTATATGGAAATAAAAAAAGGAGCTTTCTAAATGTCGAATTTTAAGAACACTGTGAAAAAGTATTTAAATCGCTACTTTATTGATGCTATGGGTGCTATGGCGCTCGGACTTTTTGCGTCACTACTTATCGGAACTATTTTCGGAACGATTTACAGCTACACGAATCTTGAGTTTTTAAACGTAATCGCAACCTTTGCAAAGGGTGCTACGGGTATGGCGATAGGAGTTGCAATCGCGTATAAGCTCGGTGCGCACCCGCTCGTTATGTTTTCTGCCGCTGCTGTCGGCGCTATGTCAAACGGCATGGGAGCAATAATTGCCAAGGACGGCGGTGCGCTGATCAAATGGGCGGCAACTGCGGGCGACGGCGAAAACATATTCTATACGGCGGGCCCTGCGGGCGCATTCTTTGCCGTTATTATTGCAAGTGAGATCGGTATGCTCGTATCCAAAAAGACAAAGGTCGATATTTTGGTTACTCCCGTAGTTACCTTGCTGGTGGGCTTTGCGACAAGCTGGTTGCTTTGCCCGATAGTTTCCTACGTTATGTACTACCTCGGCATATTCATTTCGTGGTCAACGACGATACAGCCTCTGCTTATGGGAGTGATACTGTCGGTGGTAATGGGTGTCGTTTTGACTCTGCCGATATCGAGCGCCGCAATCTGCGCTATGATCTTCTCGGAGTCGGCTTATGCGGTTGCCGTCATGAACGGCAACGAGGAAGGCTTTTTGCTTGCCGGCGGCGCTTGCGTTGCAGGCTGCTGTGCGCAGATGGTCGGCTTTGCTGTCATAAGCTTCCGTGAGAACAGATGGGGCGGAATTGTTTCGCAGGGACTCGGAACGTCTATGCTCCAGATGGGCAATATTGTTAAAAAGCCCGTGATCTGGGTTGCCCCGACGCTTGCGGCGGCATTTACGGGACCTCTTTCCACCATGCTCTTTAAGCTCAAATGTAAGGGCGTTGCCGCAGGTATGGGTACGTGCGGACTCGTAGGTCCTATCGGAGTTATCGACTCAACCGAAAACAGCGTTATGAAATGGGTTGGAATAGTGCTTGTATGCATAGTTCTTCCCGCAATTCTTTCCTTTGTCTTCAACGAGATCATGCGTAAGCTCGGCTGGATAAAGACGGGAGATATGAAGATCGACGTATAAAAGCAAACGGGACTTCGAATATTCGAAGTCCCGTTTGCTTTTATTTTAAAATATTATAGACATTTTTAATATTTTGTGGTAAAATACTAATGTTGATATTTTTGCGTTTTTATCCGTAAACGCAATAACAAAAGGGGGGATAAGTCTGAAAAAAGAATATTTTGATATAAGCGGAATGACTTGCTCTGCGTGCGCCGCAAGAGTTGAAAAAAGCGTGTCGTCAGTTGAAGGTGTTTCGGACGTTTCGGTCAATCTCCTTAAAAATAGCATGACTCTTATGTATGATGAAAACAAGGTGCGTCCCGAGGATATCGTTGATAGCGTGAGAAAAGCAGGATATGACGCCTCTCTCAAAAGCGCAAAGATAAAAAACGACACGACAAAAGGTTCAAAATCAAACCCCTATGACTCGGAATATAAGTCGCTAAAAAAGCGACTGATCGTTTCCGTCATTTTTGCTTTGCCGCTGTTTTATCTTTCTATGGGGCATATGATGGGCTGGCCGCTTCCGCCCATATTCCTCGGTGTGGAAAACGCAATGATATTTGCCCTTACGCAGATACTCTTGCTTTTGCCAATCGTAATAGCTGAATACAGATATTTTAAGGTTGGAATCAAGAATTTGTTCCGCGGTTCACCTAATATGGATTCGCTGATTGCCGTCGGCTCGGGTGCGGCTATAATTTACGGTATTTATGCAACGTATAAAATAGCATTTGCGCTCGGTCACGGAAACACCGATGTTGCCCATAACTTCATGATGGACATGTACTTTGAGTCGGCGGGTATGATACTAACGCTTATCACGCTTGGAAAGACCTTGGAGGCAAGGGCAAAGCGAAAAACGTCCGAGGCGATTACAAAGCTTATGGACCTTACACCCAAGACGGCTATCGTTCTTCGCGACGGTAGGGAACTGACTGTTCCTACCGACGAGGTTGTGATAGGGGATACCGTTATAGTTAAAGCGGGCGCATCAATACCTGTTGACGGTGTGATAATAGAGGGCTTTGCGTCTGTGGACGAGTCTGCGCTTACGGGTGAGAGCGTTCCTGTGGAAAAGCAACTTGGGAATAAGGTTATAGGCGGAACTGTAAGCAAGGCGGGATATTTCAAAATGCGTGCCGAGAAGATCGGCAAGGATACCGCGCTCTCAGAGATAATAAGGCTTGTGGACGAGGCGACCGCATCTAAGGCGCCTATCGCAAGGCTTGCCGATAAGATAAGCGCGATCTTCGTTCCCGCGGTAATGAGTATAGCCGTTACTGCCGCCGCCTTGTGGCTCATAGCGGGTTACGGCTTTGAGTTTGCGCTCTCCATTGGCATTTCCGTACTTGTAATTTCCTGTCCGTGCGCCTTGGGGCTTGCGACACCTGCGGCTATAATGGTAGGCACAGGAAAGGGAGCAGAAAAGGGTATTTTGATCAAGAGCGCGGAAGCGCTTGAGCTTACAAGGAAAATAGACACCGTAGTCCTTGACAAAACGGGAACCGTTACCGAGGGCAAGCCGGTAGTTACGAATATAGTTTCATTAGATAATGATACGGAGCTTTTGCGCATTGCCGCTTCTGCCGAGGGACTTTCAGAGCATCCGCTTGCCTTGGCGATACTTGAAGAAGCTAAACGCAGGGGCGTTGAATTGTACGGAGTCGAGTCGTTCGAGCAAATAGCGGGCGGCGGTATTCGTGCAACCGTAAACGGCAAGACTTGTGTTGCGGGAAACCAAAGACTTATGCGCGAGTGCGGCATTGCGTCAAGTGAGCTTTTCGCAAAGGGCGAAGTCTTTGCAAACGAGGGAAAAACCCCCATATATTTTGCTTACGACCAAAATCCTTTCGGTGTAATTGCCGTGGCTGATAAGGTAAAGAAAAGCAGTAAGGATGCGGTAAGCGAGCTTCGGGAAATGGGCATTGACGTTATTATGCTCACGGGAGATAACGAAAAAACGGCGAGAGCGATCTCCCGTGAGGTCGGTATAGAAAAGGTAATATCCAACGTATATCCCGCAGATAAGGAAAAGCAGATAAGAGAGCTTAAGGCAGAGGGCAAGTGCGTCGCGATGGTAGGTGACGGAGTTAACGACGCACCGGCTCTTGCGCGCGCTGACGTTGGAATTGCTATTGGCGCGGGTACGGATATTGCTATTGAATCCGCAAATATAGTCCTTATGAGAAGCGATCTTTGCGACGTGCCGAGCGCGATACGGCTTGGCAGAGCAACCGTGCGCAATATAAAGCAAAATCTGTTTTGGGCATTTATCTATAACGTTATCGGTATTCCGATAGCGGCGGGAGGTTTATATATACCGCTCTCACTTAAGCTTAGCCCCATGCTTGCGGCGCTTGCGATGAGCATGAGCTCGGTCTTCGTCGTTTCAAATGCACTTAGATTAAGACTTTATAATCCAAATAAAAAACAAAGACGAAAGAGAGAAAAGAAAATGAAAAGAATAATCACGGTTGAGGGAATGATGTGTCAGCATTGCGCGGCTCGCGTAAAGAACGCAATTTTGGCGCTTGATGGAGTCAGCGAGGTCAATATAGACCTTGAATCCAAAAAGGTAGAGGTGACCTTTACGGGTGAGCAGAGCGATGCGGCATTCAAGTCGGCTATCGAAGATGCGGGATATACCGTTACCGCAATAAACTGATAATAAAATAAAGTCAGGGGCTATTTGTTAAGGCTTGTCAACAACGCTTAACTAAATGGCCCCTGTTTACGAAAAATTAATAACAAAAATTTGTAAATATACTTGAAAAAAAGCAAAATATCTGTTATAATATATTGGTGGTCGATTTTGGATAAGCTCCGAAATCACAGGCTGTAAAATAAGGCCATACAAGCCGGGGAATTAGCGGAGCCCTGTACCTGAAATCCGCTACAGCAGGGGTGTATTCCTTTCTTGAGGACTTAGCAAAAGCGGTCTGAATCGTGCCTGCTGCGTTGAAGAGTGGGTCTTGCGCAATCAAGGGCTGTGAACCATGTCAGGTGGGGAACCAAGCAGCATTAAGCGGTTTACTTGATGTGCCGCGAGGATGCCTGCTCCGAGCAGGAGGTACGAAGCTCGCGCCTATGCGACGTTCGATTTTTAGGTGTATGGTCTTATTTTACAGCTTGTTTTTTAATATCGTTTGATTTTTTGAAAGGAGATTTTATGCATCAGGCTTTATACAGAAAATGGCGTCCTCAGACCTTTGACGACGTATGCGGACAGGAGCATATAACCTCCATTCTTAAATACGAAACTGAGCATAATAAATTCTCGCACGCATATCTGTTTTGCGGCTCGCGCGGTACGGGAAAGACCACCTGCGCAAAGATCCTGGCAAAGGCTCTTAACTGTGAAAATCCCGTAAACGGAAGCCCTTGTAACGAGTGCGCGTCCTGTAAAACGATCGACAGCGGAGCGACCACCGACGTCTTGGAGATGGATGCGGCGTCTAACAACGGCGTTGACAATATCCGAGATATTCGTGACGAGGTCGTTTATATGCCCACGTCGCTCAAATACAGAGTGTATATTGTCGACGAGGTCCACATGCTCAGCGGAAGCGCATTCAACGCGTTATTGAAGACGCTTGAGGAGCCGCCGTCGCACGTCGTATTTATTCTTGCTACTACGGAGCTAAATAAGCTACCCTCAACCATAATTTCTCGCTGTCAGCGCTTTGATTTCAGAAGAATAGCAACGCCCGTGCTTATGGACAGGCTTTCCTATATTTCCGAAAAGGAAGGAATAGAGTACGAGAAGGACGCTTTGCGTATTATCGCGAAAATGGCGCAGGGCGGCATGCGTGACGCTATCAGCCTGCTTGAGCTGTGCGCAGGTACGCAGAATAAGGTTACCGTTTCTTCTGCTAACGAAACGCTTGGCTCGGGCGGGAGACAAAATATTGAAAATACGGTAAGAGCAATAGCTAAGGGCAACTTTGATGCTATATTCGCCTCGGTCAACGAGGTTGTAGGCTCGTCAAAGGATATAACGGTGTTCTGGCAGGAGCTTATCTCGTATTACAGAGATATGCTCGTTATGAAAACCACCGCTTCCGCAGACAAATACCTTGACCTTACCGAGGTCGAGAGTGAGCAACTTAAAAGAACATGCGAGCTTTTTACAAAGCAGACCTTGCTTTGGCATTGCAGAGTGCTTGATGATACGCTTATCGCTATGCAGAAGGCGGGAAGCGGAAAGAGAGTCGTAGCAGAAATGGCGCTTATTAAAATGAGCGACAGTATGCTTGACACCTCAATGGATGCCGTCCTTTCAAGAATTTCAAAGCTTGAAAATGCGGTGGCTTCGGGGGTAATATTCAGCGCAGAAGCGCCTAGGGCGACGATCGTGGCAGAGCCTACGGAGTCCGTAAAGGAAGATACAAAGGAAGAAGGCCCCAAGACTCAGCCGCAAGAAGCGGTATCCGCCGAAAGCACCTTGAAGGTGTTGCGGTCGTGGAACGAGATCGCCGAAAAGGCGGCGGCAGGAGATTTTTCGGTATTGCCTTTTTTGAAGCTTGCAAGAGCGTTTATTGACGGCAACGGAAGAATATACGTAAGATTTCCGAATACCTTTGCAAAATCCATGGTTGAAAAATCAGAGGCGGCGAACGGTATCGTTTCGGCGCTGTGTATTGAACTCGGACGTCAGATCTCACCTATGGACGTAGAGTTTGGTATTCTCGAGGGTGACGAGGACGTCACCGAATTGGACGATTTGAACTTTTAAAAAGGAGAAATATAAATGAGAGCAAACATACCGAAGGGAATGGGCGGCGGCCCCCAGAACATGAACGCAATGATAAAGCAGGCTCAGAAGATGCAGGAGGATATGGCGGCACTTCAGGAGGAGCTTGATAACCGTGAATACGATATCTCCGCAGGCGGCGGAGTTGTCGGAGTCAAGATCAACGGCAAAAAGGAGATCCTTTCTATCGATATAAAGCCCGAGATAGTCGATCCCGACGATATTGAAACCCTTTCCGATATTCTCGTAGCGGCAGTTAACGAGGCTATAAAGAGAGTCGAGGATACCAACAGCGCTGAAATGTCAAAGATTACGGGTAGCGTAGGCTTCCCCGGAATGTTTTAATCTATGACCGATTATATTGAATCACTTCAGGTGCTTGCCGAGCAATTTGCGCGCCTTAAGGGTGTGGGAAGAAAGTCGGCTATGCGAATGGCTTTTTCGGTGCTTGAGCTTGACGAGGAGTCGGCACGTGCGTTTGCCGATGCTATTATTGACGCGAAGACGAGTATACATAAATGCCCCGTGTGCGGCAATCTTACGGATAAGGACGTTTGTTACGTATGCTCCGATCTTTCGAGAGACACGAGCGTAATATGCGTCGTCGAGGACGTTAAGGCGCTTATGTCTATCGAAAAGGTAAGAGAGTATAAGGGAGTATATCACGTGCTTCACGGAGCTATCTCTCCCGTAAATGGAATTACGCCTGATAAGCTTACGATAAAGGAGCTTATGGAACGCGTCGGTGAGAACGACGTAAAAGAGGTTATAGTTGCGACGAACCCCACTCAGGACGGCGAGGTCACGGCTATGTATATCTCAAAATATTTAAAGCCCCTCGGTGTTAAGGTTACCCGACTTGCTTACGGTATTCCCGTTGGCTCGGACCTTGAATATGCCGATGAGGTCACGCTTGGCAGAGCGATCGCGGGAAGACGCGACGTTTGAATTTTATTATAAAACCCTGTGCCTGTCACAGGGTTTTATATTTTTCTTTTTTTGCATATATTGTGTTAAACAATAAATAATGGAGGCAATATATGAAAAAGGGAATTATCAAAATTATAGCGTTGATCGTAGCGCTGTCGTGCGTGATCGTTCCGTGTACGCTCTGTGCGAGCGCGGAGAACACCTCATATCCGAATCTTGAGCTTGACTGTAAATCGGCAATTCTAATGGAAGCCTCGACGGGAAAGATTTTGTACGCAAAAAACGAAAACGAGGCGCTGCCGCCCGCATCCGTTACAAAGGTCATGACGCTTCTTTTAGTTATGGAAGCAATAAATGACGGGAAGCTTAAATATACGGATATGCTAAGCGCAAGCGAGCATGCATGCTCCATGGGCGGCTCGCAGATATTTCTTGAGGTGGGAGAGCAAATGTCAGTCGAGGATCTCTTAAAAAGCGTTATAATTGCATCTGCAAACGATGCCGCCGTGGTCCTCGCCGAGGCGGTTGCGGGAACAGAGGAGGCATTCGTCGAGATGATGAACGCTCGTGCGCGTGAGCTCGGAATGGAAAATACTATGTTTGAGAACACGAACGGACTTGACGACACCACGAAAAATCATTTGACGTCAGCTATGGATATCGCGATAATGTCACGTGAGCTTATAAAATATCCGAAGATAACCGAATACAGCCGAATATGGATGGACACGGTACGTGACGGAGCATTCGGACTTACGAATACCAATAGACTAATACGCTTTTACGAGGGCGCGACGGGGCTCAAAACGGGATCTACTAGCAAGGCGGGATTTTGTATCACTGCAACCGCGGAGCGGGACGGTATGACTCTTATTGCCGTTATTATGGGCTCGTCGGGCAGAGACGCGAGAAACAGCGCTGCCGTTGCACTTCTGAATTACGGATTTTCAAATTTTACGGTTTTCAGGAGTCAGCCCGAGGAGCATAGGATATCGGTAAGCGGAGGGAGAAATGATTTTTGCCGTGCTGTTGAGGAGGAATTTGTGTGTGTGATAAATAAAAAGCATGCCGATAAGGTCGAAAAGACCGTAGAGCTTGATGACGTACTAAAAGCACCTCTTGCAAAGGGAAGTCAGATAGGAACGGTGACGTACAAGGTGAGTGGAGAGACACTCGGGAGCGCGAAAATAATAACCGTCGAGAACGTAGAGACTATAAGATTTTCGGATATTTTGATCCGCCTCTTTGCAAGGATCTGCATGTGTTGAAGAATTTTTGCGAAAATCCCCCAAATTATATATAAAAAAACAAATTGTTACAAAAATATCACACTTTATTATAGGAATATTATAGAATAAAAGATAGAAGTGTTATATAATAATCCATAATAAATTACTTTGGGGGAAATTATGACACTCAAATTAAATGACAAGTATATAAGACCTTTTATAAATGGAAGCGATCTTAAGGCAATTCAAAGCGAAATTAACGATGCGCACGCAAAGCTTCTTGCAAAAACGGGCGAGGGAAACGACTTTCTCGGTTGGATAACTCTTCCCGACGATTACGATAAGGATGAGTTCGTAAGAATAGAGGCTGCTGCAAAGAAGATACAGAAGTCTTGCGACGTATTTATAGTAATAGGAATCGGCGGCTCTTACCTCGGAGCAAGAGCGGTCATCGAATTTCTTAAATCTCCTATGTATAACAGCGTTAAAAAGGACACTCCCGATATATATTTCTCGGGCTGTAATATAAGCGCGCAGGCTATGAACGAGCTTCTCCAGATTTGCGAGGGTAAGGACGTTTGCATTAACGTTATCTCAAAGTCGGGAACGACCACCGAGCCCGCGGTCGCATTCCGTTTGTTCCGCGAGCTTCTTGAAAGAAAGTACGGCAAGGACGGAGCAAGGGAGAGAATCTTTGTAACCACCGATAAGGAAAAGGGAACGCTTAAGAAGTTCTCCGACGAGTCGGGCTACGAGACCTTCGTGGTTCCGGATAACGTTGGCGGACGCTTCTCAGTCCTCACCGCAGTAGGTCTGCTTCCTATCGCCGTTGCGGGAATTGATATCGGCATGCTTATGAAGGGCGCATCTGACGCCGCAAAGCAGTATACCGCAACTGCGGATATTGATGAGAGCGATTGCATGAAGTACGTTGCATACCGTAACCTTATGTACCGTGGTGGCAAGGCTACTGAAATAATGGTAAGCTACGAGCCCTATGCGGCTATGTTTAACGAATGGTGGAAGCAGCTTTACGGCGAGAGCGAGGGTAAGGATAACAAGGGACTTTTCCCAGGTTCCGTTATTTTCTCTACGGATCTGCACTCTCTCGGTCAGTTCATTCAGGACGGTACGCGCAATCTCTTTGAAACGGTAGTGTCCGTTACAGACGAGGAGGAGAAGCGCGCAATTCCTTACGACGAGGCAAACGTAGACGGTCTTAACTTCCTTGCCGGCGTTGACCTTAACGAGGTCAACAAGATGGCAATGAAGGGAACTATACTCGCGCACGTTGACGGCGGAGCTCCCAATATGCTCATCGAGCTTGAGGACAGAAGCGCGTACTCTATGGGACATCTCATCTACTTCTTCGAATTCGCTTGCGGTGTTTCAGGCTATGTTCTGGGCGTAAATCCCTTCAACCAGCCCGGTGTTGAGGCATACAAAAAGAACATGTTTGCTCTGCTTGGAAAGCCCGGCTACGAGGCACAGAAAAAAGAATTGGAAGAAAGATTAAAATAATTGAGTTTTTTTGAAATTTGCTATTGCAAAATTTACAATTTTGAGTTATAATATAAGTGAGCAGTACGTCTGCAATAATTTTTACGGAGGTCCGGAATGTTAAAATTGATCATCGGTGTAAAAGGCACTGGAAAAACCAAAAATCTCATCAACTTGGTAAATGCCGCAGTTGAAAATTCTCATGGTGACGTTGTTTGTATTGAAAAGGGTACGAAGCTTCGTTATGATGTAAAGTATAAAGCAAGACTTATTGACGTTGAGGAGTATTTTGTTTGTGACGCACAGTCGCTCTACGGCTTTGTTGCAGGTATTCTTGCAAGCAACCATGACGTAACGGATCTGTTCATTGATTCCGCACTTAAGATATGCAATAACGATATGGCTTCTTTTGATAAGTTCGTAGAGGAGATCAACGCTCTCTCTGCAAAGCTTAACGTAAAGATCACCATCACGTCTTCCATTCCCACCGAGGAAGCAAGCGAGACTGTTAAGAAGTATCTTTAATTGTTGAATACTTAAATAATTTAAACTAATAAGCCTTCGGCAATCTTGCGCCGAAGGCTTTATTAAAATCTTTATGCAATTTTGGAGGGGGAAATGGTACTGATAATCGCAGAGAAGCCGAGTCTTGGCAGAAACATTGCCGCAGGACTTGGTGAGTTTAAGCGCCGAGACGGGTATCTTGAGGGTAACGACTGCCTTATCAGCTGGGCATTCGGACACCTCTTTTCTCTTGCTGATATTGAATACTATAATCCAAGACCGGAGGGACAGAGCTTCTGGACAATGGAGAATTTGCCTTGCTTACCTGATACTTTCAAATATGAGTTGCGCAAGGATAAGGACAAGCAGCCAGACAGCGGTATTTTAAAGCAGTTTAAAATTATCGAGACACTTTGCAACAGAGATGACGTTGATACTATCGTGAATGCGGGAGACGCAGACCGCGAGGGAGAGATCATTGTCCGCAACTGTATAAATTACGCACTCAGATCTCCAAAAAGGATAAAAAGACTTTGGCTTCCCGATCAGACTCCCGAGACGGTTGCCGCCGCGTTTGCCGATATGAAGGACGACGGAGACTACGACAGCCTTGCAAACGAGGGGTATGCCAGAACGTATATAGATTGGCTTTACGGCGTAAATCTTACGCGCTACGCGACGCTCAGGACGGGTACGCTCCTTCGCGTAGGCAGAGTTATCGTGCCTATCGTGCGTGCTATTTATGAGCGCGATATGGCGATTAAGAACTTCGTGCCCGAAAAATATTATTCTATTTCAAGCAAGGAAGAAACTAACGGAGAGGTCGTGGAGCTTAACAGCAAGCTTCGCTTTGACGGCAATAAATTCAGCGCGGCAGAGCAGAAATGCAGAGAATATAATGCACAGCAAGCGATTGTAACCTCGCTCAAGCGCAAAAAGGACACGCTCTCATGCGGTAAGCTGTATTCACTCTCAAAGCTTCAGAACGTGCTTGGAAAGAAGTATAAGATGTCTATGGCCGAGAGCCTTGAGATCGTGCAGAAGCTTTACGAAGAGGGCTTTTTGACCTATCCGCGTACTAATTCCGAGTATCTTGCCACCGCAGAGAAATCTAAGGTCAGAAAGATACTTGACAACTGCGTAAAGCTCGGTTATCCCGTTACCTTTAAGGATAAGAAAACTATATTTGACGACTCTAAAATAGAATCTCACTCCGCAATAACACCTACTTATAAAATTCCCGACAAAAACAGACTTTCCCAAGCTGAAAGACAGGTCTATTCTACCGTGTTCCGCCGTTTTATTGCAGTTTTCTGCGCTGAGGATTGCATTGTCGAAAAGGTTGAGATGACGGTAAGCGTTGGTGAGCTTGAGGATTTCTTGCTTAAAGGCTTGTCGATCAAGGAAAAGGGTTGGATGAAATATGACGATTCAACCCAAAAGGATAAGATATTGCCCGACCTCAAAAAGGGCGACGTTGTAAACATCTGTTTTAAGCCGTGCGAGAAGGAGACGTCTCCTCCAAAGCACTATACTATCGAAACGCTCAATAATTATCTGAAAAATCCTTTCAGAGAGGAAAAGAACGCAATAGACGATAGCATGGGAGCGGATGACAGAGAGGAATATCGCGCTATGCTTGACGGTGTGGAGCTTGGCACAGAGGCAACACGTACGGGAATTATTGATAACGCAAGAAAAAGTAATTACATTCAGCTCAAAAAGGACGTATATACCATTCTTCCCGATGGAATATATATGATAGAGTCCCTTGACAGACTGAATATAAATATGGATAAGTTCAAGACCTCGGAAATGGGTAAGGCGTTAAAGCGAGTTTATAAAAACGAAATGGCAGTCGATGATACCGTTACGCTTGCCAAGGACGAGATAAGGGGATACTTTTCTACCAAACAAAAGCCTCCAGAAACGGATACGGATATCGGATTTTACGGTGACGTTATAGGCAAGTGTCCTCTTTGCGGAAGCGACGTTAAAAGAGGAAAATTTGCTTACGGTTGCGCGGGATATAAAAATGGGTGTAAGCTGACGATCTGGACGTCTCTTTGCGGCAGAGTTATTTCCGTCTCGAATGCAAGACTGTTGCTTGAGAGCGGTCGCTCATCTAAAATTCAGGGCTTTGTGTCCAAAAAGGGCAACACCTTTGACGCATATCTTAAAATGGTTGACGGCAAGTGCGTATTTGATTTTGACGATGCACCTGCTATGCAGTGATATAAAAGGAGAAAAATATGAAAAAGAGTACGAGAATAATTATCGCAAGTATAATTACGTTTATATTTGCGGCAGTAGGATTTTACGTTGTATTGCCTGCTATAAACGTATTTAATCAAGAGCTTTGGATGTATATAATAGCGGCTACTATTATTTGGAGTGCTGTCTACATCGTTCTTGGATTGAAGAATGTCAAGGGTGCGGGGATCAAGGAATCCTTGAAGGGTGCAAAGATCGTTGCTGTGGTCATAGCTATACCGGTCGTGGTCCTGATCGTAGGAAATATAATTTCCTCAACATTCTTTAATGCAGAGAAGTATTCGAATATAATAACCGTAAACGAGGCTGTTTTCGAGGAGGATATGCCCGAATCGGGACTTGTTACGAATATAGCTCTCATGGATTCGGCTTCGGCGGAAATGTACGGTAAGCGTGCAATGGGAAATCTTGCTGACGTTGTGTCGCAGTATCAGATCGGTGCTACCTACGTTCAGATAAACTATAAGGGCGCGCCCCAAAAGATAGTAAACCTTGAGTACGTTGATTTCTTTAAGTGGGCGAACAACAGAGAAAACGGAATTCCCGGAATGGTCATGGTCGATCCTGTAAACAGCTCTGCGGAATACGTCGAGCTGTCAACTCCTATGAAATACGTTGAAAGTGCGTATTTTAACGAGGACCTTCACAGAAAGCTTCGCTTCTCATATCCTACGAAGATCTTCGGAAATATTTCCTTTGAGATCGACGACGCGGGAAATCCTTATTATATCGTCGCTTGTATGGCTCCCCGTGTGGGGATCTTCGGCGCGTATGACGTAAACGAGGTCATTATTTTTAACCCCTGTGACGGCACTTCAGAGCTTTATGCGCTTTCTGAAGTACCTACTTGGGTAGATAACGTATTTACGGGAACGCTTGCTTCTCAAAAGTACGATTGGCACGGAACGCTTGCAAACGGATTTTGGAACAGTATTATAGGTAATAAGGACTGCAAGGTTACGACGGACGATTTCGGTTATATCGTAATCGAGGATGACGTTTGGTTCTTTACGGGAGTTACTTCTGTAAGCAACGACGAAAGTAACATCGGATTTATAATAAGTAACGCGCGCACGGGTGAGTATAAGTTTTACTCCGTAATCGGAGCGGAGGAATATTCGGCTATGAATGCGGCGGAGGGCGCAGTTCAGGAAAAGGGCTACGTTGCATCATTCCCGTCCTTGATTAACGCATCAGGTGAGGCTACCTATATTATGGTGCTTAAGGATAAGGGCGGACTTGTCAAGCTGTATGCGCTTGTAAACGTTGAAAATTACAGCATCGTTGCTACGGGCACAACTCAGGCAGAAGCAAAGGAAGCTTATATAAAGCTTTTAAAGGACGAGGGAATAATTGATAACGATGTCCAGATCCCCGACAGTACTCCCGAGATTTCCATAGAAACTAAGGAAAAATCCGTTACGGTAAGTCAGATCAGATTCTTGACTCTTGGCGGCGAGAGCTATATTTATCTTAAGGACGCGGACGGTGTATTTTATAAGTTAGCAGTTGCCGACGACGAGGGCGTTCTCCTTATAGACGAGGGAAGTAAGCTTGATATAAAGTACACCGATAGTGATACTAATGAAAGTATAAAGAATATTGTAAGCTGGACTTTTGCTGAGGTAGCATCATGAATATAAACAAAATTCTTTCTATGGTTGATCACACGCTTTTGTCGCAGACCGCAACAGAGGATCAGATAAAGGAAATCTGTGACGATGCCGTGGAATACGGTGTTGCCTCTGTTTGTATACCGCCGTCTTACGTGCGCTTTGCCAAGGAATATCTTTGCGGTAAGGTTGCGGTCTGTACCGTAATAGGCTTTCCTAACGGATATAACAAGGCGGCTGTTAAGTGTGCAGAAGCCAAGGCGGCAATAGAGGACGGTGCCGATGAGATAGATATGGTTATCAATCTTACCGACGTCAAAAACGGATATTACGAGCGTGTGTGCGACGAAATTAAGCAGATAAAGGAAGTATGCAACGATAAGATTTTAAAGGTCATTATCGAAACCTGTCTGCTTACAGAGGACGAGAAGATAAAAATGTGTGAGAAAGTCACAGAGTCGGGCGCGGACTTTATAAAGACTTCAACCGGATTTGCAGGTGGCGGCGCAACGTTTGCTGATATTGAGTTTTTCGCAAAGCACATTGGTAGCGATGTGAAAATTAAAGCCGCAGGCGGTATTAAGTCGTTTGAGGATGCTGAGAGATTTATCGAGCTTGGAGCGTCGAGACTTGGTACAAGTCGGCTTGTGTCGATCATGAAAAACGAAAAAACGAGATCCGAATATTAAAAAACGCTTCCGTCAACCTTTTTGGTTGACGGAAGCGTTTTTTATTTGTGATAAAGCTTTTTTGTTGCGTATATCGGCTCACTTGTGAGATCGATACCAAGCTTTTTGTATATGGTTTTATCAACGTTTGAAAGCATTACGCTGATGTGTGCCTGACAGCCGCGGAGCTTAGGAAGCTGCTCCATAGCCATTGCCGCAACGGGATTGGTGGTTGCGGATATAGCAAGCGCGATAAGGACCTCGTCGGAGTGTAGACGCGGATTGTTGTTGCCAAGATTTTCAACCTTAAGCTTCTGCAAGGGCTCCATGAGAACGGCAGGGAGCAGGAGAATAGACTCGTCAATTCCTCCAAGACTCTTAAGAGCGTTCAAAAGCGCTGCAGCAGATGCGCCCATGAGCTTTGAGGTCTTACCAGTAACGATCGTGCCGTCACCAAGCTCGATTGCCGCCGCAGGCTCGCCCGTAAGCTCTGCCTTATCAAGCGCCGCCTTAACGACACGGCGGAAGGATACGTCAACGCCGACCTTGCTCATTATAAGCTCGCTCTTGTAAACCTCCTCGGCGTCTGCAATGCCGTTTCTCTTACGGCAGAGCGTGTCGTAATATCTGCGAACGATCTCCATTTTGGAGGCGTCACAAACCGCCTTGTCGTCGAAAATGCAGTAGCCTGCCATGTTTACGCCCATGTCGGTGGGAGATTTATAGGTGCACTCGCCGTAGATCTGTCTGAAGATAGCCTGCAAAACAGGGAATATTTCAATGTCTCGGTTGTAGTTTACCGCCGTCGTTCCCGTCGCTTCAAGGTGGAACGGGTCTATCATATTAACGTCACTTAAATCCACGGTAGCCGCCTCATATGCCATGTTGACGGGGTGGGTAAGCGGTAGATTCCAGATAGGGAAGGTTTCAAACTTCGCGTATCCTGCCTTGATTCCGCGCTTGTGGTCGTGGTAAAGCTGTGACATGCACGTAGCCATTTTTCCGCTTCCGGGGCCGGGGGCGGTAACTACCACAAGGGGCTTTGTTGTTTCGATATATTCATTTTTGCCATATCCCTCGTCGCTGACG
>SVUH01000029.1 GCA_015063335.1 Oscillospiraceae bacterium | reverse complement strand
CACTTAGTCGGTTATTTTAACGCAAAGGGTCCACCCGTTCCCATTCCGAACACGGAAGTTAAGCTTTGCTGTGCCGAAAATACTTGGCTGGCGACGGCCCGGAAAAATAGGTCATAGCCGACATCAAGGGATACTTTAGTATCCCTTTTTTCTTTTTATCATGCCGAAATTGCATTTCAAGAGTTATTCCTTGACAAGGCGCTTCGGAAATGATATAATTAATATTGTAAATTATACAACGAATGCACTGTGAGGTGAGTTTATGTTTCATATACTGGTGGTTGACGACGACAAAAACACGAGGCTTCTTCTTAAAGCTGTCCTTGAAAATGCAAATTACACCGTTACTACCGCGACTAACGGAGAGGACGCGCTTGGCGTTCTGGATAAGGAGCATATTGATCTAGTCGTGCTCGACATAATGATGCCCGGCATGGACGGATATGAGTTTACGCGCGTTTTGCGCGAGGCACAGAATAATCTGCCAATACTTATGGTTTCCGCAAAGCAGCTTCCCGCGGACAAGCACAAGGGATTTATGGTCGGCACGGACGACTATATCACAAAGCCAGTTGACGACGAGGAGATGCTTTACAGAATAAAGGCGCTTTTACGCCGCGCGAAGATAGCAAACGAGAGAAAAATAGTAGTTGGCGAGGTGGTTTTGGACTACGATTCATTCACCGTAACACGCGGCGAGGAGGTACAGGAGCTTCCTCAAAAGGAATTTTTGCTTTTGTACAAGCTTCTTTCGTATCCCGGCAAGATATTCACCAGAATTCAGCTTATGGACGAGATATGGGGAAGTGACAGCGATACGGGCTGGGAAACGGTGACCGTACATATCGGAAGACTTCGCAAGAGATTTGAGGTGTGGACGGAATTTGAGATCGAATCCGTTCGCGGACTTGGCTACAAGGCGGTGAAGAAGGTATGAAAAAGATCCCTCAGATGAAGCTGCCTACGTTAAGGCTTAAAAAGAAGATCAGAAAGCAACGCTTCTCGCTTACGCTTTCCTTTACGCTGGTCGTTTTGCTCGTGCTTCTGGCATCGCTCGCAATAGCCTCACTGACAGTCTATATTCTTGCTTCCTTTGGTGTTATCGGCAGTCTTAACGGTCTTAATGCAGGATATATAGTCTTGTTTATGACGGTCATCAGTACAATAATCGGACTTGTTGGCGCGTTTCTTATCGGTAAGATACCCTTGAAGCCCGTAAACCGTTGGATCAACAACATGAACCGACTCGCCGAGGGCGATTTTAACGTCAGAATGAGCTTTGGTAAGCCCTTTGGTAAAGCGCCTGCCATGGTGGAGCTTTGTGACAGCTTTAACAAGCTTGCCGAGGAGCTTCAAAAGACGGAGATGCTGCGCAGCGACTTTATAAACAATTTTTCGCATGAGGTCAAGACGCCCATCGTATCGATAGCGGGCTTTGCGAAGCTACTAAAGCGCGGAGACCTTACCGAGGAGCAGAGAATGCAGTACCTTGACGCTATTGAGGAGGAGTCGAAGCGGCTTTCTTACATGGCGACCAACGTGCTGAATCTTACCAAGGTTGAAAATCAGACGATACTGACGGATATTTGTGAATTTAATCTTTCGGAGCAGATCCGTTCGTCCGTTTTGCTGCTTGAAAGCAAGTGGGAGAAAAAGGAGGTTGATCTTCAGCTTGATTTCGACGAGTATACCGTTGAGGGCAATGAGGAGATGCTCAAGCAGATATGGATAAACCTTATAGATAACGCGGTCAAATTCGTTCCGCAAGGGGGAGTGGTATCAATAGATATCGAGAGCTCCGACAGGCTTCTTACCGTTTGTGTCAGCAATACGGGCGAGGACATTCCCGCCGATAAGATCGAAAAGATATGGCGCAAGTTCTATCAGGTCGATGAATCTCATTCCTCCGAGGGTAACGGAATTGGTCTTGCTATCGTCAAACGAATTGCGGATCTTCACGGCGGAAGCGTTGACGTCAAGAGTGAGGGCGGCGTGACCTCGTTTTACGTTCAGCTGCCTAAAAAGCAGTAATTTATGCTGTCGAGGGATTTATTTTTGGCAAAATAATTGACAAGGATAAGTTCGTATGATATAATTTATGTAAGATATTTTCGTGAGGTGTTTTTCTATGAATCAGAAAAAGCTTAACTTGATTTTGACAATAGTGGCGGCTGTTTTTGCAGCGCTGTTCGTTGCTTTGCTCGTATGCGGCTTAGTAATTGATTTTACATACACCGTTACAAAGATCATGATGATCGTCGTTGCACTCGTCAGTCTTGCTTTGGCGGCAGAGCTTGCTTTTCTCGTTTGGTTTGGCGGAAAGGGAGATAAGCCCAACTACTTCCTTTACGATGCCTCGACCAAGAAAAACGTAGGCGCGGAAAAGCTTACGCTTCAGGTCGTTAACAGAAGAATGGATAGATATTTTTCAGAGTTTGCTCCCTCCGAGGGAAAGCTTTGGACTGACGGTATACTTGAGGATCCCGACCTTGATATGGAGGACGCCTTCAAGCCCTTGGTTGCGTACAAGCTTCTGATAGACCTTGCCGACAGAGACGTGGAAAAGGGCTGGAAGTGCTTTGAGGTGGCTTCCGCGGCGACCGTTGAGTTCGTTTGCTCCTCTCTTGAAATGAACGGAGAGACTGAGATCGCGGGAAATCTTCGCAAGATGAAGGCAATTGTGCCGTTCCAGGTAAAGTACGTAAGAGACTATCTTGTAAGCAACGCTAACTACTTGCAGACCAAGATGCTTATGTACGTTCGCGACAATATTGAAAAATTCAACTGAATTGTATAAAGTAGACAATTGCCGTGCAGAAAATTCTGCACGGCAATTGTTTTATCCCTCTTGAAAAAAAGCAAGATCTATGTTACAATATATTAGAATGGGTTCGTAGGAGGGTATATGCTCTATATTAGTATTGCAGGATTGAAAATTTGCATTAAAAATAAATACGACCACGTAGAAAGGCTTTGCGCGTCTTACGTTTGCGAGCCGACGGAGCATGCCGATATTGATGTTTCGATAAGCGAGGATCTTATTGATGATGAGATCAGTATTGCGGAAACTAATGTTTCACGGGGCTATGCCGAGAGCATATGCATCTATCGCGAGATATCAAGGCATCTGCCGCTTAAATATAACGCATACCTGTTTCACAGCGCGGTGATCGAATACGGCGGTGAGGGCTTTGCCTTTGCGGCAAAGAGCGGAACGGGAAAGTCCACCCACATTTCTCTTTGGAGAAAGTATTTTGGCGAGGGGGTTCACGTCGTTAACGGAGACAAGCCTATTTTCAGGTTTGACGAGGACGGTCGCCTTTACGCATACGGCACGCCTTGGTGCGGCAAGGAGGGCTGGCATACAAACACAAGAGCTCCGCTTAAAGCGATCTGCTTCCTTGAACGCGCACAGAAAAATGAAATAAGACGAATTGGCGCCGATGAGGCGGTAATGCGCGTATTTCACCAGATACTTACTCCGTCCGATATGGAAACGGTCGATGCGCTTTTTCCGCTTCTTGACAGGACGCTTAAAGGGGTGCCTTGCTACGTTCTCGGCTGTAATATATCCGAGGAAGCGGCAGAGGTCGCCTACAATGGAATGAAATAAAAATGAGGAAAGAAAAATGAAAATAAAGAACGGATTTGTTGCACGAGAAATAGCAGGACAGTACGTAGTCGTTGCCCTCGGTCAGGCAAGCAAGGTATTTAACGGAATAATAAAGCTTAACGAAAGCGCTAAATTCATCTGGGATATGCTCGCGAGGGGCGCTGAGAAAGAGGAGATAGTCGAGGCGCTTTTGAATGAATACGAGGGAGTTGATGCGGCGGTGGTCGAAGCTGACGTTGAAAAATTTATAAATGAGTTAGAGGGAGCAAATATCCTTGAATAACGGTGAATTTTATCTTTCCGATGCAATAGAGGCAATAGAGGACGTGCTTGCGAGCGGCGGAGAATTTCGCATGTATCCAAAGGGCACGAGTATGCTTCCTCTTATAGTACAGACGAGAGATTCCGTCGTGCTTGTGCGTAATTTTGATATTCCCGCAAAAAAGCATGATATTGCATTTTACCGCCGAAAAAACGGTCAGTTCGTCTTGCACAGAGTTATGGACGTACGTGAGGACGGAACGTATACGATGTGCGGAGATAACCAGACTCAGCTTGAATACGGAATTGAAAAAGAGCAGATAATAGCTTGCGTTTCGCGCCTTTACAGAAAAGATAAAGAGTTCGGAACGGACAGCGGCATATACTCTGCTTACGTCTTCTTCTGGACTAAAATGCCTATTCGCAAATTCTTCTTTTTCATAAGACGAGTAAAGAATAAGATAGTCCGAATTTTTCGCAGGATATTTTCTAAACGTACTTGACTCTATCGACATAATATGATATAATATTTAGGATAAAAAAGTTTCCCGGAGGTCTGTTATGAAAATGCTTTTTAAGAATGCCAAAATGTATGAAAACGGCGTTTTTATTTCTACCGACGCTATCTTTGACGGCGAGCATTTCAATATCCTTAACGGCGGTATCTCTGATACCGATACTGGTGATTTCCGTATTTTTAATAATTGTTATATTTTACCCGGCTTTTGTGACGTGCACGTGCATTTTCGCGAGCCGGGCTATTTATATAAAGAGGATATCGCAAGCGGCTCGGCGGCAGCGGCGCACGGCGGCTATACGGCGGTCTGCACCATGCCAAACCTTATACCCACGCCCGATTCAAGAGAAAATCTTGATATTCAGTTAAGGGCAATAAAGGAAAAGGCGAGTATTGCGGTTTTGCCGTTCGGTACTATAACCGTCGGTGAGAAGGGCGAGGCGCTTTCGGATATCGAGAGGATCGCATCTGACGTCGTGGGCTTTTCAGATGACGGCAGGGGAGTGCAGTCCGAGGATATGATGCTTGACGCTATGGTGAGAGTCAAGGCGGCAGGTAAGATAATCTCCGCGCACTGTGAGGAGAATTCCTTGCTTCGCGGCGGATATATACACGACGGGGAGTACGCAAAAGCGCACGGTCACAGAGGAATTTGCTCCGAGAGTGAGTGGGCGCCTATAAAGAGAGATATCGAGCTTATCAAAAAGACGGGTTGCCCGTATCACGTATGCCACATATCCACCAAGGAGAGCGTCGAGCTTATAAGGCGCGCAAAGGCAGAGGGCGTTGACATTACCTGCGAAACGGGACCGCACTATCTTGTGTTTAACGATATGGACCTTTGCGAGGAGGGACGCTTTAAAATGAATCCCCCCATACGCTCCGAGGAGGACAGACTCGCGCTTATCGAGGGAATAGTTGACGGAACGATAGATGCGATCGCCACCGACCACGCGCCGCACTCGGCAGAGGAAAAGGGAATGGGGCTTGAGAAGAGCCTTATGGGTGTCGTAGGTCTTGAAACCGCTTTCGCGGTAATTTACACAAAGCTCGTGAAGACGGGTGTGATCTCTATGGAAAGGCTTGTTGAGCTAATGTCGGAAAACCCGAGAAAGCGTTTTGACATTGGAACGGACGTAGGATTTACGGTTTTCAGCTGTGATGAGGAATATGAGGTCAATACGGATACGTTCCTCTCAAAGGGTAAGAGCACTCCCTTTGACGGAATGAAGCTTTATGGCGAGTGCTTGCTGACGGTTTACGACGGCAATGCCGTGTACGTAAAAAAGTGAGGTAGAAAATGAAGGAAGTAATTTATACGATAGAGAGTAACGTTGCTCTTACGGACAGCGTTTACAGAATGGTTATGGCAGGGGATACCTCTGCAATAACGGGCGCTGGACAGTTTGTTAACGTAAAGCTTGACGGACAGTATCTTCGCCGCCCTATATCAATATGCGACTATGACGAGAATACCTTGACGCTTATCTACAAGGTCGTCGGCGTAGGTACGGAAAAAATGAGCGCCATGCGTCCCGGTGAGAAGCTCAATATCCTTACGGGACTTGGAAATGGCTACGACCTCTCCTTGTCGGGAGATGCGCCCGTGCTCGTGGGCGGAGGCGTTGGTGT
Source organism: Oscillospiraceae bacterium (assembly GCA_015063335.1). The sequence goes on along the minus strand of SVUH01000029.1, from coordinate 11,047 downwards.
ACCTCCTCTTTATAAGCTTTGCAAGCTACTCAAGGCAGAGGGCAAAAAGGTCACCGTTATTCTCGGATTTAATACGAAATCGGAAATATTCGCGGAAAAGGATTTCGCAGAGATCGCTGACCGCGTGATAGTTACGACGGTTGACGGCTCTTACGGAGTAAAGGGCTTTGTTACGAACGCGCTTCCCGATATTGATTATACTTACGTTTATTCCTGCGGACCGTTGCCTATGCTTAAAGCTCTTGCGGGCGCTACTGAGACGAGCGGTCAGTACAGTCTTGAGGAAAGAATGGGATGTGGCTTTGGTGCGTGCATGGGATGCAGCTGTAAGACCTTGCTTGGAAACAAGCGTATTTGTAAGGAAGGTCCCGTATTCGTCAAGGAGGAGATAATATGGTAAACACTAAGGTCACTTTGTGCGGAATAGAGCTTGATAACCCTCTGATACCCGCAAGCGGAACGTTTGGCTACGGTAAGGAATTTTCCGAGCTTTACGATATAAACTGCCTTGGAAGCTTCTCGTTTAAGGGAACGACGCTTGAGGCGCGCTTCGGAAACCCTACACCGAGAATTGCTGAGTGCGATGCGGGAATGATCAACGCGGTAGGACTTCAGAACCCTGGTGTTGAGGCGGTCGTAAATCACGAGCTTCCCGAGCTTAAAAAGTTTTTCCACAAGCCCGTTATGGCAAATATCTGCGGCTTTTCTCTTGAAGAATACACAAGAGTGTCCGAGATACTCGATAAGGAGGAGCAGGTAGGCTGGCTTGAGATCAACGTTTCCTGCCCCAACGTTCACGGCGGCGGTATGAGCTTCGGTGTGACTCCCGAGGGAGCTGCAAGCGTGGTAAGAGCAGTTAAGGCGGTCACCACAAAGCCCGTGATAATAAAGCTTTCTCCGAACGTCACGGATATAGTATCCATAGCAAAGGCTTGCGAGGAAGCGGGCGCGGACGCTATCAGCATGATAAACACAATGCTCGGTATGCGTATCGACCTTAAAACCAAGAAGCCTGTTATCGCAAACAAAATGGGCGGATTTTCAGGTCCTGCCATAAAGCCAGTTGCTCTGCGTATGGTATACCAGGTCTACGAGGCTGTGAAGATCCCGATAATCGGAATGGGCGGAATCTCCTCTGCGGAGGACGTTATCGAAATGATGCTTGCGGGCGCTACCGCCGTCGAGATAGGAAGCGCAAACCTCGTTGATCCGTTTGTTTGCCGCGATATTGTAGACAAGCTCCCCGAGGTTATGGAAAAGTACAAAATAAATAATTTAAGAGATATAATAGGAGGTGCCCACTAATGGGAAAGGACGTAATTATTGCTTGTGATTTTAACAGTAAGGCGGAGGTGCTTGCATTTCTCGATAAGTTCACGGAAAGAAAGCCCTACGTTAAGATAGGAATGGAGCTTTTCTATGCAGAGGGTCCGTCTATCGTAAGGGAGATCAAGGAGAGAGGACATAAGATATTCCTCGATCTTAAGCTTCACGATATTCCCAACACCGTTAAGAAGTCTATGGCGGTGCTTTCGGGACTTGACGTTGATATGACCAACCTTCACGCAAGCGGAACGGTCGCTATGATGGAAGCGGCGCTTGAAGGACTTACCCGTCCCGACGGAACTCGTCCCTTGCTCATAGCAGTAACCCAGCTTACCTCAACAAGTGAGGAAAGAATGAAAGAGGACCTTCTTATAAACGAGCCCCTTGATAAGGTCGTTATGCACTACGCAGAGAACGCAAAGAAGGCAGGACTTGACGGAGTTGTTTGCTCACCGAGAGAGGCAGACAAGGTTCACAGTACTTGCGGTAAGGAATTTTTGACGGTAACCCCCGGAGTCAGATTTGCCGACGGCGACATAGGAGATCAGGTAAGAGTTATGACTCCCGCTGACGCAAAGAAGATTGGCTCTGATTATATAGTTGTCGGTCGTCCGATCACGGCGGCGGCAGACCCCGTTGCGGCATACAACCGCTGTGTTTCTGAATTCGTTGATTAATTTAAAAAGGAGATATAAAAATGGAAGCTTACAAAAGAGAATTTATAGAGTTTCTTGAGAGCGCTGGTGTGCTCAAATTCGGAGACTTTATAGCAAAGAGCGGAAGAAGGATCCCGTATTTCGTCAACGCAGGTGAGATAAAGACGGGAGATCAGATTGCAAAGCTCGGTCAGTTTTACGCAAAGAGCTACCTCGAAAAGGTAGGAAACAAGAGAACGGTGCTTTACGGACCTGCATACAAGGGTATCCCGATAGCAGTTGCCGCTTCCATCGGACTTTCCGCAAACGGACTCGACGTGCCCTTCTTCTTTAACAGAAAGGAAGCAAAGGATCACGGTGAGGGCGGAATATTCGTAGGATATCTTCCCAAGGCAGGCGACGAGATCGTTATCGTTGAGGACGTTATTACCGCAGGTACGGCTATTCGCGAGAGCATGAAGAACCTCAAAGGTCTTGAGGGCACGAAGATCGCAGCTACATTCGTAATGGTTGACAGAAAGGAAAAGGGAAAGGGAGAAGAAGGAAAGTCTGCTATGCAGGAGGTTTCCGACGAGTTTGGTTTCCCCGTATATTCTGTCGTTGACGTTTACGACATTATTGAATATTTGCGTGAGGATGAGAAGAACGCAGAAAACGTAGAAAGAATACTTAAATACCTTGAAATAAACGGCGCTAAGGCGTGATCGGGAGGCAAAAATGAGACATCTTATTGATATTTTGGACTTGTCGACCGAGGAGATCGACGAGCTTATAGTTACCGCAAAGGATATTATCGAGAACCCCAAGAAGTATTCCGAGGCATGCCGCGGAAAGAAGCTTGCAACTCTTTTCTTTGAGCCCTCTACAAGAACAAGACTCTCGTTTGAGGCTGCAATGTATGAGCTCGGCGGAAACGTTATCTCCATGGCAAGCGCGTCGTCCTCGTCCGCATCCAAGGGCGAGAGCGTTGCGGACACAGCAAAGGTCGTATCCTGCTATGCGGATATAATTGCTATGCGCCACCCCAAGGAGGGCGCGCCTTATGTGGCTTCACTCAACTCCTCTATCCCCGTTATAAACGCGGGAGATGGCGGACACAGCCACCCCACTCAGACGCTTGCAGACCTTCTCACTATCTACTGTGAAAAGGGAAGACTTGACAACCTTACCGTTGGATTTTGCGGCGACCTTAAATTTGGAAGAACGGTACACTCTCTTATCTCCGCTATGGCAAGATATACGAACGTAAAGTTCGTGCTCGTTTCTCCCGTAGAGCTTAAAGTACCGAGCTACGTAAAGAAAGATATTATTCAGCAGAAAAATATCGAGTATGTTCAGACGACTGACCTCGAGGCAGTTATGCCCGAGCTTGACGTGCTCTACATGACGAGAGTTCAAAAGGAAAGATTCTTCAACGAGGAGGATTATCTCCGCCTCAAGGATAGCTATATCCTTACTCCCGAAAAGCTCAAGAACGCAAAGAGCGACTTGTCTATACTCCACCCGCTTCCCAGAGTAAACGAGATCGCTGTTGCGATAGACGACGATCCCAGAGCGTGCTACTTCAAGCAGGTATACTACGCAAAGATAATGAGAATGAGCCTTATTCTTAAGTGTCTTAAGGAGGAAAGATAATGAATATAGATTCTATCAGAAACGGTATAGTTATTGATCACATCACAGCAGGCAGAGGAATGGAGATCTACCGCCTTTTGGGACTTGATAAGCTTGATTGCTCTATTGCTATAATAAAGAACGTTCACAGTAACAAAATGGGTAAGAAGGATATAATCAAAATAGACGAGGACATTGAGCTTGATATGAACGTTCTTGGATACGTTGATCCCGGTGTTACTATCGATATAATCAAGGACAGCAAGCTCGTTGAGAAAAAGAGAGCGACCTTGCCCCGCGAGATCAAGAACGTTATTTTCTGCAAGAACCCCCGTTGTATAACGAGCACCGAGCAGGAGCTTCCGCACGTATTTAAGCTTACGGATGAGAAAAACAGAATTTTCCGTTGCATTTACTGCGAGACCAAGGCTGGTAACTAAAATTTAATAAGAACATATTGTAAAAATTGTACCGCAGAATTGACATTTTTGTCGTTTTGCGGTATAATTATTGTAAAGAAAAGTGAGTAAATACGGAGGTGGAAAATGTACCCGTACGAGATTTTACCGGGAATTGACCTTTACATGATAATGCTTTGTATCGCGGCAGTTTCCGCTATAATAATATACAGAATTTTGGCTGACAGACACGGTCTTGGCGCAAGGCTTCAGAACCTCTGCCTTTTTAATGCCGTTGCATCAATTGTAGGCGGATATTATTCTGCCGTTTTGTTTCAAGCGATCTACAATATTGATAAAAACGGCGGCTTTGTGCTAAGCTCAAGCACGGGCGCTACCTTTTACGGCGGTCTTATCGGCGGTGCGGCAATATTTCTTGCGGTTTATTTTATCGCAGGCCATTTCATGTTCGGCAAGGGCGGAGAGCACGTGCGTGAGTTCTTTAACATAGCCAATATAGGTGCGGCTTGCATTGCCGCGGCTCACGGACTCGGTAGATTGGGCTGTCTTTTCGCGGGCTGCTGTCACGGCGCTGTTACTGACAAGTGGTACGGTATATACATGGTGGCACTTGACAAAAAGGTCGTTCCAATTCAGCTTTTTGAGGCGATATTCCTCTTTGCGCTCTTTGCCTTGTTCTTGATTCGTATTCTTAAAAATAAAACCTACAATTTGCCCATATATATGTGCGCATACGGTATTTGGAGATTTTTTATCGAATACGCAAGGACGGATTATCGCGGATCAACATTTATAAGCTTTCTTACCCCCTCGCAGCTTACGGCAATACTTATGATAGTAGGCTCTTTGGCTGTGTTCTTGCTTGAATATTCTGTAAGAAAAAGGGAATCGGAAAATAAGTCCGTGGAGAGTGCTTGATGAGTACAGTAAAAAAACGAATTTACGTCATTATCGCGGCGGTGCTTTTTGTCGCACTTTTAGCGCTTGAAGTTTTCCAAAAAAGCATTTTTACATCCGAGGCTTACGGACAAAATCTTTACGTTACGTTGAGCCGTTCTCTTGGCGGTATAGTGTGCGTTCTGTTTATACTTGCGTTTTCGACGAAAAGTATTCTTTTTCCGCGCCTTACGCTGAAAACGTTTCTTATCTTTCTGCCTTGTATGGCAGTTGCGATAAATAATTTTCCGTTTATACCCGTATTTAGCGGTAACGCGTCGATAGATTCCTCGCCGTCCGTGATCGCCGTGTACGCGCTCTCTCAGCTTGCCATAGGCTTCTTTGAGGAAATGGCTTTCAGAGGCTGTATTTTTACGGTGGTATTGCAAAGATGTAAGAAAAACCGAATGGGCGCTTTTTTTGCTATCGTAATATCTTCGGTCATATTTGGCGTTATACATGCTTTGAATATCTTCGCAGGCTCAAATCCCGGTGCGGTTATTCTTCAAATCGGTTATTCGTTCCTCATCGGCGGAATGTGCTCGGTCATATTGATAAAAACCTCAAATATCTGGTATTGTGTGATACTTCACGCGGTATATAATTTTGCGGGCGGAGTTGTTCCCAACTGCGGTGTCGGCGAGATATGGGATACTCCCACGGTTATTCTTACAACTGTCGTAGCGTTAGCAGTTGCGGCATACGTTATATTCCTGCTATTTACAATACGCCAGACGGAGATACAAAGGGTATTGAATGACGGCGAAAAAGAGGAGCAAACTAATATTTAAAAAGGCTCTCGGAGGAAAAATGCTTACCTACCTCGATATAAAAAACGATCAAGCAGTAAATACGTATATCAAGCGTGCGGACGAATCTCTTACGGCTCTCGGCTACACAGAGCACAGCTTTGCGCACGTCGGGCGTGTTGCGGCAAGCGTCGAGTATATACTCACCGAGCTTGGATACTCGGAGCATGATATCGAGCTTGCAAAGATCGCCGCGCACATGCACGATATCGGTAACCTCGTAAACAGAACGGATCATTCACAAAGCGGAGCGATAATGTCATTTCGTATTCTTGATAATATGGGCATGCCCGCCGAGGATATTGCAACGGTCGTGACGGCGATCGGAAACCACGACGAGGGCACGGGCGTTCCCGTAAACCCTATCGCGGCGGCGCTTATATTGGCGGATAAGTCCGACGTTCGCCGCACCCGCGTGCGCAACTCCGACGTTTCCACCTTTGATATACACGACAGAGTAAACTATTCGGTCGTTTCCTCAAAGCTGACTGTCGACCGCGAGGAAAAGTCTATTTTGCTTGATATTGATATTGATACGAGATACAGCTCGGTCATGGAGTATTTTGAAATATTTCTTGGCAGAATGGTACTTTGCCGTAAGGCGGCGGAGAGGCTGGGGCTTGAATTCCATTTGTCGATAAATTCTCAAAGACTCTTATAAATAGCCATTGGAGTTTCCAATGCCTACACGTGGGGAAGGGCTTGCCTTTCCCCACAAGTGTTGTGAAAAGACATATGACAAAAAACAGTGTTGAATTTGGCGCAATATTGGTGAAAAACACAATAAAAATGTTAAGAAAAGCATTGACAAATCCACTTTAATGTGTTATCATATTAAAGTATTAAAGTGAGAGGAGAAAAATCAATGAATCTCAAGGAAAATGAAGGATATAAGCTGCTCGTAAAGGCGCTTGTTGCAGTAGAAAGCGAGAATGAGTGCGAAGCGCTGCTCGAGGACCTGATAACCCGTAAGGAGCTTTTGGACATAGCGCAGAGAATGCTCGTTGCCAAAATGCTGTCCGAGCAGGCGGTATATAATAAAATTGTTGAGGAAACCGGTGCGAGCACGGCTACGATCAGCCGCGTAAACCGCGCGTATCTTTACGGAGCGGGCGGTTATAGCGCAATTTTATCAAAGATCAAGGAGGAAAAGTAAATGAATTTTTCGTCCGAGGTTTTGAGAAGTGACGAGCGCGCGATATACGCGCTTCGCGAGCTTTACAGTAAATTCGGCTATTCAAGATATAAGGTGGGCAGATTTGAGGAGTATGACCTGTACGCGAGAAACAAGAGCTTTCTCGTAAGCGAGAATATACTTACATTTACCGATACCAACGGAAAGCTTATGGCACTTAAGCCCGACGTTACGCTTTCTATTATTAAGAATATTTCCGACGGCAAGAACGAAACGCATAAGCTCTACTATAACGAGAATGTTTACAGAACGTCAGCGGAGAGCCACGGCTTTAAGGAGATCGTGCAGACGGGGCTTGAATGTGTCGGAAATATTGATACCTATGCCCAGAGCGAGGTCGTAATGCTTGCGCTTAAGAGCCTTGAGGGCATAAGCGAGGAATACGTTCTTGACATTTCTCACATGGGGCTCGTTGAGGGACTTATCGACGCGGCAGGTCTTGAGGACGCGGCGCGCGACGAGGCGATGGATTATATCAAGAGCAAAAACGTGAGCGCCCTCAAAAATCTTTGCACGCTTCGCTCGGTCAGCGAGGACGTGAGCGAGGTTGCCTGCGCTCTTACGGAGATTTACTCCACGCTTGACGATGCTCTCTCTGTTATTGAAAAAAATCTTAAAAATGAGAAAATGGCTTATGCATACGGTGAGCTTGTCAGCATAAATGAAGCAATGAAGTCGTACGGCGTTTCGGGAAAACTCTATTTTGACTTTTCCGTCGTCAACGACAGAAACTATTACGACGGAGTTATTTTCAAGGGCTTTATCAACGGTATTCCTACGGGAGTTCTTTCGGGCGGAAGATACGATAAGCTTCTCTCGCGTATGGGTAAGCAGTGCGGAGCTATCGGCTTTGCGGTTTACCTTGATACGCTTGAGCGCTTCGGAAATGAAGACAACGGCTACGACACCGATATACTTCTCGTTTACGAGAACGTATCGACCGACAAGATAATTGCAACAGTCAAGGAGCTTGTAGATAGCGGTAAGACCGTTAAGGTAGCATCGGCTCCCGACGCAAGCGTAAGATACAGACAGCTCTTAAAGATAAGTGAGAGAGGGGTGGAGAGCCTTGAAACAAATGATTAATATTGCGCTTCCCAAGGGCAGACTTGGAGAAAAGGCATACGGAATGCTTGAGGCGGCAGGCTTTGAGTGCCCGTCTATAAAGGAGCAGAACAGAAAGCTTATCTTTGAAAACCCCGAAAAGGGAGTTCGTTATTTCTGGGTAAAGCCCTCGGACGTCGTTATATACGTAGAGAGAGGCGCGGCAGATATCGGTATTGCGGGACGGGATATTATTCTCGAATATTCTCCCGACGTTTACGAGCTTGCCGACCTTGGAATAGGTAAGTGCCGTATGGCGGTTGCCGCTAAAAAGGATTTTTGCGACAGACGCGACAGGACGCTTCGCGTTGCGACCAAATTTCCGAATATCGCTCGCAGCTTTTATAACGAGCAGAGCAGGGATATCGACATAATCAAGCTTAACGGCTCTATCGAGCTTGCTCCCATACTCGGCTTGTCCGACGTTATCGTGGATATAGTTGAAACGGGAAAGACGCTTTATGAAAACGACCTTGAACCAAAACAGGACATAGTTGACATAAGCGCAAGACTTATTGCCAATAAGGCAAGCTACAAATTCAAGAACAGTGAAATTCGCGAGATATGCGAAGGGGTAAGAAGAAATCTTGGTGTTTGATTTCGGGAGGACAAAATGATTCGCACTTATAAATACGGAGAAATAACAAAAGACGAAATATTTGCCCGCACAGAGCCTACGGTAAACGTTGAGGCTGTGGTTGCGGAGATAATCGAGAACGTAAAGAAGGATAAGGACAAAGCGCTTGTTGCTTATTCCGAAAAATTCGACGGTGTCAAGCTCGACGCCATTGAGGTGAGCCGCGAGGAGATAGACGAGGCTTTTAATTATGTTGACGAGAAGTTTATAAATATACTCAAGAGCGCCTATGGAAACATTTACGCTTTCCACTCCCGTCAGGTAAGAAACAGCTTTCTTATCAACGACAAGGACGGAGTGGTGATAGGCCAAAAGGTTATTCCGATTGAAAAGGTCGGACTTTACGTGCCGGGCGGCACGGCGGCTTATCCGTCGTCCGTTCTTATGAACTGTGTTCCCGCAAAGATCGCAGGCTGCAAAGAGATAATCATGGTAACTCCCCCCTCAAAGAACGGAAAGGTAAACCCTCACATACTCGCGGCGGCAGCCGTTGCGGGTGTTGACCGTGTATTCAAGGTGGGCGGAGCGCAGGCCATCGCCGCCTTGGCTTACGGAACGGAGTCTGTGCCTAAGGTCGATAAGATAGTAGGCCCCGGTAACGCATTCGTTGCGGAAGCGAAGAAGCAGGTGTTCGGCAGAGTTTCGATCGACATGATAGCAGGACCGAGCGAAATTCTCGTTATTGCGGACAGCACTTGTAACGCAAAGTACGTAGCGGCGGATCTTCTGTCGCAGGCAGAGCACGACCGCATGGCAAGCGCAGTTCTTGTAACGGACTCCGAGACTCTTGCCGCTGACGTTGCCGAGGAGCTTGAGCGTCAGATCCCTATGCTTGAACGTCAGGAGATTGCAAGAACGTCTATTGATAATAACGGCAAGATAATAATTACCAAGAGCATTGACGAGGCAGTTGAGGTTGCTAACAGTATAGCACCCGAGCATCTTGAGATATGCGTGGACGAGCCGTTTATGTATCTTGATAAGATAAAGCACGCGGGATCTATCTTCATGGGAAAATATTGTCCCGAGGCGCTTGGTGACTACATGGCAGGACCTAACCACACGTTGCCTACCAGTGGAACTGCAAGATTTTCAAGCCCCTTGTCGGTTGACGACTTCGTAAAGAAAACGCAGTTCAGCTACTTTACTAAGGACGCGCTCCGTAAGGTCGCTCGCGACGTTGAATACTTTGCAAACAAAGAAGGGCTCGGCGCACACGCAAAGAGCGCAGTTATAAGATTTGACGAGGAATAATATGAGTCGTTTTATAAATAGAAAATTTGTAAAGCTTGAAGCGTATACCCCAGGTGAGCAGCCAAGAGATATGCAGTATGTCAAGCTCAATACCAACGAGTCGCCGTTCCCACCCTCGGCGGGAGTTCTTTCGGCGGTTGACAGAGAACAGGTATCAATGCTTAATTTGTACCCCGACCCCACGTGCGCCACACTTAAGGACGCGATAGCAGGGCTTTACGGGGTAGAAAGAAAAAATGTGTTCGTGTCCAACGGCTCGGACGATATACTTAATTTCTTTTTCATGGCATTTTGCGATGAGAGGGAGCACCCTGTTAAGTTCCCGTCAATCTCTTACGGATTTTATCAGGTCTACGCCTCTCTTTACGGTACGGACTACCGAAAGATTCCTCTTAAATCGGATTTCTCTATCGGAATTGAGGACTATTTCGGTAATGACGCGAACGTAGTTATTGCTAACCCCAACGCGCCCACGGGAATTGCGCTTACACGTGACGAGGTCGAGCAAATAGTCAAGGCAAACCCCGACAGGGTGGTGCTTATCGACGAGGCGTACGTTGATTTTGGAGCGCAGAGCAGCATCGAGCTTACTAAAAAATACGATAACCTCTTGGTGGTATGCACCTATTCAAAGTCTCGCTCAATGGCGGGCGCAAGGCTTGGCTTTTCCATAGGTAACGAGGAGCTTATCGCTGACCTTGAAAAGATAAAGTACTCTACAAATCCCTACAACATAAACCGCCTTACCATGGTCGCGGGAATTGCGGCGATAGAGGATAACGAATATTACGTTGCAAATTGTAAAAGGATAGAGGAAAACCGCGAGTATACGCAACGAGAGCTTGTAAAGCTCGGTTTTGAGGTGACTGACTCAAAGGCAAATTTCATTTTTGCAAAGAGTGACAAGATCGGCGGCGAGGAGCTTTACATTAAGCTCAAGGAAAGGGGAGTACTCGTACGACACTTTTCCGCTCCCGATATTTGTGAATATAACCGCATAACGGTTGGAACTAGGGAGCAGATGGATATTTTACTCCAAAAAATCAAAGAGATCCTTAAAGAAAAGGAGATATAAAAATGAGAAATTTTGAGATAAA
>SVUH01000028.1 GCA_015063335.1 Oscillospiraceae bacterium | reverse complement strand
TCGCTCATGGTTTTATATACCTCCTGAATTACGCCTGACGGGGTTGATGCACCCGCGGCTATGCCCACTTTCGTGTGAGCTGACGTTATTAAATTGCAAACCGCAAGCTCCTCGGGATTTTCTATCCAGAAGGTCTGCGGACAATTTTCTTTACAAATGGAATAAAGCTTTGCCGTATTCGAGCTTTCTCTGCCGCCTATGACTATCATTACGTCACACTCAGCGGAGAGACGTGCTGCTTCGGTCTGCCTTGATTCCGTAACACTACATATTGTATCAAAAATTAAGGCATTTGTATATAGTTTTTTTGAAATTTCTTGAGTTTTTTTCCATTCCGCCAAATTTTGTGTCGTTTGAGCCACTAAAATTGGTGTTTTTTTCAATAAACTTTCGCCTTTTTCTGTTTTGGAGAGCTTCTCCAATTCCTCGGCTGACGAAATCACGTCCTTGCCGTAGTCAAAATAGCTCATTATTCCCACGACCTCGGGGTGCGTCTCTGTTCCGAGCAAGAGAAAATGCTTGTCGGGCTCGGAATTGCTTTCTGCTATTTTGTGTATTTTTTTGACGAACGGGCAGGTGCAGTCACAGTAAGTGAAATATGGATTTTTTTCGGAACACTCCCGAAGAATATCCTCGTCCTGTTTGGGTATTCCGTGAGCGCGCACAAAGACCGTAACGGGCGCGTTTTTTGTGGCTTCCTTTGCAAGCGTGGGTATTGACGAAATGTCCGTCACCCGCACTCCTGCCTCGTAAAGCCCGTGATTGTAGGTTTCGTTATGGATAAGCGTTCCGAGCGTATATATTCTTTCGCCGGGGCGGCAGCTATTTATACGCGCCTCAAGCTCGTCGGTCGCCCTTTTGACACCGAAGCAAAAGCCTGCGTTCTTGGCAATTACAATATTCATTTTGCCGACTTCCGATTTTTCTTGTATTCTTTGGGATCAAAGCCCTCTCCGAGCTCACAGACCTTATCGAATATCTTTTCGGTCATTCTCGAATATACGCCAGACTCGTCCTTGTTGTACTCAAATTCCTCAAACGGAATGGTATCTCCGATTATAACGTAGGTTCTGCCGAAAAGCTTCATTTTGTTGTTCTTACGCCAGATATAAACGGGAACTACGGGGGCGCTGACTCTTGCCGTAATAAGCGCCGCGCCGTTTTTTACCTTTGTGTCGCGCGGATCTACTCCGACGTATCTGTGTCCCTGCGGGAAGATACCGAGGCATTTGCCGCCTGCCACGATGCTCACTGCGTGCTTTACAGCGCCGACGTCGTTACCGCCTCTGTCAACGGGGAACGCGCCAAGACCACGTATGAGCTGAGCGAGTATCGGGATCTTGAAAAGCTCCTTTTTCGCCATGAAATGCACCTGGTGCTGCTTGAATGCAAGGCAAATGACTATGGGGTCGACCGCAGAGACGTGGTTTGCGCAAACCACGTAGCCGCCGTGTGTCGGCTCTTTCTCGCAGTTAATTACCCTCATGTTGAAAAATACTCTGAACACCCAGCCTATGGTAGCGTACGCGACTCTGAAAAATCTGCTTCCGCGGGGGTTGTCGCTTTTAGTCGTTTTTCTCTTGTTATTATTGTTACTCAACGGTCTACGACCTCACTTTCGCTTATACTTATATCTCGCAGCCTGATTTTTTTACGAGAGCTATGACTGCCTCGACGGTCTCGTCAAAGGTCATATTTGAGTTGTCCATAAATACAGCGTCGTCTGCCGCTGCGGTGGGGGCTACGTCGCGTGTGCTGTCGCGCTCGTCGCGCTGACGCATATCGTTAAGCACGTCCTCGTAGGTGACCGACTGCCCCTTGTCTAAAAGCTCCTTATAGCGTCTTTGCGCGCGGCACTCCTCGGAAGCTGTAAGGAAGATCTTCACCTGTGCATCGGGAAGAATTACCGTTCCGATATCTCTGCCGTCCATGATGACGCTGTTTTTCTTGGCAATATCTCTCTGCGTATCAAGCAAAAAGGCTCTTACCGCAGGAATTGCGGATACCTTGGAAGCATAGGTAGACATCTCGGGTGTACGTATGCGCTCGCCCGTGTCCTCACCGTTGAGATATACGTGCTGTTTTCCGTCAACGTATTTTATTTCAAGCGAAATATCGGGAAGGCAGGAAACGACTCCCTCGGTGTCATCTGCGGATATGTCCTTTGATCTTACGTAAAGTCCTACGGTTCTGTAAAGAGCGCCCGTGTCAACGTAAACGATGCCGAGCTTTGCGGCAACTGCTCTTGCAACCGTGCTTTTTCCCGCGCCTCCGGGGCCGTCGATAGCGATTTGTATCATAATAAATCTCCTCGTGTTTTATTTTATTTTAATCTCCCCACGTGGCAGATTGTCCTGCCAGAACGCCGGTAGAAAATGCTATTTGCAAATTATATCCGCCGGTATATGCGTCAACGTCTATAACCTCGCCTGCAAAGTAAAGTCCTTGGCAGAGCTTTGACTCCATGGTTTTGGGATTTATCTCTTTGGTATCTATTCCGCCCTTGGTAACTATTGCCTCGGCAATAGGACGGAAGCCGTCTATTTTTATGCGCAGATCGCGAATGACGGCGCAAAGAGCCGCTCTTTCCTCGCGGGTTACGGAATTGACCTTTTTGCGTGCATCAATACCCGAAAGCGCTATGACAACGGGAATGAGCTTTGCGGGGAGCAGATCTCCGAGTGCGTTTGCAAAATCCTTGTTTGCATATTTAGAAAAGTCGGAAAGCACTCTCGCGTCAAGCGTTTTTTCGTCAAGCGCGGGCTTTAAATTTATATGCGCCTCGTATTTTCCTGCCGACAAGTCCGAAAGGTGCGCCGACGCGGAAAGTATCATGGGGCCTGTCATTCCGAAATGAGTGAACATCATTTCGCCGAAGTCATCATAAACCGTCTTGCCTGTTTGGGTATCGGTAACGGTTAAAGACACGTTTTTGAGTGACAGCCCTTGAAGTGACGGACAAATCTTGCTTTTTGAGGTAAGAGGCACAAGAGAGGGAATAAGCGGAGTCACGGTATGTCCTACGGCAGCTGCCAGACGGTATCCGTCGCCGTCCGAGCCCGTGCCGGGGTAGGAGCGGCCGCCCGTCGCAACTATTACCGCGTCGCACTCGATAAATTTGTCCGAGATCTTACAGCCCGTGATTTTGCCGTTTTGGGTGCAAAGCTCCGATACTCTGCCGCAAACGACTTTTACACCGAGCGCGCGAACTCTTTTGACAAGCGCGTTTACTATATCGTCCGCCTTGTCCGAAACGGGGAAAACACGTCTGCCGCGCTCAACCTTGAGAGGGACACCCGCGTCCTCGAAAAAGGCTTGGGTGTCGTCGGTTGAAAAACAGCTCAGTGCGCTGTATAAAAAGCGGGGATTAGTGGGAACGTGGTTTAAAAACTCACGCGAGTCGCAGGCATTTGTAACGTTGCATCTGCCCTTGCCGGTAATGCGGAGCTTTTTGCCGCATCTGTCGTTTCTTTCAACGAGCGTTACGTCCGCGCCAAGCTCTGCGGCTCTTATTGCCGCCATCATGCCTGCCGCTCCGCCTCCTATTACCGTTATGCGGCGAGCGCCGCCCGATACGTCAGCTGTCATACTCATCCCTGATTTTTGTCGTAAACGTCGTATTCGTCCCAGATCTCCTCGAGCTTGCGTAATCTCTCGGTAAGCTCGTCCTGCTTTGCGCGGGAGACGGCAACGATAATGGCGTTTATTATACTTAGCGGAGCAACGAGAGAGTCAACGAAGGACGCCATATCGCTTCGCGCCAAAAGCACCTGACTTGCGCCCTGCGCGATAGGTGACATCGCGCTGTCGGTTATTGCTATAACGCTCGCTCCGCGATGCTTTGCGTAATCAACGGCGTTTATTATCTTCTTTGAGTATCTGGGGAAGCTTATCGCTATTATGACGTCGTCCTCTCCGATATTGAGTATCTGCTCGAACATCTCACTGCCCGACGTAGGCTCAAGTATCTTGACCTCGTCGAAGATCTGACCGAGGCTGTGTCCGAGAAAGCTTGCGAGCGCCGACGAGGAGCGAACACCGACCACGTATATGCGTCTTGCATTTACGATCTCCTCGACCGCCTTGTTGAAGGCAGCTCTGTCTATTTCCTCAAGCGTGTGGCGGATCTTGTCCGAATCGGCAAGCAGTACCTTTGTAAGCACGTCGCCGTCACCGATAATGTTGTTGGTGACCTCAATTCTTTGGAACGAGGTGAGCTTTGTGCGAACGATCTCCTGCAAGGAGTGCTGAAATTCGGGGTAACCGTCAAAGCCAAGCTCGATGGCAAATCGAACGACCGTTGATTCGGAAACGTTTACTATTGCTCCGAGCTTTGCGGCGGTCATGTATGCCGCCTTGTCATAATTTTCGAGTATATAAACGGAAATAAGCTTTTGCCCCTTTGAAAAGGTTGGCATTCTGTCTTTGATTTCTTTTAGCAAATTGCGTTTCATAGATCTCTCCTAAAAAAGCTGTAAATGTGCGCGCCTTTCGGCTGATCGCAAATATACATCATATATTATACCTTTTTTAAGTAAAAAAGTCAATGCCTTTTCATTTTTTATTTTAGCAAAGCCCACAGGTGTGTAAAAAAACGGTCATTGTATTCTTTTTTATGTGTTATATTCCTTTTGGTGCGGTTAAAGGACACGTATTTTCACACTTTTTACAAACTTTCGGAAATCCGTAATAATCACTTGACAATAGTTCGGAAATCATATATAATATACTCACACAAGGAAATTTTTGGAGGTGATAAAGCTTGGCTTGCAGTGTTTGCGGAAGATATATCTGCGCTCCGTCTTGCCCGATGTATTCGGGGGAAAAGATAGGTAACGGAGAGACTTTGGGCGTTTGTGCGCTTTGTCGAAAGACGATTTGCGCAAATGAAAAATACGTACGGAAACCCGAAATAATTTTTTGTAAAAGCTGCTACGAACAAGCTTCAGTTTACAGCTTAAAGAGATTTTTAAAAAAGGAGGATTTATGAAGCAAGACTTAACGGTGGAACAAAGAAAACAGGTGCAAAGCTATCTCGGAGAGTACGGCGCGAGCCGCAAGCTCTTAAGGCTTGAGAACTACGAAAATCAGTTTTTCGGCGGCGCTCCGTATTCCGAGCCTGACATAGATATACTCAGCGAGACTCCGTTCGCGCGGGCGAAAATGTACGGAGTCAGACATTTCATTTTATCAATAAAGAACAGCGACGAAAAGCTGTTTTTATATTATCGGTACGTCAAGGGTGAGCCGATGGAGCGCTGCGCGGAGCTTCTTGGAATGTCACCGCGAAGCGTTTACCGACTGCAAACGAGAGCGCTTACAACGGCATATAGACTTCTTGTAGGACAATCGACGGTATGACGAAAACAAGTGCTTTTGTTCGCGGTTGATGATTTAGATAATAATTTAAAAGTTAAAAGAATAGAAGTACATAAAGTTTAATATTTTAGCACATATTTCCGTCAACGGTAGCCTTCCCCAGCGGGGGAAGGGGGACCGCTTGCGGTGGATGAGGTGTCGTATATTCAATTCATTCTTTAACACCTCATCCGTCATTGACTCGCACCGTCGGCTCGTCAATGCCACCTTCCCCCGCTGGGGAAGGCTAACGCTGACGGAGCTTTTGGTAAAATTAAAAAATGCGATCTAAAAAGCGGCTCGTACAAAACGAGCCGCTTGGAGAAGTATAGCTTATAAATTTTTAGGATACTTAAAATCGTGCGTCTTGGACTTCAGCGCGTCAAGATACTTTCTTGCCTCGTCCTTAGCCGCCTCAAGGCTCAGCTCGCGATAGTTTCCGCACTCCTTCCTCGTAGCGCCGAACATCTCCCCGTCGTGCGAGATTATCTTCTCAAGCGTGTCTGTCACGGTCGCGAGCACCTCGTCGGGAGTTCTGTTTCTAACCAAAAGATAAAATCCCGTACGGCAGCCCATAGGACCGAAATATATAACGTCTGCGCCAATGTCTGAGTTCCTGACGTAGGTCGCAAACATGTGCTCAAGGGAATGCATGGTGAGATTATCCATGTAGTCACCCGCGTTTGGCTTGCGCGTGCGCATGTCGTAGGTGGTTATATCTCCGTCTATCCTTGAAACGTATATGTCCTTTTCGATATAGTCGTGGTCAACTGTAAAGCTCTGTATTCTCTGCATAGTAGCACCGCCTTTCATACGGCTATTATAATACCTATTTGTCCGTTTGTCAACCGTTTTTGACGGAATTGAATACTCCCACCATTTTTTGTCAATAATGCTTTTACTCAAACTAAAAAAAGGAGTTAAAAAAATGAAGCTGTTTACAAAAGAAGGCAAGGGAATCGAGGCACTTAAAGGGACCGTTACCGAGCAAAACCTCAATACGGCGCTTTCGGGCGAGTCGCGCGCACATCTGAAATACAAGTGGTACGCGAAAAAGGCGAGAGACCAAGGGCTTGTTGAGGTTTCGGAGATTTTTGAGGAGACCTCTAAAAACGAGAGTGAGCACGCAGAGATATGGTTCAGGTATCTTGCGGGAGACTCGGACACGCAGGGCAACGTTGAAGACGCGATTAAGGGAGAGCACCATGAGTGGGAGAGCATGTACCGACAGTTCGCGGAGGATGCAAAGCGCGAGGGCTTTCTCTATCTGGCGGGGCTGTTTGAACGAGTAGCGTCAATTGAAAAGGCGCACGAGGAGCGTTATCAGAAATACGCCGACGCGCTTGAAAACAAAACCTTGCTTACGTCCGATTCCGAGGAAACTAAGTGGATATGTCTTAATTGCGGTTATATTATTACTGCCAAGGAGCCGCCGCACGAGTGCCCTGTTTGCCAAGAGGAGCGCGGATATTTTAAGAAGATGTGATTTTGGCAAAACAACTCGCAGGGTTGTTTTGCTCACTGCGTTCGAATCCCTCTCTCTCCGCCAACGCAAAAAAGCACACCTTTCGGTGTGCTGATCACGGCAACGCCGTGAATGGAATCGCGACGAAGGAGCGAATGGAATCAACACGGAGTGTTGTATGGCATCAATCCGAAGGACAAATACACGCTGCCGCGTGATGCCATACGCCTGCGGCGATTCCATACACGCTGTCGCGTGATGCCATACCAATCCTTCGGATTGGATAAAAAAGAACGAAGCGATTGCTTCGTTCTTTTTTTGGCGGAGAGAGAGGGATTCGAACCCTCGGAACGGTATTAGCGTTCACACGATTTCCAATCGTGCGCCTTAGACCAGCTCAGCCATCTCTCCATTCGACCCGAACATTATATCATAAAAAAATATAAAAATCAATACTTTTTTAAAAAAAATATTTATTTTTAGAAAAAATCCGCATACAATAAATTTAAAGCTTGAAAAACTTTTAAAAAGCTATTGACTAAACGCAAAAAATCGTTTAATATATAGCTACTACTTTGTTTTATTGGAGGGTAAAAATGATCATTACTTATCTCGGCTGTGCCGAAAACAAGCTGTACGAAAAGATAAACGATAAATTCGAAAAGATGTTTGAGCTCGCAAAGAACGTTATGTGCAACACTCCCGAGGACGGACGCTACGACGTCGACGAGGATATGTATTATCTTATCCAGTCGTATAAGGCAAAATCCCCGTTCGATGCAAAATTCGAGTCTCACAGAGAATATATCGACGTTCAGATGGTAATTTCCGGTGAGGAAATAATAAGATTTGACAGCGCTGAGAAGCTTTTTCTTTGTCAGGAATACAAGCCCGACTGCGAAAAGTATTCCATGAATAAGGATTACGATTCCGTAAGACTTTGCGCGGGCGAGCTCGCGATAATCTTTACGGGTGAGCCTCACGCTCCCGGCATAAAGGCGGACGGCGCTCCCGAGGACGTAAGAAAGCTCGTTGTAAAAATTCGGTCAAAATAACAAAAAAGTCGTATTTATCCCAAAACTGCCACTAATATAAGGAGAGCATTTGCTAACACTATTTATGACGGAAAATCCGCCAAAAAGGAGGCTAATGCTTTATGATCGTAGATAAGATAGCGCTTATAACTACCATAATCGGCGCGCTTAACTGGGGTAGCATCGGTTTGTTTGGATTTGACCTCGTCGCTTGGATAGGCGGCGGCTCGGATTCTCTTATAAGCCGAATCATATACACCGTGGTAGGTCTTGCAGGAATCTGGTGCGTATCGCTTTTGTTCCGCACGAGAGAAAAATTCCGAGAGATAGGCGAACGCGAGTAACGTTTTTGACGTAAAAAAGGACAGAGGTCTTGGCCTCTGTCCTTTTTGCTTTTTTATCTTTTAACGTGGGGCAACCTCGTTTTGCAGCTCCTTGTTTTCAAAGAAGCACGAGAGGTTATTGACGGTGGTTTCGGCAATATTTGAGAGGGCTTCCTCGGTAAGAAAGGCTTGGTGAGAGGTTACTATGACGTTTGGCATAAACAGAAGCGTTGCGAGCGTTTCGTCAGATGGAATATGCCCCGAAAAGTCCTCGAAAAATATATCCGATTCTTCCTCGTACACGTCAAGGCAGGTCGCGCCTATCTTGCGAGATCGTATTCCGTCGAGCAACGCTTCCGTGTCAATGAGCGCGCCGCGCGAGGTGTTTATAATAACCACTCCCTTTTTCAAAAGAGGAACTGTTTTTGCGTTTAGCATGTGGTAGCTCTCTTGCGTAAGAGGGCAGTGAAATGAAATCACGTCGCTCTCCTTAAAAAGGCGCTCAAGCGAGACGAACTCCACGTCGGGAAGCTCTTGCGGATATTTGTCGTATGCCAAGATTTTCATTCCGAAGCCGCGGCAAATATCTACGAATGCACGTCCGATGCTCCCCGTTCCGACTATGCCGACAGTTCTTCCGTGAAGCTCAAAGCCCGTCATTCCGCTTAAGCTGAAATTGAAATCGCGTGTTCTTATATATGCCTTGTGAATACGCCGTATCGAGGTAAGCAGCATCGCCATCGCGTGCTCCGCAACCGCGTGAGGAGAGTAGGCGGGCACGTGGAAAATTTTGATTTTTCCGCTTGCGTAAGCTACGTCAACGTTGTTATATCCCGCGCAACGCATGGCAAGAACGCCTATATTCATATTCACAAGGGAGTCTATCACCTCTTTGTCCACGGTGTCGTTGACAAACGCGCAAACGCCGTCGCACCCACTTGCAAGTCCCACGGAGTCGGCGCACAGCTTGGCTTCGAAAAACTTGAATTTTATATCGGACAGATCTCCGAATTTTATAAACTTCTCCTTGTCGTAAGGCTTTGCGTCAAAAAATGCTACGGTTTTCATTTTTTCTCCTTTTGTGCTTGATTTTCATTTTATTTTTTGCAGCAGCACTCATCGGTATGCAAATTTTCTTGGAAATTTTCTGAAAAGGTATTGCAATTGCAAAAGCAATGTGGTATAATGTTCGAGCAGATGTAGTAATCAATACTACATGTCGAAATTTACAAAACCAAATCAAAAAAATGTCTGCCGCTGATATGCGGACAGAGCTTGGAGGGAATATAATGAAGGCTTTTACAAAGGCGATAAGAATAATTACGCTCGCGCCCATAATGGCGCTTGCTACTCTGCTGACTTTGTTTTTCGTGCACCCCGAGGTATACGGAGAGGGCATGCTGCGCTTTTGGCTTGCGATAGGCTTTCTGGTCGTGTTTCCTTTGCTTGGATATCCGTGTCAGCCGTTAGTTCCGGGCTTTAAGGGGCGCGGCAGAGAGGGGCAGAGAAATCTTGCTATGGTCTTTGCCCTTGTCGGATACATGCTTGGCTGCGTTGTAAGTATATTTTTAAAGACTCCCGAAGCGCTTTGGATAGTTTACCTTGACTATCTTATATCGGGCTTGATAATAGTGGTCCTCAACAAGTGCTGCGGTATAAGAGCAAGTGCGCACGCCTGCGGAATTGCAGGACCTGCGGCGCTTCTTGCGTATCTCGGTGTTCCCGTGGCGCTCCTCGTTTCCGTTCCGATATTCGTCGGGGCATTCTGGGCAAGCGTTAAGATGAAGCGCCACACTTGGCCGCAGTTTACCGTAGGAGCTATCGTGCCCTTGGTCGTGCTTGGACTTTTGCACGTAGTATTCCTTATTATTTAGAAAGATTTACAAAATATCTATTGTTTTTTTCTGCGGTGTGTTTGAGTCCTCGTATGTACGACTGGAAAAAGGGAGACGTTTATTTCAGCAAGGACGTAAGCCGCATGGAATATTCATGTGGCGGCTGCGGAGATTTCCGCGGTATCGCTCTGTCTATCCTTCGCTCTACGGGTACGGACGACACCGATATTAAGTACGTATCTCATAAGATATACGGCGGCAAGCCCGCCATTGTCGGACAGCCTGCGACGTACGCGACCGAGGAACACGGCGACGCGTACGGCTTCAACCTTGTATATACGGGCAACTTCCTTGCCTCTGCCGAGATGGATCACGACGGCGGAGCGCGAGTTATCATGGGAATAAACCCCGAGGGCTTCAATTGGAGGCTTGAGGCAGGGGAGAGCTTTACCTCTCCCGAGGCGGTAATGGTATACTCTGACGAGGGAATTGGCGGAATGAGCCGCATATATCATAAGCTTTACCGCAATAATCTTTGCCGCGGCGAGTGGAAGAACAGCCGCCGCCCCATACTTATAAACAACTGGGAAGCGACCTGCTTTGATTTTAACGAGGAGAAGCTTTACGACATAGCAAAGGTGGCGTCCGAGCTCGGTATTGAGATGCTCGTCATGGACGACGGCTGGTTCGGAGACAGAAATTCCGACAGATCGGGACTTGGCGACTGGTTCGTAAACGAGGAAAAGCTCAAGGGCGGACTCGGCAAGCTCGTTGATAGAGTAAATGCTCTCGGACTGAAATTCGGTATATGGTTTGAGCCCGAGATGGTGTAACAGGACAGCAATCTGTTCCGCGCTCATCCCGAATGGGCATTGCAGACGCCGAACAGAAAAATGAGCATAGCAAGATACCAATACGTGCTTGACATGAGCCGCGCGGACGTAAGAGACTATATCTTTGACTGCATAAGCGGGGTGCTTGACAATGCGAATATTGCCTACGTAAAGTGGGATTTCAACAGAAATCTTACCGAGGTTGGAAGCGCGTTGCTTGGCGCTGACAGACAGGGAGAGGTATTCCACCGATACGTACTCGGACTTTACGAGCTTCTTGAACGTATACTCACAAAATACCCGCATCTGCTCCTTGAGGGCTGTTCAAACGGTGGTGGTCGTTTTGATCCCGCTTGGCTTTACTACGCGCCTCAGAGCTGGACGAGCGACGACACCGACGCTATCGAGCGACTTGATATACAGTATGGCACGTCCATGTGCTATCCCGTATCCTCGATGGGCTCGCACGTGTCCGACTGCCCCAACCACCAAACGGGCAGAACGACATCGTTTACCACGAGAGGGCACGTTGCGATGTCGGGAACGTTCGGCTACGAATTAGACCTGACCAAGCTTACAGACGAGCAAAAGGAAACGGTCAAGGCGCAGTGCGACGAATACCGCAAGTATTACGACCTCATAAACAAGGGAGATCTGTATAGGCTTATCTCGCCATGGAAGGACAGAACGAGATGCGCTTGGAGCTTTGTCTCCGAGGACAAGAGCGAGGCGCTCTTAACGTACGCGGTCATAAGAAGCGCGATATACGACAGACACTACGTTCGCATGAGCGGACTTGATGCGAATAAATACTACCGAAATGAACAAACCGGGCAGGTGCTTTCGGGCAAGGCGCTCATGAATGCGGGCGTTTGTATCTGCGAGCGACTCCGTGATTACGACTCTAGAATGTATCATTTCGTCGCGGTTGAGAAATAAAACAAAAATCCCCCAAACGGCGACCTGCGATAAAGCAGGTCAGCCGAACGATGTTTGCCCTCACGGGAAAGTGATGTTGCCTGCGGCAATGATGTTTACTGTGTAAATGATGTTACGCCTGATGGCGTAATGGGCAAACATCACATCATATTGCGCTGACAGCGCAATACATCACTGTGCGTAAGCACAACATCATTATGAGCGAAGCGAATAACATCATTCATTTACCACCCGAAAACAAAATACGGTGTAACACACTATACCTTGCAGGCAAGATAGAGTGCAAAAAGGACGAGAAAATTCTCGTCCTTTTTGACTTCTTATAAACTGCTTTACGGTAGGTGTCCCAAGGGCGCGCCCTTTGGGGATGTTTTTTTATGTACGTCCTCATTTTGCGCCTGAACGTATGAAAGGTATATACTGATAAGATATTTGAGACAAGATCAAGATGTAGACGTCTCGCCGAGGCTCGTTTCGTACAAAAGCGTCTTGGTTATATTCATTACGTCTGAGGGGCATGCTTTTGTATTTTTCTGTTTTGGAACTGTTGACAAATTTATATGATTATGGTACAATGTATAGTGCCCCTCGGTGCATTGTTGGATATCGTAGGGCGGATATGTCAAATCTAAGTATTAAAGGAGAATTTATATGAAGAAAAAGCTACTTATAACGCTATCGCTTGTTCTTGCCATTATGAGCATACTCGGTGCGTGCTTTAAAGCCCCCGGCGGTACCGAAGAAACTATGGGAGATGAAACGACGGGAAGCTCGGGCACCGCGGAAGCAAGCTTGCTCATTAACGGAGTGAACGCTACCGAATACACTCTTGTTTACGACAGCACGACTGCAACCGGATCTACATTTGCGCGCAACTATTTCAACGACACGCTGATGGCGAGCCACGGCATCGAGCTTGAAAAGTCAAAGACCGCCGTTGACGGCTACAACATATTTATCGGTGTCATGGGAACTGACGCTACGGTGAAGGCATTCTATGACTCCGCAGAGGACGGAATGATATGCTACGACGGTAAAAACGTATACCTCTTGGCTAAGGACAACTCTCAGCTTTACGACGTAGTTGACGCTTTCTTTGCTAAGAAGACCGAGTCGAATGAGATAACCGTAAAGCAGAACGAGAAGATCACCGTTCCCGGTGACTCCATCAAGGTTATGTCCTACAACGTGCTTTTCGAAAAGTACTATGACGACAATCAGCCGAGAGATATAAATAAGCTTGCGGAATTGATCAGTACCCAAGCTCCCGACGTTTTCGGAACTCAGGAAACTCAGGATTTCCATTATGATGCAATACTTGAGGCAATGCCCAACTACGAGTGCTATAAGGGTGTTAAGCTCAAGGGCGGCGCCGAGATGCAAAATATGATATTCTGGAATGCCGACAAATTCAAGCTGGTTGAGAAGGGCTTCCGGTATTTGACGGCTACACCTACCGTTGTATCAAAAATTCCCGAGTCTAACTCCTACCGCGGATTTTCCTTCGTGGTGCTCGAAAGCCTTGAGACTCATAATCAGTTCTTGTTTGTTAACGTTCACCTGACCTATAAAAACGCAAGCGGTGACACCAACGATGACACGCCGAGATATAAGCAGGCGCAGTTCCTTAAGAAATTCCTTGAGAGCGATAAGTTCTCGTCCATGCCCACTATCCTCGTGGGTGACTTCAACTCCGTGCCCAGCAGCGGCACGATAAAGTTGCTTGAAGGCGTAAAGCGTCTTGACAGAGCGGTTTCCGTTACGGCAGAAAAGGGAGATACGGAAGGAACGATCAACACAACGAACGGAACGGAGCGCTCGAAATATATATTTGACCATATTTTCGTAACGAGCGACAGAATTTCAACGGCGTACTATACCACGCTTGACGAGGAAAGTAAGGTTCTCCATGAGGACAGCGGTGTCGAAAGATACCTTTCGGATCATATGCCTGTCATCGCAAACGTTACCATATACTAAATAATAACTACGGTTGCATCCGTTTGTAACGGTATGGAGATGTCGTTCTTTAATGATAAATTTTGAAGAACATTAATTATTTAATAAAAAGTGGAGCTTTTTGCTCCACTTTTTTTGCAAATACAATTGCATTTTTTTGGATACTGTGCTATAATATAAATTAAATGAAAATGTCAAGCAGACAGTGCTATAAAATTTGGTTGAGTGAGGTGCAAATGAATTTATTAGGAATAGACATTGGTACGACGTCGGTCAAGGCGGCGGTATTTGACGAGAGCCTTAAATGCTTACACAGCTCGACGGCGGATTACACGCTCGATGCCCACGGCGATATAGTAGAGTTTGATGCCGAGAGCTATTGGACAATAGTAAAGGGCGAGATAGAAAAGGCTCAGGCGGTCTGCAAGGTAGATGCGCTTGCGGTAGATACTCAATGCGAAACGCTTATACTTACGGATAAGGACGGAAATCCTCTTTGCCCCGCTATCGTTTGGCTTGACAACAGAGCAACCAAGGAGGCGGACATAATTGCAGAGCATTTCGGACACAAAAAGGTGTATGAGGTAACAGGTCAGCCTGAAATCACGGCAACATGGCCTGCCTGCAAGCTTTTGTGGGTAAAGAGAAACGCCCCCGAGATATGGGAAAGGACGGAGAGAGTATTCCTGCTTGAGGATTGGATACTCTATAAGCTTACGGGCAAGTTCATAACCGAAAAGACCTTGCAGTCGTCCACCATCTACTTCGACATACATAAAGGTCAGTGGTGGAAAGAAATGCTTGACTTTATCGGCACAAGAGAGGATATGCTTCCCACACTTCATTCGAGTGCGGAGCTTGTAGGCGAGTATGACGGTATAAAGGTAGTTACAGGCGCTATCGACCAGATAGCGGGTGCTATCGGCGCAGGAGTTGTAAAGCAGGGAACAGTCAGCGTTATGACTGGAACTACCATGGTAATATTCCTGCCCTCGGAGAGTGTTCCCGAGTACGACGAGGCGAGCATCGTGCCTTGCCACTATAATTATGACGACAAATATTGCCTGCTTTCGTGGACTCCCACTGCGGGTATGGCTCTCAAATGGTTCAAGAATGCGCTTTGCGAGAACTTCTCATTCCGTGAGCTTGACGGACTTGCAGAGAGTGTTGGCGCGGGTAGCGACGGTCTTACGTTCTTGCCTTATCTGTGCGGTTCAACAATGCCAAAGTATAATCCCGATGCGAGAGGAAGCTTTACAGGACTTACGGCAGAGCACGGGAGAGGACACTTTGTAAGAAGTGTTATGGAGTCTGTGGCTTGTATGCTTAAGGCTAATCTCGATTACCTCGGACTTGAGGTAGACGAGATAAGAGTTATGGGCGGCGGAGCTAACAGCCCGCTGTGGTGTCAGATGAAAGCGGATATGACGGGTAAGAGACTCGTTACCTTGAAGAACAAGGAAACCGCTTGCCTCGGAACGGCAATACTCGCAGGAGTAGGAATCGGAGTGTTTGACTCCGTAGAAAGTGCGGCAGAACAGATCGCACTTGACAAAGGCTTTGAAGCACAAGGTACAGATTATACCGAGTGCTATGAAAGATATAAATATTACGACGGTATATTAAATACCAGAAAGGACTGAAAAATTATGGCAAAAATCGGATTTGTAGGCTTCGGAGAGGTAAATACCCCCGTTGACGTTATCATCAGAAAGTGTAAGGCGGCAGAGGACGCTCTTAAGGCGGAGGGACTTGATCTCGTATCTGTATATCCCGTAGCTGATGACTACGAGGAAACACAGGTTAAGGCGGCAGTTGAGGATCTTTCCAAGGATAGCTTCGACGCGCTCGTTGTATGCGTTGCAGGTTGGATCCCCACCCACGCAGTACTTAAAGTAACAGAGCATTACAGACATCTTCCCATGGTTCTTTGGGGACTTTGCGGCTGGTACGAGGGAGATAGACTCGTAACAACTGCTGACCAGGCAGGAACTACCGGTCTTCGCGGTACGTTCGAGGGACTCGGATACAAGTTCAAGTACGTTTACGATATTATCGGTAAGAAGACCAAGAGCGACGTAGTTGCAAACTACTGCCGCGCGGCAATCACCGCGAAGCAGCTTCTTTGCGATAAGGTTGGTATGGCAGGTTACCGCGATATGAACCTTTACGGTACTCTTTACGACGGTATGTCATTAAAGAAGACCACGGGTGTTGAGATCGAGACATTCGAGATGCTCGAGATCCAGCAGAGATACGACAACCTTACAGAGGAAGCAAAGAGAGACGTTGTTAACAACAGAATTCTTAAGTGGAACTTCTTAAAGCCCGCTAACGATGACGCTATGATGAAGGCTGCAGGATATTACCTTGCCGTTAAGGCGATCGCTGACGAGAGAAACTACAAGTCCATATCCCTTAAGGACGTTGACGGTATGAAGAAGCTCTGCGGCTTCCCTCCTGCTCCTATCTTTATGCTTCTCTCTGAGGACGGATATACCACCGTTCCCGAGAACGACTCTCTCGGAGCTGTAACACAGCTTATGATAAACAGACTCACCGGTCAGCTCGGTGGCTACCTTGAATTCTACGAGTTCTTTGATAACAGCGTTCTCGCAGGTGTTCCCGACTTTATCGCATGCGATATGATAGACGGTGATACTTATACCGTACTTCCCGCAGCATTCGGAATGCTCAGCCAGGGTATACTCAACGTATCCAAGGTTAAGACAGGCACACTTACCATGTCAAGACTTGTATACAAGGACGGCAAGTACATAATGCACGTAGTTCTCGGAAACGGCAAGAATCCTCCCAAGTGGGAAGAGTGCGGCTGGGATCAGCCCGCGCCTCAGCTTTCCGCTCTTGAGATAGAGCTTCCCAGCGTTGAGAACTTCGCTGAAAACGTTGCTTGTCAGCACTACATCATTTCCTACGGTGACAACAGAGAGATAATCGCAAACCTCTGCGCTATCCTTGGAATTGAAGTTAAGTATCTTTAATTGAAAAAAGGAGAAATAAAAAATGATATATATTCTTGATACTGCCGATCTCGCGGCAATAAAGCACTGTAATGAATTTTACCCCCTCGCGGGCGTTACCACCAACCCCTCCATCATCGCAAAGGCAAAGACGGATTTCTGGGCACTCGTTAAGGAAATAAGAGCAATAATCGGTGAGGACAAGATGCTTCACGTTCAGACCACCCAGACCGAGGCTCAAAGAATCGTAGAGGAGGCAAAGCTTCTTAAGAAAGAGCTCGGCGGCGAGTTCTACGTAAAGATACCGATAGGCGAGGAGGGACTCAAGGCAACTATGATGCTCAAGGAGCTTGGCATCGGTGTTACCATGACGGCTATCTTCACTCCCACTCAGGCGCTTATGGCTGCAAAGGCAGGAGCAAAATTCGTAGCTCCTTACGTAAACAGACTTGACAACATCATCGGTGACGGCACCGAGGTGGTTGCTGAGATTGTTTGCCAGCTCGAGAATTACGGAATGGACTGCAAGGTGCTTGCTGCAAGCTTTAAGAACGCAGAGCAGGTACACAAGTGCGCATCTGTTGGTTGCCACAGCGTGACTGTTACCGACGACATCATGAAGCTTCTTATCTCTCATCCCATGACCGATGCGGCTATCGCAGGCTTTGAAAAGGACTGGCAGGGAGTTTACGGAGACAAGACTATTCTCGATTTTTGATGTGAGGTAAGGAATATGTTAAAGAATTTTGATATTAAGCCGCCTTTCTTTGAGGTAGGCCCTAAGGCAATAATTTGGGGCGAGGAGATGCTCGCGCTCGCAAAGGTCATTGATAAGACCGCTATGAAGTACGACGTTGATATAATTGTCACTCCCCAGTATACGGACATCAAGCTCTTGGCAGATAACACCGAGAGAATACTTGTTTTCGCACAGCACATGGACGCGCTCGTTCCCGGACGCGGACTTGGAAGCGTGCTTCCCGAGGCAGTAAAGGCGGCAGGCGCTGTCGGCGTTATGCTTAACCACGCAGAGAAGCCCCTTGACATGGAGACACTTGAGAAGACCATTCGCCGTGCTGACGAGGTAGGACTTGCTACCATCGTTTGCGCAGACACCGTTGAGGACGTAAAGAGAATTGCTCACATGGCTCCTAACCTTATCGTTGCAGAGCCTACCGACCTTATCGGTACGGGAACGACGAGTGACTCCAACTACGTAATCGAAACGATAAGGACTGTAAATGAGATAAATCCCGATATCATGGTTCTCCAGGGTGCGGGAATATCCAACGGTCAGGACGTTTACAACACCATAAAGCTCGGTGCTCAGGCGACAGGCTCTACGAGCGGAATACTTAAGGCGGCAGATCCTTACGCAATGGTTGAGGAGATGATATACAATCTCCGCAAGGCTTGGAACGAGCTTCACCCCTAAAAAGGAGAAATTATGAAAAAAGAAAGTATTCTTGCGGCTCGTGCGGCTTACCAGATAGAGTACGAGTGCATAAAGGGAATGGTAGAGCACTTTGACGAGGAGGCATTTTCGGAGGCGGTAGAGCTTCTTAAAAACGCTGAACGTATAGGCGCGTCGGGCTGCGGACATTCGGGCATTATATGCCAGCACTTCGTGCATCTTCTCAACTGCATAGAAGAGCCTGCGAAATTTATCTCTCCCGCAGAGGCTGTGCACGGCGGCACGGGATTTCTTAAGAGCGGCGACGTAATGGTGTTTGCCTCTCGCGGCGGTAAGACCTCGGAGCTTCTTCCTATAATGGATATCTGCAAGAAAAAGGGAGTAAGCATTATAACCGTAACGGAAAATCTTTCCTCCCCCTTGGCTCTCGGCGCTGACGTGGTGCTCAAGCAGTACGTAAACAGAGAAACGGATAAATACAACGCGCAGGGAACTACCTCGTCCACCGCGCTTTGCATGATATTCCATGCGCTCCAGACGGCTCTTATCGAGGAAACAGACTATCAGAACGAGCAGTTCGCTCTCATTCATCCGGGCGGAGCGGTCGGAGAAAGACTTAACAAGGATAAAAAATAAAGGATATAAAAGGGAGAATTTTACAATGGAATTCAAAGTAGTACAAAAGGAAATAGAGCTTCAGTCCAGAGGCTGGATCCCCACGTTCCACGACATCAGAAAAGAGATCGTTGACATAGTAGAGGCATCGGGCGTAAAGAACGGAACGGTATCCGTCGTATCTCACCACA
>SVUH01000001.1 GCA_015063335.1 Oscillospiraceae bacterium | reverse complement strand
GTGCTACGGCAAGAGAAATCGGACCTACTCTACCGAAATACATGGTGAAAATTATAATTATTTTTCCAAGTGAGTCAAGCCCCGATGTAACGTTTCTCGACAGTCCGACGGTCGCCGTAGCACTCATCGCCTCGTAAAGCACATCAAGAGTCGGTGCGTCCGTCGTCATCGACAACAGCGTTGCCGAAGAAACAAGTATGCAAACAAACGTAGCCGCGACCGCCACCGCCTTGCGTATCGAATCCGCCGATATTGCGCGGTTAAATAGTGTCGCTGTGTCCTTGTTTCTTACGGTCGAAAGTGCAGAACACATCAAAACCGTTGCCGTTACCGTCTTTATACCGCCCGCCGTACCAACGGGAGAGCCGCCGATAAGCATAAGCACCATAGAGATTATCGCTCCTGCTCCCGTAAGGTTTTCCTGCGGAACGGAAGCAAAGCCTGCCGTCCTCGTCGTGACTGACTGGAAAAGAGAGACCTGTATCTTTCCCCCAAGTGACAACCCTCCGATAGTGTCGGTGTTGTTGTACTCAACGATAAAGAGGAGTAGTCCGCCGCCAAAAATAAGCACGAGCGTACTGACTATCGCAATCTTCGAGTGCAGAGTCAAGTGCCTGAATATCCGTCTGTTTTTGGCGGTACGAGTTCTGAATACGCGAAGCACATCCCACCAAACTATATATCCGATACCACCAAGAATTATCAAAGCAGAGGTAACTGCGTTTATTACGGGGTTTTGCGCGTAAGCGTAAAGACTGTTCTCACCGATTATGTCAATTCCCGCGTTACAAAATGCCGACACGGAGTTAAATACGGATATCCATATTCCGCGAGCGCCAAAATCGGGAACGAACACCGTCATGTAAAGCAAAGCGCCTATGCATTCAATAATAAGTGTACCAAGCAAAATGTTGCGAATAAATTTCGCAAGTCCCGACATGGTATTGAGATTAAAAGCGTCCTGAAGCAGCAGCTTATCTCCTATACCCATTTTTCGGTTAAGCATAAGCATAAAGCCCGACATGATAGTAATAATACCCAGTCCGCCTATCTGAATTAAAATAAGAATAACTACCTGACCGAATACGCTCCACGTGGTGGCGGTTGGAAGAGTAACAAGCCCCGTAACGCAGGTTGACGTCGTAGCGGTAAACAGCGCGTCAAGGTACGGCACGGCTTTGCCGCTTGCGGAGCTTATGGGAAGCGCCAAAAGCAGACTTCCAACCCCTATCGCTATAACAAAGCTAAGCAGTATTATCTGCGTCGTCGACAAAGATATTTTCCTTTTTTTATTCACAAGAATCCCCCCTATACGAAAGAAACTTCATGTTAAGATACATTATATCACACTTTTTCTAAAAACACAACATGTTTTTAAATTCAATCACCTCGCAAAACTAAAGCCCAATAATTTACTTATACATCTTGAAAAAAAGCATAATATATGATATAATTATAAATTGATGTAATATTCTGGTACCGTTTTAGACAGCCGAAAGCAAAAGAAAAACAAAACAAATGAAATTTAAGGAGATATATAAACCATGAAGCTTGGTATAGTCGGACTTCCAAACGTAGGAAAGAGTACACTTTTTAATGCTTTAACGGGCGGCGGCGCAGAGTCGGCAAACTACCCTTTCTGCACCATTGAGCCGAACGTCGGCATCGTCGCTGTTCCCGACACGCGACTTGATTACCTCGCAAAGATGCACAACCCCGAAAAATATACACCCGCTGTCATCGAATTCGTTGACATCGCAGGACTCGTTAAGGGTGCTTCGCAGGGCGAGGGCCTAGGCAATAAGTTCCTCTCTCACATTCGTGAGGTTGACGCTATCGTTCACGTAGTACGTTGCTTCAAGAACGAAAATATCGTTCACGTAGACGGCAACGTAAACTCGCTTCGCGACCTTGAAACCATCAATCTTGAATTGATCTTCTCCGATATTGAAATGGTTGAGCGCAGGATCGACCGCACCAAAAAGGCAATGAAGGGCGACAAGACCTTGGCGTCCGAGCTTGCGGTCTTCGAAAAGCTTCACGCGGCTCTCTCCGACGGAAAGTGCGCGCGCGAGGTCGATCTCGACGAGAGCGAGCGCGAATTCCTTTACGACACTCCCCTGCTTACCATGAAGCCCGTCATTTACGTTGCAAACGTAAGTGAGGACGAGGTAAGCGACGAGCCTACGGACAACTCCGACTACATGGCGCTCAAGGCGCAGGCAGAGCGCGAGCACGCAGGCGTAATTGCCGTTTGCGCACAGCTTGAGGCAGAGATCGCAGAGCTTGACGGCGAGGAAAAGGAAATGTTCCTTGAGGACCTCGGCATCAAGGAAAGCGGACTTGACAGACTTATCAAGGAAAGCTATTCTCTACTCGGTCTTATCAGCTACCTTACCGCAGGTCCGCAAGAGGTCAGGGCTTGGACTATCACCCGCGGAACGAAAGCTCCCGGTGCCGCAGGAAAAATTCACAGCGACTTTGAGCGCGGCTTTATCCGCGCGGAGATCGTTTCCTTTGACGACCTCGTCAAGTGCGGAAGCATGAACGCCGCGCGCGAGGCAGGTCTTTACAGAAGTGAAGGAAAGGATTACGTTATGAAGGACGGAGATATCGTTCTCTTCCGCTTCAACGTTTAATTTTATGAGAGTCAGAAAGAAAAAGCACGGCGCGGAGCGTATTTCCGCCTGCGCCGAGCTGCTTATTGAAAACATCGAGGTGCTGCGCGAGGGCTTTGACGGTGTTTTCGCAGAAAGGCGCCCCGTACACATGGAGATCGGCTGCGGCAAGGGTAACTTTGCCTGCGGAATGTCAGAAAAGTATCCCGACGTAAACTTCGTTGCGGTCGAAAAGGTTGCGGACGTGTGCTGCATCGCGCTTGAAAAGGCGAAGTCGAGAGCCGACGAACGCGGATGCGATAATCTCCGCTTTATTATCGGCGACGCAAAAAACCTCTCCGAGAACGTCTTACCCGCATCTCTTGACTGCATTTATCTCAATTTCAGCGATCCGTGGCCGAAGTCCGGTCACGCCAAGCGCCGCCTTACCCACAGAGGCTTTCTTGAAATATACAAGAAGCTTTTAAAGCAGGACGGAATCCTTAAGCTCAAGACCGACAACGTCGGACTCTTTGATTTCACACTTGAGGAGCTCCAAATCTTCGGCGCAACCATTCTTTGGCAGACAAGAGATCTGCACAACGAGCCCGAGGCAATAGATAACGTCATGACGGAATACGAAAAGAACTTTTCCGAAAAGGGCGTTTCCATTTGCAGCGTTTGGGCGAAGCTTTAATGAAGATTGATAGGAGAAAACTATGCTTGATTTAAAAAATCTCATTGATAAAAACAGAAGCCACAGAGAGTTCAAGGCAGGTGTAAAAATTCCACGCGAGCGAATTGAAGCGTGGATCCTGAATGCATCTCACTGCCCTGCCGCAAGAAATTTGCAGGCAATAAAGTACATGATAATCGACTCCGATGAAACAGTGGCAGAGCTTCTGCCCCTTACCTTTTGGGCGGCGTCTCTTGGCAAAAAGCTCCCCCCCGAGGGACACGGTCCTTGCGCGTTTATCGTAATGTGCCACGACCACACCATAGCGCCCCTGACATCGTTTTTCTACATGGATATAGGAATTTGCGCGCAGACAATTATGCTCTCGGCAGCAAACGAGGGCTTTGGCGGCTGTATGATAGGCTCGGCATCGGTCGAGGCTGTCAAAAATCTCCTCTCACTGCCCGAAAACCTTGAGCCTGCGCTCATTTTGGGGCTCGGCGCGCCCGAGGACGAGGT
This sequence comes from Oscillospiraceae bacterium, assembly GCA_015063335.1. The sequence goes on along the minus strand of SVUH01000001.1, from coordinate 96,614 downwards.
CGTACTGACGGCTTCGGCAGGCGACGTAAAATACTACCGCGACGAAAACAACGTCCACTACGTTCCCAAGAGAACACTTGACGAAATAATTCTGAAATAAGGACGGAAAACGTATGTCAACTACTCAAGGCCTCGAGCCGTCGGGCATACTTATACTCAATAAACCAACGGGCATTACCTCGCACGATGCCGTTTACAAGCTGCGCCGTCTTTATAAGACAAAGCGCGTAGGGCACACCGGAACGCTCGATCCGTTGGCGAACGGCGTGCTTGTCATGCTCGTAGGCAGAGCCGCCAAGGCGGCGGAGTATCTCTCGACAGATAGAAAGGCTTACGTCGCGACTCTGCGCTTGGGGCTTACCACGGCCACCGAGGACGTAACGGGAAATATACTTACGGAAAGTGACGACCTGCCGACAGCCGCAACGGTAGCCGAGGTAGCAGGACGCTTTCTCGGTGAGATCGAGCAGATACCGCCCATGTACAGCGCTCTTAAGGTTGGCGGCAAGAAGCTTTGCGACCTTGCAAGAGAGGGCAAGACGGTGGAGCGCGCTCCCCGTCCGATAACGATTTATAGGCTTGACGTCACCCCTACCGATACCCCCACGGACTATATCTTGAACGTCGAATGCTCGTCGGGAACTTATATAAGAACGCTTTGCGCGGACATAGGAAACGCGCTCGGTTGCGGCGGTGTTATGGCAACGCTGACCCGAAGCGCAGCAGGCGGATTTAGCCTTGAACAAGCCCTCACTCTTGAGGAGCTTAACGAAATGACGGACGAGCAGAAAATTGCGGCACTTATCCCAACAGAAGCTCTCTTTTCGGAGCTTGAACGGGTAGTGCTTCCCGAGTTTTACTACCGCCTTTGTGTCAGCGGCTGTGAGATATATCAAAAGAAGATACGCACCGACCTGCCACTTGGCACGCGCGTGCGCCTCTGCTCTCCTACGGGTGAATTCTTCGCCCTCGGCGAGGTTCGAGAGTACGAGGACGGAACGGCGATAAAGGCAATAAAAACGTTTTTCACCTTATAAAAAAACGGAACTGCAAAGGCAGTTCCGTTTTTATTTATTCATCAAAGCTCCTCTACAGAAACGACGCCGTCGATCTTCGCGATCTTGGTCATGAGCGCCTGAAGTGCCACCTTTCGGGGAGTCTGGAGCGAGAATACCGCGCAAGGGTTTCTTTCCTCGGACGCATTCTTGGTAATTTCAAGGTCGATTATGTATCCGCCGCTTTTCTTTATCGTGTCAACTATCGTTCCGAGATTAGAGCTGTCGGAATATTCAACGTACAAGTTAAAGGTACGCGCATTGGAAACGATAAAGTATTCAAGTCGGGCAAGAACAAGCTCTGCGAGGATAACGACGAGCGTAGTGATGAGCGCACCCTCTACGTAGCCCGCGCCACAGCAAAGTCCTACGATAGCCGCAGTCCAAAGTCCCGCCGCAGTGGTAAGTCCCTTGACCTGACGGCGCTTTGTAATAATTATAGTTCCCGCACCGATAAATCCGATTCCCGCAATAACCTGTGCGCCGAGTCGCGCCATGTCCGTGTTAAGTCCCTGGAAAACAAGATACTGGCTGGTAAGTGTTGTCATAGCCGCGCCAAGACAGATAAGGATATGTGTACGGAAGCCCGCAGGGCGGCGCTTGCGCTCACGCTCTATTCCAATAATTCCGCCGCACAGAACGGCAACTACAAGCCGTATGGTAATGGAAAGCCAGCCAAGCTCCGTGCCTCTTATAAAATTCAAGCATTCAAGCATTTCTCCACCCCCTTAAAGCTCTTCTATACTGCGCACCGATTCAACCTCCGCAATTGCGGTCATAAGAGCGGTGTGCGTCTTCTTTTTAGGCAAGCGCAACGAGAATATAGCACTTGGATAATTGTTTTCGGCATGTCTTGCCTTGGTAACCTCTACGTCAAAGATCTTGGTATCCTGCTCCTTGATCTTTTCAATAACGAGCGATAGGTTTTCAATATGCTCAAACTCTACAAAAAGGTTGATTATCTTGGATCTTGAGAGTATAAATCTTTCGAGTCGCGAGAAAACAACTATAACGAAGATCATAAGAACGCAGCATATAATAGACGCGATATAAAATCCCGATCCGATACAGATTCCCATGCAGGCAGATGCCCAAAGTCCTGCCGCGGTGGTCATTCCCTTAACCTGCTGACGTCCCGTTACTATAATAGTTCCCGCGCCGAGAAAGCCTATTCCGTTAATAACCTGCGCGCCAAAACGCGAAACGTCGGTAACGAGCGTAGCTACCTCAAGCGACGGATTCCAAACCGTCGTGATCATTACGGAAAGATATGTACCGAGAATCATAGTCATTGCCGCGCCGACACAAACCAGCATGTACGTGCGGAAGCCTGCGGGACGGCGCTTTCTTCCACGGTCTATGCCGATAACTCCGCCGCAAAGAACGGCAAGTCCGACACGGAGAAGCACTTCCCATATGGATAGCGTAACCATTGAAATTCCTCCATTCTTCATTTTCATTATCGGGGCTCTTTTGAGAACCCCGATAACCTGTCTATTTATTTTTTATATTATACACTATTCCGAAAGAAAATGCAATAGTTATTTCATATTTAATCATTTCAGCCTAAAATCACGTCAAAAGAAAGTCTTTGTCCACCCCGCAGGACGTATATCTGCGCCTCGTCTTTGCGGCGGAGCTCAGAGAGCTGTGCCTTTAGCGCATCTGTTCCCGCAACGAACGTATCGTTTATGCGGTAAATAAGGTCGCCCCGTCTCAGCTTTACGGCAGAATCCCCCTCTCCGTCCTCAAAGCTTGTTATTTCAACTCCCCAGATGCCGTCAACACAGCTCTGCTTTCCCCAAACCGACAAGCTTGCGGGCGAATACGCAATCGCCTCGAGAGTCTCCTTTGAGGGCTCGCCGCCGTTCTTCATGACGTCAAGCAGCGTCAAAACACCATCGATCGGAAGCGCCAGGCAGGTGTTCTTCCCCTCAAGCGCCGCAAAAACTATGGCGATCGCCTCTCCACCTTGGTTAAAAACGGGACACCCAAGCATCGATTCGTTGTCAAAGCCTCCTATCTGCACGGTCTTCGCAATTCTTGTGCCACCGTCCGTGTTAAACTCATACCTACGGGAGGTATATGACACCACGCCCTCAAAGAAGCTTGAGGAAAGAGATCCGTCAGCATTTCCCACCGCATAGACTGTCTCCCCAACACAAGGCTCCGTCTCTCCCACCTTTACGGCTCGAAGCTCTCGCGCATCGGTGGATAAGAGCGCAAGTCCTACGGACTCATTGTAAGCAAGGACATCTGCCGGATAGACGCTTCCGTCATCAAGCACTATTTTGATGTTTCTCGCGCCCTTGATGGCGCTGTATACCGTAGCAACGCAACCACCTTCAAGCACCGCCGTCCCCGAAGCGTAAAAAAGCTCTCCGCCCTCACGCTCGGCGATAACGCTCACCGCACTTCCCGAAAGAGAGCCAAGCACCTCTGTGTCCTCTTTGACGTCACCGCTCGGCGGATCAACGTCGTCCGTCTGCGCGCCGTCTTCTTCGGAAGACTCCGTTCGCGCATCTGTGCCGCTTTTTGTACCGTATACCGCCGAAAGCCCCAAAACGATCAGCGCGATCATAAGGCACACGGCAATAACAGCGACGTAGATCCGTCCCATTCTGTTATTATCTTGACTCTCCTCTCCCTCGCCTTCGTCTCCGTCGCCGCCGTCCATCGGCGGCTCGCTATCTTCCCCGAGGCTCTCTCCTGTCTCCTCGCCCTCGGCTTCGGTCTCCTCGTCCGCCGAACGTACAAGCTCATCCGTCCCCTCGCCTCTTGCCACTATCTCGCCGCCCGACTGCTCTACTATAACAAACTGCAGCTGTGCATCCGAGGAGCTTTTTTCTTCCGCGCCCTCGGTGTCCGTCTGCTTTTCCTCATTTGATTTTTTATACGTTTCCTTGCCGCCCTCACGCTCGCCTACGCTGTCCGCGACCGCCTTTGCAAGCTCCTGCTCGTTTACGTCGGCAAGCTCCAAGTCGTGCGCCCCGTCGTCTCGTATCCCTCTCCTGCTTTTTCTCATAACAACCCCTGAAAATACTTTTGTTAATTTAATTATGCGATCTTTTTGCAAATATTATACTTATAAAGTATCAGAGTTTATTTTTAGAAAATTCAACATTCACGAGGTTGGTCGTGACTGTATTTGCGTCGCTTATTTTTGCAATAAACACACCCTCAAAGGAGACGGATAAAACAATAAGAACGGTGGAGAATCCTTTACGGATACTCCGCCGTTCTGTTTTACTGTTGTTTTTAATTCTTCGCCGTTGCGTCTATCATTTCAAGCGCGAAGAAGCGCTGAGCGTCGGAAATAAACTTCTCAACGCGAGCATTAAGAACGTAAAAGCCTCCGTTCGTCTCGCTGATTCCGTCTCCCGTATCAACCGAAACGGTGATATACGCCTTTCTTGACGTCAGATAGTAGAAGCTGTATACGTAGGTAGTGCCCTCCGTATCCTTTACGGTAAGCGTAAGCATGCGGTTTTGCTCGGTCACCACCGCCGTCTCCTCCTCGGGAGTCATCTCGTAAGAGTCGGAAATAGTTGCATAAAGCAGCGTCTTATAGAACTGACGGAAAAGATTTGTATCGTATCTTACGTAGGTTACCGTCTTTGCTCCCTCGACCTTGACCTCGTCTGCGCTGACGTAAACTCTGCGGCCGTCGGCGCACTCAATTGCGCCGTTAAGAACTCTGACCTGAGTTCCCATTACGTTATAGTCGTAATACGTGGAATTAGCGCTTATCTTAAGCTCCTCGCCCGTAGACGAATAGCACTTGACGTCGGACACGCTTACCACCCATACGTTTCCGTTAACGTCAACGTAGGATCTTGTGGCGAAGGTATTTACCTCCTTACCGGTAGAATCCGTAGCGTGTACCGTAAGAAGCGACGAGCTGATAGCCTCCGTACTAGTATCCTTGGGGTTGGTGAGGTCGAATACCGCCTTATAGTTCGGCGCATCGAGAATTATCTCGTCGCAGAACGCGATATTAAGGCTTACGTAGTTTGCATTTATCCAATCGTATCTGTCCCAATTCAAAAACTCTAAAGAGTGCCCCTCTATCTCGACTATCATGTTGCAGGAGCGCACCAAGCCGTCCTTATGATCGAGCATCGGCGTTCCGTTCTCATCCGTCTTATATATTTCGGAATATACGTAACGGTTGCCGTCCTCGTTGAGAGCGCTTATATAAATAATGTTATTTATCGTGCTCTCCTTTTTACCGTTCCCGTCAACGATGTCAAAATTGAAGCTTACTGTATGCTCGGGGAGCATTTCGTAGGTCGTCTTGCCGTTCTCGTCAACCGCTGAAACGGCAATTCCGTATTTGGCAAGATCGTCCATGCTCGGAGCGAGCTTGGTTACCTCAACGTAGGCGGGAGAATAGAGTCCGCGCAAGCAGACCTCTATATTGTCGGCAGAAGCCTTAAAGCCCGCAAGCCCGTAGCCGGAGAGAAAATAATACGGCTCGGAGGACTTTATGGTGTTTTCACGCATTGACATGTCCTCGTAGGTGAATGCCGCAACCGTATCGTACTCATTTTTATCGTTTTTCGACATCAAAATGAAGTTTTCTACGTCAAAGTAGTTGTTCGCGGTCATGGGATAGGTGATCTCGGGAGTTACAAGATCTTCAACGGGAGCAAGCAAGGTATCCGCTATGGTGGTACCGAGAACGTAAACGGCATCTCGCTTGGTCTCGTTTCCGTTTGCGTCGACGTCAACGTACTGAGCGTAATATCCGCCGCCCGTAACAAGCTTATCGCCTATAATGAGCTTATATCTTTTGCCCGAGGTGTCCGTCAATACATAATAAGAGGGGGTGTACTCCTCGTAAATAAAGCTGCCGTCCTCGTTTGTAAGATACTCACCCGTTTCGGGGTCTGCCTTCTTTCGCATTTCGGGAACAAGTCCGTACTCACGGAAATCTCCCGTCTCGGGGTGCTTTATGGGATCGTCGATCTTACGCGAGGTCAGCGAATATCCCGCGCTGACGTAAAGAGAAGCGAAAAGATCCTGGTCGTATGACGTAAAGGGCGAGCCCTCTATGATAAACGATCCCTTGGAGTCATCCTCAAGCGTTTCCTCGTTCACTCTTTTAAAAGTGAAGCTGCCGTGTGAGTTGACCACCTCGATCTTAAATATATTTTCCTTTTCAACGTGAGGGAATATCAGCAAGCGCGGATAACTGTCGTCAAACGACTCGTTGCTTCCTTCAATAAGAGTAGCAAGAACTATCTGCTCGCATTCTCCCGTCTCTGCGTTAAGATTAAAGAGCGTGCCCGATCTGCCCTCGTAATACTTATAATGCGACTCCCTCGGCATCAGCGTCTTTTTGTCCGTATCGTATAGAGCGTAGACTCCGTCACGCTTGATAATATAGTACACCGTGCCGTCCGCCTTATCGGTTACGGGCGTTACGTTGACTACGTTATTTATGATCAGGGCAAGCGCAACAGCCAGAACGGCAACGGCTATCGCCGCAGCTATTATGGCAGTTACACGTCGCCTCATCAGCGTTTTTTTGTTTCTCATCTGTTCTTTCTCCTAACGATCACCACGATACCGGCGCCAAGCGCAAGGACGGCGGGAACGACCGCAAGAACGACCGTATACTGCGTTGCCTCGCGCGTAGTTACCGTATCAATGGTGTCGTCCGCAAAGGGCTTGAAATCAAGTCCGACGGGAACTGCTTCGCCACCGATAGCGCGAAGCGCCGTAAGGAAGAAGTCGGTATTTCCGTAAGCGCCCGACTGCAAAAGCTCGCTTTGAACTATGTCGGTCGTTCCGCAAGCAAGCACGTAAGCCGGCTGATTAGCGGTCGAGTAGTTGTCCTCTTGAATATACTTGTTCTCGACCGAAACCGTCATGAGCTTGATGCGCTCGGTTGCCGTTGCCTCCTCTACGGGCTCAGGTCCGCCTGCGTATGCCTCTGCTCCGTCGCTTGTAACGAACACGTCGAAAATACTTCTGCTGATACCGTTATCCTTGCACAAGCCGTACTCATGCTGAACGTCGTTCTCGTCGGTGCTTGACTCGTCGGGAACGTACGTCGTAGGCTTGAAGTTATCGGCATAGGAGATAGACATTGCGTTTCTGAATATCATCTTCTGAGGTGTTGAGCGGCTTCTCATATCCTCAGTGAGGCTTGATCCGAGACCGCCTATCGCGTATTCAGCGCGGAAGGTGTATGCATCTCGGTTTGCCGACTGAATGGACTGCGTGCGGTCCTCAACGAGGTGAGATACGAGCTTCTGCTCGTTTGCGGGATCGGGAGAACGGTTAAACTGAATTCCCCACTCTCCAAGAAATTCCTCGAAGTTAGTAAGCTTTTCAGTCGCGGGATTCATAAATACCATAAGCGAGTTGCCCGCATCAAGAAACGCGTCAAGCTTATCAAGCTCGTCAACCGTTTCAAGAGGGCTTGAGGGATCAAATACGGAAAAGTCCTCCTTGGGATCGAACACAACGATAAGACGGCAATCCGCGGGGATTTCCTCCTCATCAAGATACAGGGGTAATACGTCGTAGCCCGCATCCGTCAGGGTGTTTACAAACTCCATGGTTTGAATATCAAAGGTCTCTCCGTGGTTGAGTGTAATGCATGCAACAGGCGTTGCTGCTCTCGTAACTGCGAGAATAGACGAAACGAACGCCTTTTCTCCGTTATAAGCCCACAGTTTATCTGTATCCTCGGTATCAAAGATATAGAAGCTGCGAAGCTCGCGAACTCTGTACTCCGTTCCGTACTCAATAATAACGCTGCTCGTGTGTATCTCGGAGAGCGAATTGGTCTTAAAGCGAGATACGGCAGAGGGGTTCTTGATAATATCTATCTCCTCCACGGAAATATAGTCGGGGAAGTTTTTCTCAAGCTCAAGCGCCGTTTCATAAACGTAATACTGTGAAATGTCGTTCTTAAGCGTATCCGGCTCAGCGCAAAAGATTATGTTTATGGTCTCATTTATTCCTGCCGCTCTGTCCTCCTTTACGCGCTCGATAGGCGACTGGGTATCGAACTTTTCGTCGCCGAACTCAACGATTTTGAGCGCTTCCTCGGAAAGAGTAAACATAAACTCGGGCGTCAAGTCCGTATACCACAAAAATCTCTGCGCGAGAGCGGAAAAGAGTACGTTCAAAATTATTACTACCGCGATAATAAGCGCGGTAAGGACGGCAGACACTCCGCCGTAGCGAAGCTTGCGTCCGAATGCTGATCTGTTTTTCATGCTTTTACCTGCCTTTCTCTATATTTGGGAGGATCAACCCCAACGGCGCTTGTCGTAAACGCGCGTTGTAAGAAGAATGAATACTCCCGATATCGACAGATAATAGAGCATCGACGTATAATCCAGCACTCCTGCCGTAAAGTTAGAGAAACGGCTGAGCACGCATACCCAGCTAATAACAAAGCGGATAGCATAGACGTCAATGTACGCATTAACAAAATCGAGTATTATCATTACGAATATTATAGCAACGGTTATTACAGCCGCAGCAAGCTGGTTTTCGGTAAGTGAGGAAACGAAAAGACCAATTGCAATGAACGCCGCACCAAGAAAAATTATGCCGACAACGCAGGCAAATATCTCAGCGGTCACAGGTCCTATGTGAATATCCGTGTAGGAGGCATCTCCTCTTTCCGCTCTGCCGTAAACGTACAGAGGGAAGAAGTTTATAGAGGATGCGAGCACCGTGCTGACAAACAGCGCAAACGCCGCAAAAAACTTTCCAAGCACCATCGACCATACCGAAACGGGCGCGGTAAGGAGGAGCTGCTCTGTCTTAAGCTTTTTTTCCTCTGCAAAAAGCTTCATGGTAAGCAGTGGGATAAGTACTATAAACGCAAATATAAGTGCAGTGAAATAGTTAGCGGTGGAGTAGGTCTGAGCGCCAAGCGTCATAACGCCGCACAAAACAGCCGCCGCTGCCAGAAAAACGCCTACGTAAACGTATCCGACGGCATTTATAAAATAGGAGCGAAGCTCTTTTTTGAAAATTGCAAACATTTATTTTTTCCACGTCCGCGTGAGGGACGTGCTCCTTTCTTTTTTTAAGGCTTGATTATTGAGGCTTATTCCTCGTCGTCAAAGAGAGCGGAATACTGTCCGCCACGGCTCTTATTCGCGTTATCCACTATCTTCTTTGCAAACTCATCGTTCGCAGCGGCCTTTGCATTCTTTGCCTTTGCGCCCTTGCGTTCGTATCTTGCCTTGGGTGCGCTCTGATCGACGATGGCAATAAAGATGTCCTCAAGGTTCATACCCATAGCCTCAAGTCCGATAAGAGGCCACTTTTTCTCCGCAAGCGTGTAGAAAAGGCTCTTGCGTATATCAATTCCGACCTCGCTCTCGATAACGTAGGAATATGCGTCGCCGTCACGCTGATTAAGCACGTCCGCGTAAACGATACCGGGCTTTGAGCGAAGCATTGCGAGAACCTCCTTTTGAGGTCCTGCTATCTTGACGTTAAAGCGTCTGTTGTTTTCAACAGCGCGCGTAATATCCTCTGTTCTCTCGTTAGCGACTATCTTTCCCTTGTTGATAATAACTATTCTATCGCAAACAGCCTGAACCTCTTGGAGAATGTGCGTTGAAAGAATAACGGTGTGATCTCTGCCGAGCATACGCAAAAGGTTTCTTACCTCGATTATCTGCTTTGGATCAAGTCCAACCGTCGGCTCGTCGAAAATTATGACCTCGGGGCTTCCGATAAGCGCCTGCGCGATTCCCACTCTCTGGCGGTAGCCCTTGGAGAGGTTTTTGATAACGCGCTTGTAAACGTCCTTTATCTTAACGATCTCACAGATCTCCTCAAGGTGCTTGTTTCTGTTGAGCTTACAGCCCTTAAGGTTGTAGTTAAATATGAGGTACTCCTCGACGGTCATATCGAGATAAAGCGGAGGCTGTTCGGGAAGATATCCGATATGCTTCTTCGCCTCAAGAGGGTTGTCCAGAACGCTTATTCCCGCAACGGTGACGTTTCCCGACGTTGATGACAGGTATCCCGTCAAAATATTCATCGTCGTGCTTTTTCCCGCGCCGTTAGGTCCGAGCAATCCGACTATCTCGCCCTTTCCGACCTCAAAGCTGATGTCGTCAACGGCGCAGTTGGAGCCGTAATTTTTTACCAGATGTTCGATCTTTATCATAACAGAGGAATTTCCTTTCTAACCTTTATAAGTTCTTTTATAGATTCCTTCAAAATGCCTAATTATAGTACATTATATCATATATATATAAACATTTTATGAACGCTCGCCCCGTTTGCCTAATTTTTTATTGATTTTTTTGTGTTTTTTTAGTGTTTTTGCTTTTCTATTTTTAAAGTTTAATTCTAAAACCTGAAATAAAGAAACGGGTTATAGGCGCTGTCCGTAAGATAAGCGGTTGAAATCACTATTGAGATAAGCGCCAGAGCATTAAAGACAAGTCTCGCCACGCATGGACTGCTCTTGGAAAGGCGGTGAGCCGCCACTTTCGCAAGCGGAGTTGCCGCAAGCGCCATAATAATGAGAAAAACTATATTTCTCCGAAGTTCAAAGAGCGTATCATTACTCCAAAGCGACGCTCCGAAGCCAAACATCTGCCCAAAATACGAAAGAGCCCCCGAGGCGGTAAGCGTGCCGTCAGAAGCAAAGATCAGCCACCCGATAAGAATAAAAACGAGCGCGTAAAAATGCCTCAAAAAGCTCGGTACTCGTTCAAGCAATCGCAAAAGAAACAGCTTTTCGGCGGCAAGCAGCACAAAAAAATATAATCCCCACAAAAGAAAATTAAAGCTGCCGCCGTGCCAGAGCCCCGTCAATAGCCACGTAATCAAAAGGTTTATATACATTCTTCCCTTTCCGCGTCTGTTTCCGCCGAGAGGGATATAAACGTACTCGCGAAACCACGACGAAAGCGTAATGTGCCACCGCCGCCAGAAATCGGTTATGCTCCTCGATACGTAGGGATAGTTGAAGTTTTCGGGAAACTCAAAGCCGAATATCCTGCCAAGCCCACGCGCCATGTCCGAATATCCCGAAAAGTCGAAATAAATTTGAAACGCAAAGAAAATCACACCGAGCCACGCGCCAAGCACAGTTCCCTCTCCCCCCGAATACCGCGCCATTCGCTCCCAGCACTCACCCGCAGGGTTTGCGAGCAAGAGCTTTTTTGAAAGACCTATGCAAAAAAGCCTCACTCCGCTCGCAGCTCCCTCTACGGTGTGCCGCCTTGCCTCGATCTCGCTGTCTATCTCGGAATACCGCACGATAGGTCCTGCGACAAGCTGTGGAAAGAGCGTGACGTAGGTCGTAAACAAAAGAGGGTTTTTCTGCGCCTCTATCGTTCTGCGCCGAACGTCGATAACGTAAGAAAGTGCCTGAAAGGTGTAAAAGGATATGCCCGTGGGGAGCGGCGGTGCTTCAAAAGGCAGCTCAAAAAGTCGGATAAATAGCCCGAAATATTTAAAGACAAATAGCACGCCAACATCAAGAAAAACAGCGAGCCACATGTATAGATCCGCCCTTTTTACGTCCTTTGCGCGTGCTATAAAAAGCCCAAAGAGGTAATTTACAAGGCTTACAGCAAGCATAAGCGGCAAAAAGGACGGCTGGGCGACACCGTAAAAGGCAAGGCTTGCGACAAGCAAAACGTAATTTTTAGCTCGCCACGGGGATAAAAAATAGAAAAGGAGCGTAAGCGGCAAAAAAAGATATATAAATTCAAGCGAGGAAAAAAGCATATAAAAGCACCAAAAAGGACTGCTTCCTTGCAAAACGTCGCAACCTGAGCAGCCCTTTATTTTCCTTAAAATTTATGTATCTTTTTTTAGAGATCAGCGCCAAAGACGCTCTTGACCGTCTCCTCTGCCGCGCTCATTATACCGATCTTTCCGCTCTCGTAGGTAAGTCCGCCCTGTAAATACGCCGTATACGGCTCGCGAAGCGGTCCGTCCGCGGAAAGCTCGATCGACGAGCCCTGTGTAAACGCGCCCGCCGCCATTATTACCTTGTCGCCGTAGCCGGGCATTTCCCAAGGCTCGGGAGTTACGTAAGAGTCAATGGGTGAGCCCGCCTGAATACCTCTGCAAATCGCGCAAAGCGCATCGGGCGAATGGGTGATTATCGACTGAATAATGTCGTATCTCGGCTCGTCCCACCTCGGCTCAACGTCAAATCCAAGTCCGTTTTCACCGAAGATATACGCCGCAAGATGCGCGGTCTTTATCGCCTGCGCCGTGGTGTGGGGCGCATAGAAAAGACCCTTGTAAAGACTCTTATTCTGACCAAGTGTAGCGCCGACCTCAAGACCACAGCCAACAGAGGTAAGTCTATACGACGCAAGCTCCACTGCGCGCGCCGTTCCGGCGATATATCCGCCGCTTTCCGCCATTCCGCCGCCGGGATTTTTAATAAGCGAGCCAATTATCATGTCAGCTCCCACCGCGCACGGCTCACGGGTTTCGGTAAACTCTCCGTAGCAGTTGTCAACCACGACGTACACGTCATTCTTTATACTTCTGACAAATTTGATTACCTCGCCTATCTCCGCAACACTCAACGTCTTACGGTTAAGATATCCCTTGGAGCGCTGAATAAATACGACCTTTACGCGCTCGCCCTCGTCCGTCAGCACCTGCCTTATTTTTTCAAGATCAAACGAGCCGTCGGGAAAGAGCTCCGACTGTCTGTACTCCACTCCGAAGTCACGGAGCGAGCCGTTGCCTGCCGTTCCCGTGTTACCGATAACCTCGTCAAGCGTGTCGTAGGGCTTGCCCGCTATTGAAAAAAGTATGTCACCAGGGCGCAAAAGTCCAAAAAGACCGATGGTGAGCGCCTGCGTGCCGTTCACTATGCTGTGGCGCACGAACGCCGCCTCAGCGCCCATAACGTCTGCCCAGATCTCGTCAAGCAGCTCGCGTCCGCGGTCGTTGTATCCGTATCCGCTCGTCGGATTGAATACCGCCTCGCTTACGCGGTGCTCGCGGAACGAGTCCATTATTTTTTTTGTATTTTCAAAGGATATTCTGTCGATCTCGGCAAAAATATCCGAAAGCCTCGACTCCGCCTCGGCGGTGAGCGAAAGCACCTTTTGTGAAATCTGCATTTCTACCTCTTTTGTATGTGTTTTAATTTATTTCGTTCTTTGCGTAAGGAAAAGCTCGGCAAGCTTGACGCAAGCCTCTGCGTCGGACAGATCGAACGTTTCCGTCGGCGTATGAATATATCTTGTCGGTATGGACAATGCGCCAACCGCAGCTCCGCTTCCCGCAAGCTGCATAGCCGAGGTGTCCGTACCGCCGTAGGTGAGTATCTCTCTTTGGTATTTTACCCCGTTCTCCTCGGCAAGGCGGCAAAGCTCGCTCGTTATCTTCTCAGAGCAGATCACGGACGCGTCCTTGATCTTGACAGCCGCACCGCCGCCCAGCTTGCAAGCCATGGGCGTAGCACCCGGCACGTCACCCGTAGCTGTCACGTCAAAGCAAAGCGCAACGTCGGGAGCGATAGCATATGCCGCCGTCATAGCACCGCGACAGCCGACCTCCTCCTGAACGGAGAAAACGTAATAAATATCCTTGTCCACCTGCTTATCGGCAAGATCGCGAGCAATCTCGACAAGCACCGCGCAGCCCACCCTGTCGTCCATGGGTCTGCCGCAAATGCGACCGCCCGAAAGCCTTTGAATATTGGGGGTTACAACGAAGAAATCTCCTATCTCTACGAGCGCCTCGGCTCTCTTTTTGCTCGTCGCACCAATATCGATATAAAACGCATCCGCCTTGAAATCAGCAGGCTTTACCTTGTCGTCGGGCACAACCGTTCCCTTAACCCCCTTTTCGGAAACGACGGTCGAATAAGCCGCCGCCGTGAGCGAAACACCGCCGACGGGCGCTATGCGGATCATTCCGTTATCCTCAATAAAGTTAACTATAAATCCTATCTCGTCCATGTGCGCGGCAAGCATGACTTTCTCGCCGCTTCCCTTTTTGTGCGCGATGAGATTTCCAAGCGCATCAACTCTGTATTCGTCGCAAAGCGGCGCTATCAATTCGATAAGCCTTTCGCGAATCGCGCCCTCTCTGCCCGAAACCGAGGGGCAAAGACAAAGCTCCTTTAAGGTATTATATAAGCTCATACGTTATCTCCTTTACAATCCTTACAAAGAGTTCTGATCATAGCCTCGCACAAATCTCTCTGTGCAAAATAATCGTCAATGCCTGCCACGCAAGCGGGAGAGTGCAGATATCTCGTCGGCACGGACATGGTAACCACCTTTGCTCCCTCTGCCGTTTTATGGATATGCCCTGCATCGTTGCCGCCTGAAACATATCTTTTCACCTGTGCTTTTATATCATTTTGACATGCAACGTCAAGTGTTCGCTTTACAAACTCCTTGTCGTATATAGTGGAACGGTCCATTACGGATATTACCACTCCTTTACCCACGTCCGCGACTCGCTTCGCAGGCTTTACGTCAGCTATATCGGCAATTGCCGTGGTTTCAAGCACGATAGCATACTGGGGTCTTAACTCATATGCCGCAATCCGAGCGCCCGAATGTCCGATCTCCTCTCTGACCGTAAAGCAGAAGCACACGTCAGTGTTCTCCAAAATAGGGGTTGCGGAAAGATTTCTCATAACCTCGATCATTGCCGCACAGCCTATTCTGTCGTCGATCGCCTTACCCTTTATCATTCCCTCGCCGAAACTGTAAAATTCGGAGTCAAAGGTCACGAAATCTCCGATCCTTACGTGCTTTTCTGCGTCCTCTCTGTCAAGAGCGCCAATGTCAATAAAGAGCTTATTTACAGCCACCGCCTTTTTTCTCTCCTCTTTGTCCTTGTGGTGTATCGCCTTTGAAGCAATAACACCCGAGAGAAGCGTGCCGTCAGCCTTTTTGATCTTCACACGTCTGCCCGCGATAACGCTATCCGAAATACCGCCGACAGTGTCAAAGCCGATGTACCCGTCCTTGTGTATCTCGGTTACCATAAAGCCGACCTCGTCCATGTGCGCGCTTATCATTATTCTGCGGCGAGCAGGCGCAGTCAGGTCACCAAAGCGCATAACAGCAATCAGATTTCCCATTCTGTCGTATGCCGCATTCGGGCAAATGTCAGAAATTTCTTTTTTTATAAGAGCGGCAACCTCGTCCTCACAGCCCGAGGGTCCGAACGCCTCGCACAAGTCGCTTATAAGCTTAATAGAATCCTGTGTGCTCATAAAAAGTCCACCTTTCCCGCCGTCATGCTCTCCGCCAAAGAGCGCGAGGTGATAAACTCCTCGACAAGACGCACAAGCGCGTCGCAGTCATTCATGGAAATAACCTCGTTGTACGTGTGCATGGACGCAAGCGGCAAGCCTACGTCTACCGTTGGTATGCCGTACTCCGTAAGATTTAAGGATATAGCGTTAGTTCCCGTGCTTGAGGGCGCTGCAATCATGGTGTGCGGTATATCTCTCTCAACACAAAGCGCCTCGACCTTGCGCGTAAGCCTTACGTCCGTCGCGGCACTCACAGAAAGTGATACTCCCTTGTCCATCTCAACCGTTTCAAAAGCCTTGGTGTCGGGCACTCTTGCAAGGTTTACGTCAATGACCATAGCGTAATCGGGTTTTACGGTAAACGCTCCCGCCGCAACTCCGCCTACCCGGTTGGTCTCCTCAACTGCCGATAGCATAACGTAAACGTCCGCCGCAAGACTCTCGGCAGGCGTGTTTATAACAGCCCAGAGAGCACAAGCCGCGCATGCCTTGTCGTCAAAGCACTTACCGACTATTTTTCCGTTCAAAAGCTCTCCGTAGGGAGAGTAAAAGGCAATAGGCGTACCGAGCGGTATAAGCTCCTCTGCCCTCTTTTTTGAAAGTCCCGTGTCAATGAGCATCTCGTCAGCAGCGACAAGCGTGTCGCCCTCGCGCAGGTGTGGCGGCGTTGATACGATAACTCCGCGCAAGGCTTCCTTGCCGTATATTATGACGTCTGCCGCCTGCATAATGGACGGGTCAATTCCCCCAAGAGGCGCGACGCGCAAAAATCCGCCGTCGCATACGTCCGTAACCATCATGCCTATCTCGTCCATGTGCGCGTCAATAAGTATGCGCGGTGCATTCTCTTTGCCGCATCTCTTGACGAACACGTGGTTACCCACTCCGTCGGTAAACACGTGCTCAAGAGATGCGCCGAGAAGGTCGCAAAGCGCCCCCGTAGCCCGTGCTTCAAAGCCCGAAACGGACGGCACGGCGCATAGCTCGAATATAAAATCCTTGAGTGCTTCTCTCATTTTTTCACCTATCAGTTGTTCCAATACTTTTTGTCAAGACTGCGGTACTGTATCGCCTCGGCAATGTGCGAAGCAGATATAACGTCCTTGCCGTCGATATCGGCAATAGTGCGGGCGACGCGCAAAATTCTGTCGTAGCCGCGCGCTGACATTCCAAGCCTCTCGTAGGCGGATTTTATGACTGCCTTTGCGGCATCGTCCATGGGACAGTACGTGCGTATCTGTGCCGAGGACAGTTGTGCGTTACAGTAAATTCCAACCTCACCGCTCATTCTGCTTGCCGCAAACTCGCGAGCCGCGATAACTCTCTTTCTTACAGTCTCGGACGATTCGCCAACCTCATTCGAGGACGAAATTTCGTCGTAGGAAAGTGACGGAAGCTCTATCTGTATGTCTATTCTGTCAAGCAGTGGACCGCTTATCTTGGATATGTAACGCCTTACGTCGTTCTGCGAGCAAGTGCATTTTTTAGTCGGATGCCCGAAATAACCGCATCTGCAAGGATTCATAGCCGCAACCAGCATGAATGAGCAGGGGTACGTAACTCTTCCGTTCGCGCGGGTTATAGTAACGCGCCTGTCCTCTATCGGCTGACGGAGCGAGTCTGTAACGGTCTTTGGAAATTCGGGAAGCTCGTCAAGAAAAAGCACACCGTTGTGCGCCAATGATACCTCGCCGGGCATCGGATTTATACCGCCGCCGACAAGGCTTACCGCACTCATCGTGTGGTGGGGGGAGCGGAAGGTCCTGTGCGCGAGTAAAGAGACACCGTCTTTAAGCGTGCCCGCAACCGAGTGCACCTTGGTCGATTCTATCGCCTCGTCGAAGGACAATGGCGGCAGAATCGTGGGCAGACGCTTTGCGAGCATGGACTTACCCGTACCGGGCGGTCCGATAAGCAGAATGTTGTGTCCGCCTGCGGCGGCTATCTCCATGGCGCGCTTCGCCATGGCTTGACCTTTAACGTCCGAAAAATCTATATCCGCACTAAGTGTGGCACTCTCAAATGCAGCTCTGTCGCACTCAACGGGCGTAAGCTGTGCTTGTCCGTTGAGGTGGCGCACGAGGTCCTTTATGTTGTCAACGGAGTAAACGGTTATTCCCTCTACCGCCGCCGCTTCCTTTGCGTTCTCGCGGGGCGCGTAAAACTCCTTTATCCCAGCGTCACGCGCCGCAACGCACATGCAAAGCGCACCGCGAACACCACGCACACTACCCGAAAGCGAAAGCTCGCCGACGAAGCATTTGTCGGAGAAATTCACACCGTAATCTATAACACCGCCACAGTGAAGTATACCAAGCAGCATAGCCACGTCAAAGGCAGAGCCCTCCTTACGCCTGTCCGCAGGAGCAAGATTGAGGGTAAGCTCAAGCGCGGGGAAGCGGTAGCCGCTGTTCTCGCAAGCGGTACGGACTCTCTCTTTTGCTTCCTTGACCGCAAGATCGGGTAAGCCAACAAGCTCAAAATCGGGTATTCTCGACTGCGCGTTGCACTCAACGGAAACAATATACCCATCGATTCCGAAAAGCCCCGCGCTATATACCACAGACAGCATAAAATTCCTCCTAAAAAGTTTATCTACATTATTCTACCACAATTTTTCACGTTTTACAATAGATGTAATATTCTTTTCTGCTCTTTTGCACGATATTTTTCAAAAAGCTCTTGCATTTTCGAAATCTTCATGCTATAATATATAGCGTCTTGTAAAAGGACACTCTAAATTTCATACGGAGAGGTATCGAAGTGGTCATAACGGGGCTGACTCGAAATCAGTTTGTGCGCAAGCACACGAGGGTTCGAATCCCTCTCTCTCCGCCAAAAAGAAGAACCACCCAATCGGGTGGTTCTTTCTTTTTTCAAACGGCGGAGAGAGAGGGGTTCGAACGCAGTGAACAAAACAACCCAGTGAGTTGTTTTGTGAACGGTGACCGAAGATTTTTGCCCGACATAACAAAAGACAAAATCCGAAACGTCGGGCAACAATCAAGAACGAATCCCTCTCTGTTATGTTGCAAAAAAGGATTGCGGTTTTCACTATTTTGTGTTATAATATTTATGCAATTATCATCTTTTTTAGAGAGGAGTCTAAAATGTTTATTGATTTATCTTCACAACCTTTACCCAAAGTGTATATGAGAAAAAACAAAGAATGCTACCTTGATCCGATTAGAAAAAAGCTTATATATATTACCCCAGAAGAAACTGTGAGACAGCAAGTTATTTCTCATTTGCTATATGATTTGAAAGTTCCTGCGGACATGATAAGTGTCGAGGAGCATTTATCGCATTACGGTGTTAATTCTATACGACGAGCTGATATTACAATTAAATGTCATACAAAAGACGGCGAGCTTATTCCCGTTGCTGTTATTGAGTGTAAAGCCCCTGGTGTCGGATTAGGTGAAAAAGTTGCAGATCAATTATCTTTTTACAGTGATACACTTGGCTGTGATTATGCTATGATGATCAATGATTTAGAGTATCAGTGTTTCCACTATAACGAACAAACACAACAATACGATCTTATCGAGAAACTCCCTTGCTACTCAGATATACTTGAAAACAAATATATACTGCAACCCATCGAAGAGTTAACAGAAAGACCTTCTTTTGAAGAAATCGAAAAAATATTCAAAGAAAATCCTGCCGCATTTGATTTGGAAATAAGTCCTAAAACAGAACTTCCACTCGCATGTGCTTCATTTAATTTGTTAGCCTGTCTTTTTGATACCGATTCACACCTACCACACAAAAAATATGAGCTATTCGATTTAATAGAAGATTATGGTATAAGAATGTTATCATACGGAAATGCCGGTGGTGGTGTTTTTTATGGTCCATATAGATCTTTCTTAATTGAACGTAACGGAAGTACAGAATTCGTATCATTCGGTTTTTCAACATATGGTTCATTTTCTAATCCAGACATTTGCAAAACAGCGCTAAATGTTGCAATTGATAACGAGAAAGATTCTCATCATTCGTTGCAGCTTGTTATTGATGACAACGTATGTTATTCAGACAAAAAGTATATATTCTATCATCACGGAAAAATAGCAGTTGGAAATAAAGGTAGCGGAAAAGTTAGCGAGTTACGTACATTTATTCAATCACGATACCCCAAAATTATAGATGGTAATAAATTTAATCTGGGTGAACTTAATTATAATCGCAACTGGACATTAGATGATCCAGAAATAATAAATCTAATAGAAAACCTTATTTCTTATGCTTTGATTCGTGATGAATACAGAACTTTCATTAAAGAACAAAGATAACCCCAAGGGCTACCCAACGGTAGCCCTTTTCTTATCCTTCCCTCACCCAAGCAACTCTCCTATTGCCTGCGCCGTTTCCTTTTTACTTGTGCTACAAAAGATAAAATCCGAAATGCAACGCAAAAAAGAAAAGCCACCCAATCGGGTGGCTTTTCTTTTTCTTAATTGCGGAGAGAGGGTGATCTAACTGTGACCGATTATTTTTTACTGTTCAAGGTATTAAAAAATATTTTCTTATTTCTCACAAGGTTGAGTCCAAGCAAAAAAACGATTACGCAAACAGCTGAACCTATTACAGCATTAAATATACATATATCGGTTTCTGACATTTCTCCGAACGATACAAGCATTGAACGCTGTAATGCAAATATAGAAACGCAAGCGTCCGCCAAAGATACGTTTCGCAGAGTAATAAGCTTTTCTGACGTGCTTTTTCTTGATTTTATTAGGTTTATTATGGCAAGCGTGATTTTTGTAAAAGAGTACACAGCCATCGCTATCATAACTATCTCGTGCATTACCATTCCCCTGTCACGAACGACCGCAAGTATGACTGTACCAACAAGCGGCATAGAAAGCAGCATAAGCATCACACCGGTAAATTTCGTTATAAAGCTACCGCTTCCCTTTGTTTTAAGTACAACAAATCGAACGATACTCAAAATTGCATAATATATGCCGACTGTTAGGAGCCACCAGGAATGAGTAATTATACCGAATACAACGTTGTATGCACCGAAGGCAACGTTGAAAAGCAAACCGAGAAGTGCGAGCCTTTCTATCTTATACATTACCGTCTCGCGCCCCCAAAACACAATCGTTTATAACCTTGATAATAAAGTCCATATCGTCGTTGCAATCGTTCTCAATCCAGTCCATTACGATAGCGAATACACCCGTCAAATAGAATTTTATCACATAAGGACGCTCTTTTTCGGAAACCTCAAAGCGCACAAGAATCGGCTCAAAGATGTACTTGAACATTTTGCCGTACACCTCGTCCATATTCATTACTTGAAACTGCTTAATAGCGAGCTTGAATATACGGCGGTTGTCTTTTATAAACGTCAGATACGGATTAAGATATTCGTGCGTTACGAATATAAGCTCCTTTCGGTCACAGCTTTCCAATCTGCCAACCATGTCTTTTTTTTCAATACCGTAGTAAGAAAAATGCTTGTCGAGAATGTACCGAGTCGTTTCCTTTAACAGATCCGCCGTGTTTTCATAGTGGAGATAAAAGGTAGAGCGATTTACCCCTGCAACTTCGCATATTTCCTTTACCGTGATATAAGTAAAATCCTTCTTTTCAAGAAGCGACAAGAGGGCTTCGTCCATTTTGATTGCCGTATTAAAATATTTGCTTTCGTTCTTATTCATATTAGACGCGCCCTCCTTAAAGCTTATTTACCCTCGCTTATCTCTCTTGCCAGCTCAACGATTTCGTATGCGTATTTTTTTTTGCCGTTTTCAAGTATTTTCTTATAAATCAGATAATTGATCCCACAAAAGGCAAAACCGACAATACCGATTACAATGCCGAGAATCATAAAAGGTATCGTTCCTCCAATGACCTGCATGGCAAGGCACATTCCCGTACCCGCTATAAGCGCACTGACAACTCCAAAGGTATATGCGAAAATATTTGCAGGGCGCTTTGCTTTAGCATCAAGCTTTTTGAGGGCGATAATTTTTGAATGCTCCTTAGGAGCATACTCCTTTGCGATGGATTCTGCGTAAATTTTGTCTGTGTTCATTTTCATTTCTCCTTTTCGTTTTTATGTATTTATTATACCAACGGAAAGAAAAAAACGGAACAACACGTTTTTAAGAATGTGTTGATTTTTAAGTTATAGCACAAGTAATATTATAGCACAGAAAATAAAAAGCTACAACCGCAATTCTCAAAAAAGAGTTGCGGTTTTTAGCTTATTATGGTATAATATTTACGTAAAAATGATTTAAGGAGATACTTCTGTGGAAGATCTGATTTTTAGCATAAACGCAGTGCTCCCCATTGTTCTTATGGTGTGTCTCGGTTATCTGCTCCGAAGGCTCGGCGTGCTGCCCCTTTCCGTCACCGGTGTAATGAATAAGCTCGTGTTTCGGGTATTTTTGCCCGCAATGCTCTTTTTGAACGTTTACAATATTCAAAGCTTTAGCCAAACGTCCTTTGACTATATCTTCTACGTGCTGATCTTCACCGTTTGCATTTTCTTTGTCGGTATCCCCGCCGTTATGCTTATCACCAAGGATAACCGTCAAAGAGGCTCGATACTGCAAGGCTTCTTCCGCTCCAACTACGCGCTTGTGGGGATCCCCTTAGCGACCTCGATATTTGGCACAGAGGGCGGAATATTTGCAGCAATGCTTTCGGCGTTCATTATCCCGCTGTTTAATATTTTAGCAGTCGTGTCGCTTTCCATCTTTGGCACTAAAAACGGCAAAAAATCCACCCCTCTGCAAATACTTTTAGATATTGTAAAAAATCCGCTGATACAAGCTATTGCGCTTGGCGGCGTTGTGCTTCTCGTCCGCGCGGCATTTGTAAAGCACAGCATAGAATTTCGTCTCTCGGACGTAAAGCCCGTCTACTCGGTGCTCACCTCGCTCTCCGCCGTCGCTACTCCCCTCTCGCTTATCACGCTCGGAGCGCAATTTGAGTTTTCCGCAGTTCCCTCTCTCAAAAAGCCGATATTGTGGACGGTGCTCGTGCGCTGTCTTTTGATCCCCGTAATCGCTCTTTCGGTAGCGCTGGCGCTCGGTCGATTCAACGGTGCTCATTTCGCAACCTTTTTGGCAGTCTACGTCACGCCCGTTGCGGTTTCCAGCGTGCCTATGGCGCAGGAAATGGGCGCTGACTCGGCTCTTTCAGGACAGCTCGTGGTATGGACCACCCTTATCTCGGGCTTCACCATCTTCGCGGCAACGTGGATATTGAAAAGCATCGGCGTATTTTAAAGCATATATCCAAAAAGCTGGATTTTTGCAATTCAGCTTTTTTATTTTTCCGCGCTCCCCATTTGGCATCAGCAGTCCTTCTCTTTTCAAAAAGTGTTGACACGGTCGGCTTTTTTTGGTACAATTATTATATATCGACGATAGGAATATACAAAATATGTCAAATTTTACAGATATTTCCATTATCGGTGCAGGTCACGCGGGCATTGAGGCGGCATTGGCGGCGGCAAGGACGGGAATGGACACAGTCCTTTTCACCATGTCGCTTGAAAGCATTGCGAATATGCCCTGCAACCCCTCGATAGGCGGCACCGGTAAAGGACACCTCGTATACGAGATCGATGCGCTTGGCGGAGAAATGGGCAAGGCAGCAGACAAGGTGACGCTTCAGTCGCGAACGCTCAACCTCGGTAAGGGCGCGGCAGTTCACTCAAAGCGCATTCAGGCTGACCGCAAGCGGTATCATGAAATAATGAAGCATACGCTTGAAACGACGCCGAATCTTCGCCTTATTCAGGCTGAAATAGTCTCTATTGAGGTAGATGACGGCGCTGTTAAGTCGGTAACCACCAAGCTTGGCGAGGTGTGGGAGTGCAAATGCGCCGTCATCTGCTCAGGAACTTACCTTGAGAGCCGCATTTTTGTCGGCGACGTCAACTACGAAAGCGGTCCCGACGGCTTCCTTGCCTCAAAGGGGCTTTCCGCGTCTCTCATAGAGCACGGTGTCAAGCTGCTCCGCTTCAAGACGGGTACGCCCGCGCGCGTGAAGAAAAGCACGATAGACACCTCAAATCTTGAAATTCAGAATGGAGAAGATAGGGTAATTCCCTACTCATATCTCACTCCCGACGAATATTTCGACGGTCTTTCTCAGCTTCCCTGCCACGTCGTATACACAAACAGCAAAACACATCGAATTATAAGAGAAAATATACACCGTTCTGCGATGTATTCAGGACAGATCCACGGCACGGGCCCGCGCTATTGCCCCTCGATCGAGGACAAGCTGACTCGCTTTGCAGACAAGGAGCGCCACCAGCTCTTTATCGAGCCCGTGGGCGCAAATACCGAGGAAATGTACATTCAGGGCTTTTCCACCTCTCTGCCCGTTGACGTTCAGCGCGAGATGCTCGCGTCGCTTGAGGGCTTTAGCAAGGCGGAAATAATGCGCTACGCATACGCTATTGAGTATGACTGCATCGATCCCACCCAGCTTTTACCCACGCTTGAATTCAAGCAAATTCGCGGCTTGTACGGCGCAGGACAGTTCAACGGCACCTCGGGTTATGAGGAAGCCGCCGCGCAAGGTCTTATCGCAGGACTTAACGCGTCTCTTGCCTTAAGAGGCAAAAAACCACTCATTTTGAGCAGATCCGAGAGTTATATCGGCACACTTATCGACGATCTCGTCACAAAAGGCACGAATGAGCCTTACAGAATGATGACGTCGCGCTCGGAATACAGACTCTTATTACGTCAAGACAACGCAGACACGCGCTTGACTCGAAAGGGCTACGAGGTAGGACTTGTCACAGAGGAGCAGTACTCGGCATTTTTGAAGAAGCAAGAGCAGGTTGAGGCTGAAATTTTGCGACTCAACGAGACTCACGTTTCCCCAACAACGGCAAATCCTCTGCTTGAATCCTTGGGACTTGCGACGATTTCTACGGGATTTTCGCTCGCAGAGCTATTAAGACGCCCCCAGCTCAGCTATTCTCTGCTCGAGCCGATCGACAAAAATCGCCCAGCGCTCCCCCCGAGAGTAGTCGATACCGTCGAGGTCACGGTCAAATACGAGGGCTATATAAAGCGTCAGATCAATGAGGTCCGTCGCCAAGAGCGCCTCGAAACCAAGCAAATCCCCGCAAACGTTGATTACCTTTCCATAAAAGGCTTACGCCTTGAAGCGGCTCAAAAGCTTGCATCGGTTAAGCCTCTTACTATCGGACAGGCTTCGCGCATAAGCGGCGTTAACCCTGCGGACATTTCTGTCCTGCTCATATATTTCGGCATTAAATAAGCCGCAACCCGTTAATGTTTCACGTGAAACATACAAAGATTTATACGGAGTTTTACATGAATTTTACAGAATTTTACAATATTGCCCTTGAAATTTGGGATAAGAACGCTTCTCTGCCCCCTTTAACCAAAGAAACAGCGCAGAAGCTTTATGATCTTACGACACGCATGCTCGAAGTAAATAAGTCAATGAACCTCACAGCGATCAAGGACGAGGAGTCCGTTATTCTCCGCCACTACGCAGATTCTCTTACGGTAAGCCCGTACATTCCGACTAATGTAAAGGTCATTGACGTTGGCTGCGGCGCAGGCTTCCCAACGTTGCCGCTCGCCATTTTCCGACCCGATATCTCGATAACCGCCTTGGATAGCACTGCAAAGCGTATAGAATACGTCAAAGAAACAGCAAAAACGCTTTCCTTAAACAACATAACGGCAATCGCAGAGCGCGCCGAGGTGCTCGCAAATGATGCATCATACCGCGAAAGCTTCGATATAGCGACCGCGCGCGCCGTGGCTGCTATGCCGATACTCACCGAGCTTTGCTTGCCATTCGTCAAGATTGGCGGTAGCTTCGTAGCAATGAAAGCAGCCAAGGGCGACGACGAGGCAAAAATCTCCGCTAATGCAATAGCAAAATGCGGCGGAAAACTCATATCTGTTGACGAGCGTCCCTTGAACAGCAGAAACGGAGATATGGAACAACGTGTTATAATATACGTTAGCAAAGAGACAAAAACCCCCAAGGAATTCCCAAGACATTACTCAAAAATAAGCAAAAAGCCGCTATAACGGCACAAAAAGGCATCGACTCAACGTCGGTGTCTTTTTTGTTTCACGTAAAACAATTAGTTGATCAATTGCAGAATGTTCCACGTGAAACATTTTTTGCCTCAAGCGTTCCACGTGAAACATTAATTTAAAAAAATACATAAAAATCGCCAAAATTCTCTTGCATTATGTGTTTTTTTGTGGTATAATCATTGTGTATAAATGTAAATTATAAAAATGTAGGAAAGGAACGACCCAAATGGCAAAAATTATATCGTTTGCTAACCAAAAAGGCGGTGTTGGAAAGACGACCTCTTGCGTTAACGTAGCGGCTTCTCTCGGACTGCTCGGACACCGCGTTCTGCTTATAGATCTCGACCCTCAGGGAAACACTACCAGCGGCGTCGGTGTTACAAAGAGAGGATTAAAAGGAACTACCAAGGAGCTTTTGAACGGAGAAATGAACGTCAAGGACATAATCCGTGAGACTCCTTATGAGAATTTGTCGGTAATTCCCGCAAATACGACGCTGACAAGCTCCGAATTTGAGCTTTTCGACTTCGACGAGAACGAATACCGTATGAAAAAGGCTCTCGCAGAGGTAAAGGGCGATTTTGATTACATACTTATCGACTGTCCACCCTCACTTGGACGCCTTACCGTGAATGCCCTTACCGCAAGTGACAGAGTGATAGTACCTATGCAGTGCGAATTCTATGCGCTCGAGGGACTTTCTCAGCTCATGATAACAGTAAAGCTCATTCAGAAGCATTATAATCCCGATCTTTCTATCTGCGGAATACTCGTAACAATGTATAACAGCAGACTTTTGCTCTCGATGCAGGTAATCAACGAGCTAAAAAAGCACTACGACGACAAGCTTTTCAATACAAAGATATCAAGAAACGTCAAGCTTTCCGAGGCTCCGAGCTTTGGCAAGCCGGTATTCTACCACGACAAGAACTCCAAGGGTGCTAAGGAGTATCTTGATGTAGCAAGAGAAATCGTTTCAAGAATATAAGGAGGGAACATATGGCAAGAAAACCCTCAGGACTCGGCAGAGGCCTTGACGATCTGCTCGAGGATAATTCCATGACTTTGAGAGAAAACAAGGGTAAGCCCCTCGTTGAATCGAAGGGCGAGGTAAAAACGCAGGTTTCTCCGAGCGTTTCATCGCTTTACGGCGACATTCAAAAATCTCTCTACGATACAAAACCGCGCACAAGAAGCGTAAAATCAAATTTTAAAAAATAAAGGTGGTATACAAATGGCTAAAAAGGCAGGGGGTCTCGGCAGAGACTTTTACTCAATTTTTGATGATAACATTTTAGAGTCCAAGAAGGGCGCCGCTGAAAATATAAGAATTTCGGACATTGAGCCGCGTCGCGACCAGCCGAGAAAGACCTTTGAGCGAGAGGCGCTTGAGGTTTTGGCTGACTCAATCGCGGCATACGGCGTGCTTCAGCCCATTATTGTACGCGAAAATCCCGTTGCGGAGGGAACTTACGAGATCATCGCAGGTGAGCGCCGTTGGAGAGCGTCAAAAATGGCAGGACTTACCGAAATTCCCGCAGTAATATTTGACGGCGACGAGCTTAAGGCTGCGCAGGTCGCGCTTATCGAAAACATTCAGCGCGAGGACCTCAATCCCGTTGAAGAAGCTATGGGATATGGCGCGCTTATCGACAAATTCGGACTCACTCAGGAGCAGGTTTCAAAGCAGGTAGGCAAGAGCCGCCCCGCAATCGCAAACATGCTTCGACTCTTGGAGCTTCCCAAGGAAGTATTGGAAATGCTCAAGGAGGGAACTATCTCCGCAGGACACGCAAGAGCGATTCTCGGACTTAACAGCGAGGAGCTTATGATAGAGTATGCCAACAAGATCGTTGAGCGCTCGCTCTCCGTTCGCGAGGTAGAATCTCTCGTTCAGCGCATCAACAACCTCCGTTCCGACTCCGAAGAAGAAAAGGTACACCCCCAGATCAAGACTCACATGAAGGAGCTTGAGCGCAGAGCCATGTCGACACTCGGCAGAAAGGTACGTATTTCGCGCTCCTCTCACAAAAAGGTAATTGAGATCTCTTACAGCGACGACGAGGACCTTGAATCACTTCTGACCTCGCTTTGCGGTAATACCATATTCGATGAAGTGGTAGATTGACATAAATTTCCAATATTTTCCATTTTTAAAACAAAGAAAGGTAATTTACAATGTTAGACATCAGATATATCAAGGAAAATCCCGACGAGGTACTTGCAAGACTTCAGAAAAAGGGAAAAGACGCAAAGGCAGAGATAGAGCAGATACTCGCGCTTGATACCGAAAGAAGAGCGCTTATCGCAGAGACCGAGTCCATAAAGGCAGAGCAGAACAAGATGAACAAGCTCATTCCCCAGTACAAGAAAGAGGGAAAGGACGTTTCCGCTATTTTTGTAGAAATGAAAGAGATGGGCGCAAAGACCAAGAAGATCGACGAGCGCCTTAAAGAGGTAGAAACACAGTTTACCTCTGTTATGCTTGGACTTCCCAATCTTCCCGATGAGGACCTTTTGGCAGGCGGCAAGGAGAACAACCAGCCGCTGCGCTACTTCGGCGAGCCCAAGACCTTTGATTTTGAGCCCAAGAACCACGTTGACCTTTGCACCGACCTCGGTCTTATCGACTACAAGAGAGGCGCAAAGCTTTCGGGCGCAGGATTTTGGATATACCGCGGAATGGGCGCAAGACTTGAGTGGGCGCTCCTCAACTACTTCATTGACACCCACCTTGGCAACGGCTATGAGCTTATGCTCGTTCCTCACATGCTCGGCTACGAGTGCGGACTTACCGCAGGACAGTTCCCGAAGTTTGCAGAGGACGTATATTGGCTTGAAACGGCAGAGGACGAGCGCCGCCGCTTTATGCTTCCCACAGCAGAGACAGCTCTCGTATCTCTCCACAGAGACGAGATTCTCACCGAGGCAGATCTTCCTCGCAAGTATATAAGCTATACCCCCTGCTTCCGCCGCGAGGCAGGAAGCTACCGCGCAGACGAGCGCGGAATGGTAAGAGGACACCAATTCAACAAGGTTGAAATGGTACAGTACACTCTTCCCGAAAAGAGCGACGAGGCATTCGAGGAGCTTGTAGCAAACGCAGAGAACCTCGTTAAGGGACTCGGCTTCCACTTCAGAACGGTCAAGCTTGCGGCAGAGGACTGCTCCGCATCTATGGCAAGAACCTACGACATCGAGATCAACATTCCTTCTATGGATGGCTACAAGGAGGTTTCCTCCGTATCCAACGCGCGCGACTATCAGGCTCGCCGCGGAATGATGCGCGTAAGACGCGAGAACGGCAAGACAGAGTTTGTTCACACGCTCAACGGTTCAGGTCTTGCGACCTCCCGCGTGCTTCCCGCACTCGTAGAGCAGAATCAGCTCGCTGACGGCTCGGTCGTAGTACCCGAGGTACTTCGCAAGTATATCGGTGTTGATATAATCAAAAAGTAATTAAACAAAAGGGCGGAGCGCGCAAAAAATCCAATGCCGCCCCGCCCTTGAACACCCAAAAGGAGATACCATGAATATAAGTATTCTCACAGTCACGGCGTACACCTCCGCCGTTACGGAGGCGATCGAGGAGGAGCTATCGTTTTTTGAGGCAGTGTGGAATTTTTTCTACACGACCTACGTAAGTCCGACCGAATACTACGAGCATCTCAATCTCGGCACAGGCGGTCTTCTTTCCGTCCGCATATTGATAATAGGCATGTTTTTGGGGCTTATTGTCGCCCTTTTCACATCGGTTTTCAACAAAAGAGTGCTTGGCGGCGTTGTAAGAAGCATTATAAAAAAAGAGGCGTTTTCTCCCGAAAGCGCGCTGAATCTCGAGGATCTTGGATTTGAAGAAAATGCGATCATTCGCCTCGCCGTAAGAAAAAGCACCACTCTGCGGCGCGTCGTAAGATGCCGCGAGGAGGAGGAATTTATCGCCGATCAGAACGCTCGCCGCAAGGAGTATAACGAACAGCGCGCGCAAAACAGAAGCCTACCACGTTTTAAGGAGCAAGCGTATAAGATCAACCCCTACGCGGACACCTTCTATATTCCCGAAGAAATGAGATTTATGGCAGACGTAAAGTTCGAGCAAAAGGGAACTACGCTAAAAGTCGCTCTGCTTTGCTCGGCGCTTTTGTTAGTCGCGATGTTCGTAGTTCTTGGTGCGCTCCCGGGTGTTCTCAGAATTATTGACAGCATTGTGGGCACACTCGCAAGCAACCAAAACAGTAATATTCTCTAAAACGGAGATACAGTATGAACAATATCAGAACAGCGGAAGCCCTGCGCCCGAAAAGCTTTGATGAAATAGTAGGTCAGGCGCATCTTTTCGGAGAACGCGGAGTGGTCCGCAAGATGCTAAGCTCGGGAAGGATCACCAACATGATCTTTTACGGCCCTCCCGGCACGGGCAAAACCACGGCGGCGGAGATCATCGCGCGCGAGTCGGGAATGTCGTTCCACAGAATCAATGCCACCACGGCGTCGCTCTCAGACGTAAAGGAGATCCTCGCGGGCACGAACAACATCTTTTCTGCCGGCGGAATTCTGCTTTATATCGACGAGATACAGTATTTTAACAAAAAACAGCAGCAGGCGCTGCTCGAATACATAGAGGACGGCAGAGTTACGCTGATCGCTTCGACTACCGAAAATCCTCACTTTTACATTTACAATGCGATACTCTCGCGTTCCTCTCTGTTTGAGTTCAAGCCCGTCGCGCCCGAGGACTGCGCCATTGCCGTCCGCCGCGCGGTGAAGCACCTCAACGCAGAGATGGGTACGTCAAAAACGATCGACGACGACACGGTAACGTATATCGCCCGCTCGACCTCAGGAGACGTGCGCCACGCCATAGTTTTGACGGAAAATGCGTTTTTTGCCGCAGATGATGCGATAACCAAGGATACGGTCGATAATTTCAACGTAAGAGTAGGGAATTTCGACGACGATACCCACTACGATCTGCTCTCCTGTCTGCAAAAATCCATACGCGGCTCCGATCCCGACGCAACTGTGTTTTATCTTGCAAAGCTTCTCTCGCTCGGTGAGCTTATATCCGTTTGCCGCCGCCTTCAGGTTATCGCAAGCGAGGACGTAGGTCTTGCTTACCCCATGGCGGCTGTGATCACACGCTCCTGCTGTGAGTCCGCAAAGGAGCTCGGCATGCCCGAGGCGGCAATACCGCTTGCAAACGCAGCAGTGCTTCTCGCCACCTCGCCAAAGTCAAACTCCGCGCACGACGCGGTATTTGCCGCAATGGACGACGTGGAAAAGGGATACGGCAGAGTAGTGCCTAAGCATCTTCAAAGCCCGCTTTTCAAGGGCTACAAATACCCTCATTCCTATCCCAATCACTACGTCGATCAGCAGTATCTGCCCGACGATATAAAGGACAAAAAATACTATAATTACGGCTCTAATAAGTTAGAGGACGCCGCCCGTCAATACGCGGAAAAGATAAAAAAATAAAGCGCAAATTAAATTCCGTAGCCTAATGCTCGATTTTAGAAAAGCCTTCCCTTGGGGGAAGGTGGCACGAGCCTTGTGCGAGTGACGGATGAGGGTAGCGAGCAGGGCGAGCGTGCTATATACGCAAAGTAACAATTTACAAAAAGCACGGATGCTTCGCATCCTACCCTCATCAGTCGCTTGCGCGACAGCTTCCCCCAAGGGAAGCCTCTGTAACATAAGCTTCACTCCACTCAGAATGACACGGACGGAAAGGCTACCGCTGACGGAAATATTGGCGTGATTTAAAACGGGGCGTCGAGGACGGATGAGTAGTCCCTCATAAAAATTCTATCAGGAGCACCTTTATGGAAAAAATCAAGGCTCTTTGGAGTAAATACAAAGAAATAATACTTTACCTGTTTTTCGGCGTTATAACCACGGTCGCCTCCCTTGGCGCTTGCTTTGTCACACTCAAGATAGGCGTTGCTTTTTTGAACGACGGAGCGGGAAATCCCTCTCCTGTGCTTGACGTTATAGGCAGCTCTGTTCAATGGGTAGTAGGAGTTCTCGTGGCTTTTATTACAAACAAGCTATGGGTATTCACCGATGCCGCAAGAGGAGCAAAAAACACGGCAAAGCAGCTTGGAAAATTCGCCGCAGGCAGAGTGTTTACCTACCTACTCGAGGTCGTGGCAAACCTCGCAGTTATCGCCCTTTTCGACGGTCTTGGCTACCAAGCCTTCACGCTCATCGGCATAAGCGTCACCTCGCGTGTCTGGGCAAAGGCAATTACGTCGGTCATAGTAGTCGTAACCAATTACATTTTGAGCAAGCTTTTAGTTTTCAAAAAAAGTAAATAATCTTCACTCCCGATGTGAAAAAATGAGCATCTGTACGCTATTTTTTTGCCTCGGGAGTGTTTTTTTGCGCCACCTGAATAATAAAATTATAATATTACTTGTAGGAAACATTTTGAAATTTTAAAAAACTGTTGCAAAATGTGTCGAAGTATGATATAATGTCATTCGTATAACTATATTACATCGGCTTTTGATATTCAAAAATTTACAGCCGAAGAAAAAAGGAGTTTTTATGGAAAAATACGTTATTCTTGCTGATGTTTGTTGTGATCTTCGCGAAGATATTCGCAAAGAAATCGGTATGGAGGACTACGTAAAAGGACACATTCATTTTGATGACGGCAGAGACTTCTTAACACAGCTTGTATGGGAGCCTATGTCAAAACAGGACTTTTACGCAGCGCTTTCCAACAAAAAAGTAAAGGTTACAACCGCTCCCCCCAATATCGAGGAATATTGCGAGGTATTTGAAAAATACGTAAAGGATGGCTACGCTATAATATGCATCGCTCTGTCCTCTAAAATAAGCTCTACGTTTGAGTTTTCTCAGAAGGCGGCAAACAGAGTGATCGAAAGCTATCCCGATGCAAAAATTACTTGCGTTGACTCGTTCAGAATGTCGGGTGCGTTCGGACTTCTCGTTATTTACGCTCATATGCTCAAAAACGAGGGCAAGAGCTTTGACGAGGTAGTTGCTTGGCTTGAGGAAAACAAGCGCAGAGTACACCAGATGGGCCCCATCGACGACTTGTTCTTTATCGCGCGCCGCGGCAGAATTTCCATGGGTAAGGCTATCATGGGAAGCTTTGCGGGTGTAAAGCCCATGGGCGACTGCAACGCCGACGGATATACCACCGTTCTTACCAAGGTAAAGGGAATGAACAAGGCGCTTGACACCACCGTTCGTTACGTTGCCGAGACCGCAACCGACATAAAGGATCAGTACGTTCTGGTAATAAGCTCCAACAGAGACGCTTACGCCGAAACGCTTAAGGAAAAGATCGAAAACGAGCTCGCTCCGAAGAAGGTGTTTATGACCGACGTATTCTACGGCTGCGGAGCAAACATCGGCCCCGGAATGGTAGGAGTTTACTATCTCGGCGAGCCCATCTCCGAGGACCTTTCCGTTGAGAAGGAGATTATTACCCGCATCACGGGAAAGTAATATCGCTTGACGCTCAATCAAGCATTTAAGGAGCATTACAGCAAATGATAAAAAATATAAACGGACAGCAATATCTTGATCTTTTAGACTACGGCATCCGAAATCTCGCTCTTTATAAGGAGCACGTAAACGCACTTAACGTTTTCCCCGTGCCCGACGGAGATACGGGAACAAATATGCTCATGACTCTTCAAAACGGATTTACTCCCGTTGAGGGCTCGTCCGACGGACTTATGGCGGTAGCAAGGCGCTTTTCCGCAGGCGTCGTGTTCGGGGCAAGAGGCAACTCGGGCGTTATCGCCTCGCAGTTCTTCAAGGGTCTTTCTGACCACCTCGCAGCCTTTGAGGAGGCTGGCGCTGCCGAGCTTATCGACGCTCTGTCTATGGGTGTCGCCTGCGCTTACGAGGCAGTCTCAAATCCCGTCGAGGGAACTATGCTGACGGTCGCGAGAGAAGCCACGGATTACGTAAAGGCTCAGGCAGAGAAGGGGAACGTACTGACGGTTGACGACGTTATTTCAATGTTCTTAAAGCAGGCAAGGCGCACGCTTGATAACACCCCCGACATGCTTCCCGTCCTCAAATCCGCAGGAGTCGTTGACAGCGGCGGAGCAGGACTCGTGTTCGTATTCGAGGGCATGCAGAAGTATCTTCGCGGAGAGCCGCTGGCAGAGGTCATAACCTCGTCGGCAAGCACCGCGGCAGTTGATTACAATGCGTTTGACAGAAATTCAAAATTTGATTTCGGATATTGCACCGAATTTGTTCTTCAGTTGACGAGCGGAAAGTGCGAGTTTGATTACGACGCATTCCGCGAGGAGCTATCCGACATGGGTGACTCTATCGTTACCGTTTACGAGAACGACAAAGTAAAGGTTCATATCCACACCCGCACACCCGAGCAGGTGCTCGGAGTTTGCCATGCCTACGGTGAATTCCTCACACTCAAGATAGAAAACATGAACGTTCAGCACCACGAGTACAGACAGACCGCCCCCGCGGCAATAAAGCTTCACGGCGGAGAGAATGCCAAGGTTGCAGTCGTAGCAGTTGCGCACGGCGCGCTTATGGGCGAGAGATTTCTTGAAATGGGCGCGGACGTAGTAATTCCGGGTGACGGAGAGTATCCCCCCTCCGCACAGGATTTTATTGAGCAATATGAAAAGCTTTCAGTCGAAAGCATAATAGTTTTCCCCAACAGTAACGACACGGGACTTGCCGCAGAGCAATCGAGCCGCCTTTACGGAAAGGCGAAAATAATAGTCATGAACACTCGCGCAGACTCCCAGTGCTATGCAACGCTTCCCTTGGTCGATTTTGCCGCAGAGGACGCAGAGTCCATGGCAGAGGAGCTGCAAGAGGCGGCTGATAACGTCACCACGGTATTGATAGCAAGAGCGCAGAAGGACGCTCAGTTTGACGGAGTAAGCATTGAGATCGGCGACTATTTCGCTCTCATGAACAAGACGCTTTTGGCGGTTGATAAGGATTCTGACACAGTTGCTCTTAAAGCTATTGAGGTGGTTCTCGACAGAGCCGAGCACGACATACTCACCGTATTCAAGGGGGTAAACGCAACGGACAGTGTAAACGACAAGATATTTGAGCTTATTTCTTCCAAATATCCTCTGATCGAGGCTGACGTAATGGACACCGGCAACGCGCTTTACGAGCTTGTTTTATCGTTTGAATAATCATTCTATAACATCTTTTTGAGGTATTTATGAAAACTCTTGATAAAAAGTGGAAAATTATACTATACGGTTGCTCAGGACTCGGGCTCAACATGATCAACATAATAATCGGAACTCACCTTTGTAACGCTATCATTGCAGATGGCTTTGACTCCAACGTCGAATTTTGGACGTATTCCGAAAAGACACTTGTCGTTGTAGGAATATGGGCGGTTCTCTCCGTTATCGTCAAGGCGTTTGACGGACTTATCGACATTCCTTTTTTCTTCGTTTACGGACAATCTGCGTACTCGCTGGGGACGTCGCCGCCCGGCTATAGTCATGGGATATATTCCGCTTCTGATTTCCTACGTTCTGTTTCTTTTCCCGCTTACCTCTGAGGCAAGTATTCTGAACACGCTTTGGTTTGCGTTGCTTGCCGGAATTTTCTACGCAGCATATACGCTGACGATGATCACCTATTACGCAACCTTTGCGGAGATAGTGGCGAATGAAAAGGACAGAATGTTCCTCTCTACGGTAAAGTCTATTTGTGACGTCGTATATTTCAGCCTTAACTTTGCTCTCGTTCCGCTGTTCGTGGGCTTTGGCATAAATATAAGAATTATCGCGCTTATATTCCTTCCCATGGCACTGACTATGCTCATTCCTCTGTTCCTTATCAAGGAGCCCTCCACCGAGGACGGCATTATAAACGCAGAGGGACAGGCGGTACAGACCGAGAGAGTTGGCTTTGTAACCTCCTTGCGTTACGCATTCAAAAACAAGAGATTCGTTTATTGGCTCTGCATCGTCGGAGTCATGAATATAGGACTTCAGCTGTTCCTTGGCGGAATAAGCATATTCTTCTCGAACGTCGGTGACGGTCTTAACATGACGCTTGTTATGGCAAGCTCCTTTGCCCCCGTTCCGTTCACCCTCCTGCTTTATAACAAGATCATAAAGATGAAGGGACTTAAATTCGCATTCCAGTACATACTCGTGACGTTCTCGGTAGGTATGTCGCTCATGATGCTTTGCCACGTCGTTCCCCCGGTAGCACAAATGCCCGTGGCGATCGCATGCGCTATTATAGTCTCCTTTGCGATAGGAGCATTCTTCTCCATAACCTACACCGTTCCCTCACAGATGGCGGCAGAGGAAAACGCCAAGACGGGCGCATGCGCGTCGTCCATGTACTTTGCGGTGCAAGGACTCTTTGAGGCAATTTCCGCAAGCCTTGCAACCCAGGTAATACTTCTCTTTATCCGTACCTTTGGCGGAAGCGAGGAGACCTCAGGTCCCCTTATGAAATTCTTTCCGCTCTTTGTTGCGGCATTCACTATGCTCGCGTTCGTTATGGCGATATTCTTGCCTAAGTCCATAGGACTTCTCGGAAAAGAATCTAAAAAAGAGATCGAGGAAGCGCCTGTTGCTTCAAGCATTGCTGAATGAGCCGCCTTTCAAGATCTGTAAGTAAAAACTGTGATATCCTCGAAAAAAGCGAGCGCCGCTTTGAGGATATCTACGGCGTGCTTTGCTCGCACGGCGACAAGGTAATGACAGAAATGTCTACCATGACGCGCAAGCTTACTCACACGTACAGCGACTTTAAGCACGACACCGAGATACTCGCAAGAGGTATTTATTATACACTCGGCGAGAGCGACAGATACGTCGCTTTGCATGGAGAGAACAGCTACGAGTGGATCGTTACGTTTTGGGCGATATTGATGTCGGGAAACAAGCCGTACCTCGTAAATTTGCGCCAGCCTACGGGATTTAGTGCAAAAATTTTAAAAACCCTTGACGCGGCGGCGGTCATAAGCACCGACTCGTCGCGCCCGAATTACGAAAGAAAGCTCCTTATATACGGCGAGCTTCTTGATTTCGGGAAAACGAAAGACGATGCGCCCGACGTTACGTTCGGCAACGAATTTGCGCTCTCCACAAGCGGTACGACACTAAATGAAAAGATATGCGTTTACAGCGGAGAGCATATCTCTATGCAGATTCTTAACACGCGCGGCGTAATAAAAAAGAATAAATTTATCGTCAGCGCCTACCGCGGCAAGATAAAGATGCTCGCATTTTTGCCGCTTTACCACATTTTCGGCTTTTCGGCTATGTATCTGTGGTTCTCGTTCTTTGGTGCTACGTTCGTATTTTTGTCGAGCTACGACGGAGAAAATATTCTCCGCACGGTGTATTACCACGACGTAACTCATATTTTTGCGGTCCCGCTTTTGTGGCACTCCGTAGAAAAGAGCTTAAACCGCAAGCTCGGAGAGCTTGACGAGAAAACACGGAAAAAATTTGAAAAAGGCAAGCGGCTTTCCCTTGCTGTTCAAAACGTATGTCCGCGTCTTGGAATGGCGCTCTCAAAAAGTCTTTTCCGTGACGTCAGATATAAGCTTTTCGGTGACGCTATCCGTTTCTGTATTTCGGGCGGAAGCTTTATAAAGGGCTCTACGGTAGAGCTTTTTAACGCACTCGGCTATCCCCTTTGCAACGGCTACGGAATGAGTGAGATCGGCATTACGTCGGTCGAGCTTGATCTGAGACCGAAGATCAAGCAAAGGCTTTCTATCGGTATTCCCTTTGACTCGGTAGAATACCGTATAGGAGAGGGAAACAGACTTTTGGTACGCGGCGACTCTACCTGCAAGCGCCTGATAATAAATGGCGAGGATACCCCCATGCCCGAGTGGTTTGACACGGGCGACGTAGTGAGAGAGGCGGCAGACGGACGCTACTATATAGAGGGCAGAGTTTCCGATATAGTCTTTGGCGACGACGGAGAAAATCTGAATCCCGACCTTGCAGAAAAGGTCTTTGAGCTGACCGACGCAAAGGAGCTGTCGGTGCTTGGAAACGAAGACAATTCGCGTCTTATGCTTATCGTGCGTATTCCCGAGGGGCTGGTAGCCACTCAAAAGGAGCGGCTGCTTGACGAGATCTCCCGCGCAAATGCGTCCTTGCCCACGTCGTATACCGTAAGAGACGTTAAATTCACGCACGACGCCCTCATTCCCAAAAACGGGATCAAGGTAAGCCGCGCGTATTTGCGCCGAGCAATAGACGAGGGTAAAATATCCTTTGTTGACATCAATAAAGAGGAAGATCGTTCTATGGCTTACGAGTCCGCGCAAAGCGAGCTTCGCAGCGCGCTGCGGGCACTTTTTGCTGAGGCGCTCGGTGTATCCGAGGACGAAATAAGGGACGACGAGCATTTTATGACGGGACTTGGCGGCACAAGCCTTGATTATTTTACGCTTCTCAGTCTTATTGACAAGACCTACGGTGTCCGTCTTGATTTTGAAAGCGGAGACGACTTCCACTACACACTTAATGATTTTCTTAAAATTTTAGAGGAAAAAATAAAGTGATAATACATGAATTTTTTCGCTGGCTTGCCCTTATAACGGGCTGGCCCGTGCAGCTTGTTTTCTTTAAACGAAAGACCTACTACGAAGACAGAAGCGAGCAGGGAAGAACGGTTAGAGGAAACGCGCTCATAATATCAAACCATTACAGCGTATTCGACTATATGGTAAACCTCTTTTTGTTCCCGTTCCGCAAGCTTTACGTCGTAAACTCGGAATGGATATATCAAAAGGGCAAGTTTTTCCACTGGGGCATGAAGTGCTTTGGCGGAATACGCTCCGACAGAGATATTATGGGAATGAGATTTATTGACGAGGCTATAAAGACTCTTGAGCGCGGCAAGCTCGTCCAGATCTATCCCGAGGCAAAAATCACCACCACGGGCGACATGATGGACTTTAAAACGAGCTATATCCTGATAGCTCTGCGCTCGGGCGCGCCCATAATTCCCGTTATAATAGACGGAAATTACGGCATTTTCAAGAGAGCGCACATAATCGTGGGTAAAAAAATATACCTCAACGATTTTTGCACCTCTCAGAACCCCACAAGGGAAGAAATAGTTGCTCTTAACGAGATGGTCTACGCTAAATGCAAGGAGCTCAAGGCTGACCTTGAAGAGCGTATTGCCCGTGACTCAAGGAGCAAAAACAAAAAGGAGAATTAAAATGAATCCTGAGCAGATAATAATGCTTTCGGTGGTCGTATTTCTTACGCTCAACGCATTTATTCTTACGTCCTCACTTTTCATAATTCCGTACGTTCTTTACGTTGCGCACCTTAAGCGCACCGACAAATCAAAATGGGGACGCGAATGCTCAAGCAACGAGCCCTTGCAAATTGAAATGCACACGGCCGCTATGGATTGGCGTGAGGAAAATATTGAATATTTGCACGAAATGCACATAGTAAACGAGGGACTCAACCTCTACGGAGAATACCTTGATTTCGGCTTTAAAAAGGCTGCTATCATAGTTCCCGGAAGAACCGAGGGCCTTTGCTACGGGTATTATTTTGCAAAGCCCTATAAGGAAATGGGCTATAATATTCTTACTATCGACCAGCGTGCTCACGGTCTTAGCGACGGTGAGTACAATACCGTCGGCTTTAACGAGCACAGAGATCTTATTGCGTGGATGAAGCTTCTTCACGACGAGTATGAAATAGAATCAATAGTGCTCCACGGCATTTGTATCGGTTCTTCGTGCTGCATGTTCGCTCTGACAAGCGAGAACTGTCCGAGTTACGTCGAGGGCATGGTGGCTGAGGGAATGTATCCCACGTTCGGCGATAGCTTTAAAAACCATATGACAAATTGCGGTGGCCCTGCGGCAGCTCTGCCCCTTATCGACACCGTTATGAAGCTACATACAGGATATTCAATGATGTACGGCCCCATTCACGTCATAGGTGGCCTTAAAAAGCCCCTGCTCATGCTCCACAGTAAGGAAGATATCTATTCGCTTCCCGAAACGGCACAGGTGCTTTACGATACCTGCGGCGCTGAGCAAAAGAGCCTCGTGTGGTTTGAAAAAGGCGCTCATTCCCGCTTGCGTATAACCGATACCAATAAATACGACTCCTCTATCTGCTCATTCCTCAGCACCCTCCAGCCCGCTAAGGTGTAAGTGGACGCGAGGACGCGGGGACGCAGGGACGCGGGTTTTTCCACCTTTTTTGAAAAAAAGGTGGAGCCAAAAAACTTTAAAAATTAAAGTTTTTGTGGACATATCAAAAGACGGAAATTAAAATTTAAAAATATAGAACATAACCTTTGTATAGTTTTCTTTTGCTACCTTTTCTTTTTTAAAAGAAAAGTAGGAGAAAGTCGTCGGTACTTCGCACCGCCGACTTTTATTTTATATAACGGACAGGCGTCCTCGACTGTCCGCATAACGCAAAACAACCGTAACGCACAAATTTAAAATAAAGAACAAACCCAAGTTCCATTTTCTTTTGCCTACCTTTTCTTTTTTAAAAGAAAAGTAGGTGCTTACCTTTTCTTTTTAAAAGAAAAGTAAGAAATCGACACTCAAAAAGGGCTAACATAAAGATGATTTTTTCACCTTTGCCTATATATATATTATATTATATAATATTATATTAAAGAAATTTAAAAAATCCCTTGAAAAAAAAGTATATTTGTGGTATAATTTATAGTAGATATTTCTATCTTTACGATTATTAGATACCCTATAAAATTACTTTATGGAGAAAACGAAAAATATGTCTTATCTTGACGAAATTTATGAGGTATGGACCCTTGTATTAAAGAGCATTGAAGAAAAAAAGACTCACTCGTTTACTGAGATCTTCTTTAAGGATCTGAAGATCGATTCCTATTCCGATAACGTTATAACCTTCTCTACGGATTCAAAATTCAAATATGAAAAGATAAAAGAAAATCATCTTGATCTGTTAAGAGAAGAATTTTCAAATTTCTTTCCATGCGACGTAAAGATCATTTTTATCGGTGAGGAGCCAAATACCGAAGAATTAAAGAGCAGAATTTACGAGGACGAGAAGCCGGTTGAAAAAACAGCAGAGGTCAAGGTCGGAGAAGCTACGGTATATAACGTCGGCGGCTTTG
This sequence comes from Oscillospiraceae bacterium, assembly GCA_015063335.1. Next base: position 56,082 of record SVUH01000001.1, on the reverse strand, counting down.
ATCAGATCCACAATCCCGAGTACACATTTGATAACTTTATCGTAGGCAGCTCAAACAAATTTGCGCACGCTGCTTGTACCGCGGTTGCAAAAAGACCTGCAATGGATTACAATCCGCTCTTTATATACGGACCCAGCGGACTTGGAAAAACTCACCTTATATGCGCTATCGTAAACGAAATAAAGCGCAAGAAGCCTGACATTAAGGTGCTTTACATAAACGGTGAGGATTTTACAAATCAGCTTATTGAAAGCATTTCAAAGAACGATACGATCCGTTTCCATAATAAATTCAGAAGCTGTGATATATTGCTTATAGACGATATTCAGTTTATTGCGGGCAAGGTTTCAACGCAGGAGGAATTTTTCCATACTTTCAATGCCCTGCATCAGGAGCAAAAGCAGATAATTCTCACCTCTGACCGTCCTCCAAAGGATATAGCAACTCTTGAGGAGCGACTCAGAACGAGATTTGAATGGGGACTTATCGCAGACATTCAGCCGCCGGATCTTGAGCTTCGCTTGGCAATCTTCAAAAAGAAGACGGAGCAGGCAGGTATCTCGATACCCGATGACGTTCTTCTGTTCCTTGCCGAAAATCTCCGCTCGAACATAAGACAAATAGAGGGCGCTATTAAAAAGCTCTCTGCAAAGAGTCTTATCATGGGACAGATAATCAACATGGAGCTTGCTAAAAGCTGTCTGAATGAGCTCCTCGGCGGTGCTGAGCCTATTGCTACCACCGTAGATAAGATATTTGCGGCAGTATATAAGAAATACGACGTTTCAAAAGAAGAGATAAAGGGCAAGAAGCGAGTCAAGAACGTAACGTGGGCGCGTCAGGTTGCAATATATCTCATTCGCGAGATAACCGAGCTTTCTTTCCCCGATATCGGAGAGATAGTAGACAAGGATCACTCGACGGTTATTTATTCCAACAGCCTTGTAACAAAGAAGATCGCATCCGATCCTATGGTCAATATCGAGATCAATTCCTTGATAAAGGAGATCAGCGGCTGATAAGATCTTATTTAAAAAGTGGTGAAAAGGTGTTAATAATTTTTAAGGGCTTTATTTTGATTTTTAAAGGTTTAAAATTATAAACATTTAATTGTACCTCAAATAAAGGAATATTAAACTTTTAGGAGTGTCAAAATTTCCCGTAAAACAAACACGGGACGGCGTTTTCAACACTTTCCACACCCCCTAATAATACTAATACTAAAATATTTAAATATATTATTTATTTAATAGGCGCTGCGCGAATGTCGGTCTTTTTAGAAAAAGATGTGGAAACGCAGCTGTTGAAAAATATTTGAAAGGAAAAAATTATGAAGGTCATATTTAACAGAAATGAAATAAGCGCGGCAGTAGCTCCGCTTATGAGCGCGGTTTCGGGAAAATCTTCTCTTACCGCAACCGAGGGAATACTTATAGAAGCAAAGATGCCCGATACTTGTATTATGACTACTTACGACTTACAGAAGGGCGTAAGAATTACGGTTGAGGCAAAGGTAATAGAGGAAGGAAGCTTTATTATAAATGCGCAGAAGTTCGTACAGACGCTTCGCGTTATGGACGGAGAGGAAATAACTCTTACAGTTGATTCCAAGCTTTCCGCATCCTTCGTAAGCGGCAGATCGTCACATAAGATGATAGCGCTCAAGGGCGAGGATTTCCCCTCTATCCCCGAGCTTTCAAGTGACAGAAGCTTTATTATGTCGCAGGCGATACTTAAGAACATGATATCAAAGGTTGATTTTGCAATGGGTGTAAATGACCAGAGAGCAGTTCTTAACGGTACTTTCTTTAAGATAACCGACGACTCCATAATGCTCGTTTCCTGTGACAGCTTTAAGCTTGCAAAGTGCAGACAAAAGGCTGATCTTGTAAATAAAAACACCAACGGAAATGCGCACCTTGAATATTCGTTTATAGTTCCCGTAAAGACGGTAAACGAGCTTTCAAGACTTCTTGACGACGATGATGAGGCGCTGACTCAGATATTTGTGACGAGAAAGCACATAGTATTCCTTATAGGCGAGCTTACGTTTTTCTCAAGACTTATTGAGGGAGATTATATTGATTACGACAGAATAATCGTAAACAGCCACAGAAATTACGTATACGTAGATAAGAAAGAGATGCTCAGCGCTCTCGAGAGAGCTGCTCTCGTAACCGAGGAAAAAATCGCGGGAAGCGTTCGCTCTCACGTAAAGCTTGATATAAACGAGGACGTTCTTAAAATTTCCGCTGTCTCAACTGCGGGAAGCACCTATGAGGAGCTTTTCATTGAGCATTTCGGTGAAGAAATACTTATCGCATTCAATAACAGATACCTTATGGACAGCATAAGAGCATGTGAGGGAGATAACGTAAAGCTCTCTCTGTCTTCTCCCCTTACGAGCATGAATATAGAGCCTCGTGAGAATGACTACGAGGAAAACGGCAAGGACGAGATATTCATGCTTCTTCCCGTAAGAATGAAGGACTGATTTTTATAGATGTTCTGTAAAAAAATAGAGGTCAGGGATTTTAGAAATATTGAGTCTGCAAGCGTGGAATTTTGCGATGGAGTAAATATTCTTGCGGGTGAGAACGCGCAGGGAAAAACAAATCTCCTTGAAGCGATATTTTATGCGTCCGTCGGCAGAAGTTTCAGGGCGGCGCATAACGCTCAGCTGATAAGCTTCGGTGAGGACAGCGCTGATATTTCACTTGATTTTAAGGACAGCAAGCGCGACCAGAATATCCACATGAGGATATTTCAGGAAAAGCAAAGGCTTGCTGAAAAAAACGGGATAAGGGTTGAAAAGCTTTCGGACATAATGGGCAGCTTCAGAGCCGTGCTGTTTTGTCCCGAGCATCTGTCTCTTATAAAGGACGGACCTTCCGAGAGAAGGGCTTATCTTGATATGGCAATAAGCAGAATGTATCCTATGTACATTCATTCTCTGCAAAAGTACAATTATGCCTTAAAGCAGAGAAACGCGCTCTTAAAGACTGCTCTTTCGGACAGAGCGGCATTTGAGGATACCGTGGACCTTTGGAGCGAGCAGCTCGCAAGCGAGGCGGCGGTAATATCCGATATGAGAATTAAGTTTATAAGGCGCGCAGAGGCACATATATCGAGATTTTTCTGTGAAATGACGGGAGACGGTGAGATACCGACCGTTAAATATCACGGCTCGTCGTCACAGCCCGAGGACGAGTATACGGATAGGGAAAAGACAAAAGAAAAGTATATGGCTTTGCTTTCTTCCTCACACGACCGCGAAATATACGCGGGAGCAACGCTTTACGGAATACATAAGGACGATATTGATATTCTGCTTAACGGCAAAAGCGCCCGAATGTATGCCTCTCAAGGTCAGCAACGCTCGTTGGCGCTTTCTATGAAGCTTGCAGAGGGTGAGATATGCAAAGAAGAATTTGGAGACTATCCTGTATTTCTTTTTGATGACGTGCTCTCCGAGCTTGACGGAACGCGCAGGGATTATCTTATAAACCGAATGAAGGATAAGCAGGTGATAATTACGACCTGCGAGCCGGATATGATAAAGAGCGACACCGACGCGAAGAAGATATACGTTAGCGGCGGTAAATATACCTACTGACAAAAGGAAACAGATTTATGTATTTGCACGTAGGAAACAACAGAAATATAAGGGTATCAAGCGTTATCGGTATTTTTGATATGGATAACTCCACGGTATCACTTATAACGAGAAAATACCTTGGCTCCATGCAAAAGGATTACCTTTTGGAATCGGCGTCTTACGAAATTCCGAAATCCTTTATACTTTACGAGGAGCACGGAGAGAGCAAGGTATGCTTTTCTCCCTTGTCAGCGTCAGCGCTGAGGGGAAGAATATACGAGAGTATTTTAAATCAGGCAAGATAAAATAAAGGAATGGTATAAAAATGGAAAACAATACCCATCAGGTCTATGACGAAAATCAAATACAAGTATTGGAGGGCTTGGAGGCTGTAAGAAAGCGTCCCGGAATGTATATCGGTACTACCTCTATTCGCGGTTTGCACCATCTTGTCTATGAGATAGTGGATAACTCCATAGACGAGGCTCTTGCGGGCTATTGCGATAAAATAACGGTAACGATAAATAAGGGAAACAGCATAACCGTAGAGGATAACGGACGCGGAATTCCCGCGGCTATTCACCCGAAGCAGGGAATACCCACGCCTGAGGTCGTTTATACCATACTTCACGCAGGAGGAAAGTTCGGCGGCGGCGGATATAAGATCGCCGGCGGTCTTCACGGAGTAGGTGCTTCCGTTGTTAACGCGCTTTCCGAGTGGGTTGAGCTTGACGACTGCTACGAGGGAAGAAGATATACCGAGAGATTTGAACGCGGAAAGGTAGCGCGTCCGTTCTGTGACGAGGGAGAATATCCCGAGCGTCCTCACGGAGTAAAGGTTACGTTCCAGCCCGACCCCACGATTTTCGAGGAAACTGTATTCCAGTACGATATTCTTGCGAACAGAATGAGAGAGCAGGCGTTCCTCAACGGCGGCATCAGAATAGTTCTGCGCGATGAGAGAGAGGACGAGGTAGTAGAGAACGAGTATCACTTTGAGGGCGGTATAAAGACCTTCGTAAGCTACCTTAACGAAAATAAGCACTGCGAGCTTATTCACCCCGACGTAATTTATATGAGAGGCGAGAACGGCTCAAGTGTTGCCGAGGTCGCGCTCCAGTATAACGACTCCTATAACCCCCTCGTGCTCACGTTTGCAAACAATATGAACACAATAGAGGGCGGTACGCACGAAACAGGCTTTAAGACGGGTATTAGTAAGGTCCTTAACGATTACGCGAGAAAGAACGGAATACTTAAGGACAGCGATAAGAACCTTTCGAGCGACGACGTTCTCGAGGGTATCTGCGCGATAGTCAGCGTTAAGCTTGAGGACGCGCAGTTTGAAAGCCAGACAAAGGCAAAGCTCGGTAACTCCGAGATAAGAACGCTTGTTGACAGTACCATAAAGACGAAGCTCGCTGAATTCTTTGAGGAAAACCCCTCGACTGCAAGAGCAATACTTGATAAGGCGCTTGCGGCATCAAGAGCAAGAGAGGCGGCAAGAAAGGCAAGAGAGCTTACAAGACGTAAGGGCTTGCTCGGAAGCACGACGCTTCCCGGAAAGCTTCGCGACTGTAACGATAAGAGAGTAGAATACACAGAGCTTTATCTTGTAGAGGGAGACTCCGCAGGAGGAAGCGCAACACAGGGAAGAAACTCAAAATTCCAGGCTATACTTCCTCTGCGCGGTAAGGTACTCAACGTAGAAAAGAGCAGACTTGATAAGGTTTATTCAAATCAGTCGCTTATCCCGATAATTCAGGCGCTTGGCTGCGGTATCGGTGAGGATTTTGATATAAATAAGCTCAGATACGGCAAGATAATCATTATGGCGGATGCCGACGTTGACGGTTCGCACATAAGAATTCTTCTTCTTACGTTCTTCTTCAGACACATGCGTCAGCTCATAGACGACGGACACGTATATCTTGCACAGCCGCCTCTTTACAGAGTTTATAAGAGAAGCGGAAAGGGACAGGAATATTACGCATTCTCCGACGCGGAAAGAGATAAATATATCGCAGAGCTTGGCACGAACGGTGTTGAAGCGGACAGATATAAGGGTCTTGGAGAAATGGACGCAGAGCAGCTTTGGGAGACTACTATGGACCCCGAAAGAAGAACGCTTCTCAAGGTAACGACCGAGGATGCGGTAGCCTGCGACGAGATGTTCTCGCTCCTTATGGGAGACAGCGTTGAGCCGAGAAAGGAATTTATCGAGGCTAACGCGAAGTTTGCTGAAAATCTTGATATATAAGGGAAACACTTGAAAAGGTTTTCAACACCCTGTTGAAAATTGTGTTCAAAAGTGCCGAGATGAATTAAAAATAAAAGCAGCGGCAAGGAAAATTCGCGGATATAAGTGGATATAAAATGTTGAAAAGCATTGGAAATATCTGTTGAAAGAATTTTGCCTTTAAGAAAGGTTTGGATATGGCAGTAGAAAACGAAAATATAGAATTTAAGGACCAAAAAATAATAGACGTTGATATGGAGAAGGAGGTCAAAAAATCCTTCATTGAATACTCGATGTCAGTTATTGCTGCCCGTGCGCTTCCCGACGTAAAGGACGGAATGAAGCCCGGTCAGAGAAGAATAATGTACGCAATGTACGAGGACCATCTTACGAGCGATAAGCCTTTCCGTAAATCGGCTACGACCGTAGGTAACGTTCTCGGTAGATACCATCCTCACGGAGACAGCGCAGTTTACGGAACGATGGTAAGAATGGCGCAGGACTTTTCCTACCGCTATCCCTTGGTAGAGGGACATGGAAACTTCGGTTCGATCGACGGAGACAGCGCGGCTGCTTACCGTTATACCGAGGCGAGAATGGCTAAGATCTCCGACGAGCTTATGAAGGATCTTGAAAAAGAGGTAGTTGACTTCGTTCCAAACTTCGATAACAGACTTCGTGAGCCCAAGGTGCTTCCCGCGCGCTTCCCGAACCTCCTTGTAAACGGAGCTGTGGGTATTGCCGTAGGTATGGCGACCAACATTCCCCCTCATAACCTCGGAGAGGTAATTGACGCGACCATCTACCGTATGGAAAACCCCGAGTGCGACGTGTACGACCTTATGGAGTACGTAAAGGGCCCCGATTTCCCCACGAGTGCGACTATTTACGGAGTAAACGGAATAGTTCAGGCTTATACCACCGGCCGCGGACGCGTAATGGTAAGAGCAAAGGCTACGATCGAGGAGGACAAGCACCGAATCATCGTAACCGAGATACCCTACGGCGTAAATAAGAGCTTGCTTTGCGAGTCTATTGCAAATCTCGCAAACGAAAAGAGAATAGAGGGTATTACCGAGATGCGCGACGAGTCGGGCAGAGACGGTATGCGTATCGTTATCGAGTACCGCAGAGACGCTAACGGGCAGGTTATACTTAATCAGCTCTATAAATATTCGCAGCTTCAGGATACCTGCGCTATAAACATGCTCGCGCTCGTTAATAATGAGCCGAAGGTGCTCTCGCTGCCACAGATACTCGACCACTATATCGATCACCAGAAGTCGGTAATTTACCGCAGAACGCAGTTCGAGCTTGAAAAGGCAAAGGCAAGAGCGCATATTTACGAGGGCTACCACATAGCGATAGATAATATCGACAGAATTATCGAGATCATGAAGACGTCTATGTCCATTCCCGAGGCAAAGCAGCGCCTTATGGCTGAATTCTTCACCGTTACCTACAAGGACGGATACGAGAACGAGCTTGGAAATATTCGTCAGCTTTCCGAGGCACAGGCTCAGGCGATCGTTGAAATGACGCTTGGTAAGCTTACGGGTATGGAAAGAGATAAGATAGAGGACGAGCTCGCAAGACTTCACGCTATAATTCTGGAGCTTGAAGGAATTCTCGCAGACCCCGCGAAGATAATGCAGATAATCAAGGACGAAATGACGGAGATCAAGCGCAAATATTCTGACGAAAGACGCACCGAGATTGTTGCGGCTACCGACGATATTGAGCTTGAGGACCTTATTGAAAAGCACGAGTGTGTTATTACCATGACTCACGCGGGCTACATTAAGCGTCAGCCTGCCGATACCTACGCGGCTCAAAGACGCGGAGGTAAGGGAATTATCGGTATGACCACCAAGGAAGATGATTTCATTGAAAACGTTATCGGTGTTCACAGCCACTCCTACCTCATGCTCTTTACGAGTAAGGGACGTGTTCACACGAGAAAGGCATATCAGATCCCCGAGGCATCAAGAACTGCAAAGGGAACTAATATCGTAAACGTACTTGAACTGTTCCCCGAGGAAAAGATCACCTCTATGATAAGCGTAACCGGATTTAACGAGGGTGAATACCTCACTATGGTTACCAAGAACGGTGTTATTAAGAGAACACTCCTCTCCGAGTACGAGTACCAGAGAAAGAACGGAAAGATCGCGCTTCGCCTTGACGAGGACGACGAGCTTGTATTCGTAATGCATACTCACGGCGAGTGCGATATAATTCTTGCTACGAGATACGGAAATGCCGTAAGATACACCGAGCAGAACGTAAGAAGTATGGGAAGAACGGCGCGCGGTGTGCGCGGAATCTCCTTGCGCGAGGGCGACTACGTAACGGGTGTTGCGATAGTTGAGGACGGCAAGAAGCTCGTAACCGTGACCGAAAACGGATTTGGTAAGAAGACAGACTTTGACGACTTCCGCGTTATGAAGAACAGAGGCGGATTTGGAGTCGTTTGTCATAAGCTCTCCGACAAGACGGGCATGCTTTGCGGTGTTGCTACCGTCAGCGACGAGGATGACCTCATGATGATCACCAATACGGGTACGATAATAAGAACTCCCGTGGCTGACGTTCCCACCTATTCGAGAACGGCGGGTGGAGTTATCATGATGCGCCTGAACGAGGGCCAGAGCCTTGTTAACTTCACTAAGGTTCCTCACGAGGAGCCCGAGGAAGAGATATCCGAGGAAGCTTCCGAGACACTGGAGACGGTTGCAGGGACCGAGGCAGTACAAGTCGACGTAAAAACAGAAGAATAAGCTTTTTTAAGAGAGTTGACGGCGAAATACCAAGGTAGTTCGTCGTCTTCTCATGAAAATATAATTAAAAGGTATTATTTTAAATAATACAAAGGAAAAGCTATGAAAAGAAAAATAATTGTCGCAGCTGTGGCGCTTTGCCTTTGCTCGACGCTCGTGCTCGCGCTTTCGCTTAAGAGCTGCTCGAAGCCGCCCGAATACAGCGAGATCGAGGACAGATTTATAGAGCTCGTCGAGAAATCGTACGAGATAAATAAGGTGCTCTTTGGCGAGGGACTTCCCACGGACGAGAGAATAGAGGATCCGTGGAGCAATATGAAAACCTACGTAAGGCGAGATGCAGAGGGCAACGAGCTTTATGGATCAACGGGAAAGCCGCTTATGGGATATTACTATTACGCGGACGACGAGACTTACGGAAAAATTATCGCCTACCGCGACGGATACAGTGCGGAGATCGTATATTTGCAGGTGCTTCAAGCACCTTTAGCGGACAGAGAAGCGGTGTTCGTCAATACCGATAAGAATTGGTACTACTACGAAACCGATTACACTCCCGCGCCCGTTGACAGATACTACGGCTCGACCGACCCCGTGGACTATGACTACGTTTCTGCCGAAAGCGAATACCAGACCGTGGCGCAGATAAAGGCTGCCGCCGAGGCGGTCTATTCAAAGGACTACCTTGAATCGACCGTTTATACCTCGCTGTTTACGGGAGCTATCGCCGATGCGGGAGAGGATATCTCTCTTGAGGGGCTCTCCGCAAGATATATAGAGTATATGGATACCGTTTCTGCGGACTCGACTATGTTCCTTATGCAGTCGAACACCTACAAGCCGCTCATAACCGAAACGAGAATTTTCGATTTCTCCACGGCGAGAATGGTAAGGCCGGGCAACGCAAAGCTCGTTAATATCGAGGTGGAGACCTATTTGCCGTCCTCACCCGAAAACCGACTTACCGTCAGAGTCACAATGGTTCTCCAAGACGGTGAGTGGTATCTCGACAGCGGCACGTATTGACTTACTTTTCTTTTAAAAAAGAAAAGGTAGGCAAAAGAAAACGAAACACTGGGGTTGTGCACATCTGTCTATCTTTCGTAGGGGTCATTCACGAATGACCCGCGGGCGTTCAATGAACGCCCCTACAATAGAAAAGAAAGGGTAGGCAAAAGAAAACTTTAAAAAAATTCAAAAAAACACAATTTTTTTTGAAAAATTTCTTTACAAACTAAAATTTTTTTGATATACTATTATCGTATGTGAAAATCCAAATTTAATGCCCGATAACGGGCTAAAAGCAAGGGGTGTTTAATTATGAGCCGTATGATTGGTACGGTATCCCGTGGTGTTCGTACACCTATTATCAGGAACGGTGACGATATAGTTGAGATCGTTACAAACTCTGTTTTGGAGGCAGCTGCAGATGACGGTTTTGCAATTCGCGACAGAGATATTATAGCTATGACCGAGGCGATCGTTGCTCGCGCGCAGGGAAACTATGCGTCTGTGGGTGATATTGCTGAAGACGTTCGCGCAAAATTCGGCGGAGAAACTGTCGGAGTTATTTTCCCCATTCTCAGCCGTAACCGCTTTGCTATCTGTCTTCGCGGCATAGCATCGGGCGCGAAAAAGATCGTGCTTATGCTGTCCTATCCCTCGGACGAGGTAGGAAACCACCTTATAAGCCTTGACGCAGTCGACGAAAAGGGAGTAAATCCTTATTCCGACGTTCTCACGCTCCCGAAGTATCGCGAGCTTTTCGGCTACGAGAAGCACACCTTTACGGGCGTTGATTACGTTGAATATTACGAGACTCTCATTCGCGAGAGCGGTGCTGAGGCAGAGATAATCTTTGCAAACGATGCAAGAGCGATCCTTCCCTATACGAAGAACGTTCTTTGCTGTGATATTCATACCCGTGCGCGCACCAAGAGAATTCTTCGAGCGGCAGGCGCAGAAAAGGTATTCGGACTTGACGAGATACTCAACGAGTCAGTAAACGGAAGTGGATTTAACGAGGCTTACGGTCTTCTCGGCTCTAACAAGGCGACTGAGGATCAGGTCAAGCTCTTCCCCCGCAACTGCCAGCCCGTGGTTGACGCTATTCAGGCGAAGATACTTGAAAAGACCGGCAAGCACGTAGAGGTAATGGTTTACGGCGACGGTGCATTCAAGGATCCCGTCGGAAAGATCTGGGAGCTTGCAGACCCGGTCGTTTCTCCCGCATATACGAGCGGACTTGAGGGAACGCCCAACGAGCTCAAGCTCAAGTATCTTGCAGATAACGAGTTCGCTTCTCTTTCGGGCGATGCGCTCAAAGAGGCTATCAAGCAGAAGATCACTGAAAAGGACGGAGATCTTTTCGGTCAGATGGCATCTGAGGGAACGACACCCCGCAGACTTACCGACCTTATCGGTTCGCTTTGCGACCTTACGTCGGGCTCAGGCGACAAGGGAACACCCGTCGTATATATTCAGGGTTATTTCGATAACTATACAACCGAGTAAAATTTTAGGGCTGTCGCACCTTTTTGGTCGATAGCCCTGATTTTATCGGGAGGGGGCGTGCCCATCCTCTACCGTATATCAATATGCGGATATTGATCTTTTATTTTGTAAAGTTTTCTTTTGCTTTCTTTTTCTTTATTGTAGGGTCGATTCGTATTCCGCTTCGCTCCATGCAAGAATATTCCATTCTCGCGAATCTCCCGCGGGTCATTCGTGAATGACCCCTACGAAAGAAAGAAGAATTTGCACAACCCCAATGTTTCGTTTTCTTTTGCCTACCTTTTCTTTTTCGTAAAAGAAAAGTAGGTGCCTACCTTTTCTTTTTTAAAAGAAAAGCAGGAGAAAAAAGGAGAAAAAATGGTATCGTTAAGAGGTAGATTTTTTCGCGAGTTTTTGCGAAGAAATGGTAATTTCAACCCCATAAAGCACCCTGATGCCGTGTCGATAATACGAAATCTGTACCAGATAAACGTAGAGGAAACGACACTCAAGGGCTTTTCCGTCTGCCGCGAGCAGACACTTGGCGGTACGCCCTACGAGCGTATTTTTGAGGACGGAAAGGAGCTGACGGGAAAGCTCGTTTTGTATTTCCACGGCGGCGCGTATATAAGCCCGCTTATTTCCGCATACCGTCAGGCGGCGCCCGAGGTGTGCCGCGCCGGGGGCTGTGAGGTCATACTTCTCGATTACAGAACTGCGCCGCAGCATACGTTTCCCGCACAGCTTGACGATGCGTTGGAGCTTTGGCGGGAGCTTACCGAGCGACAGGGATACTTGCCCGAAAACATATTGATAGGCGGAGACTCCGCGGGCTCAAATCTTACTCTTGCGCTCATGCTCAGGCTGCGCGACGAGCAAAAGCCGCTTCCGTGCGCTGCATTCTGCATCTCCGTGTGGGCGGATATGACGCTCAGCGGCGAGAGCTATAAGGAGAACTATTCAAGGGACGTAATGTTTGGAGAAAAGGGAGTTCAGCCATCGGAGGAGTCGCGTGTCGCGTTTATGCAGAGCGATATTTTCTGCTTTACGGGCGACGCTGACCGTACAAGCCCGTACGTCTCTCCCGTTTACGGAGAGTATCACGGCTTTCCCCCTATGCTCTTTACCGTCGGCTCGCATGAGATGCTGCTCAGCGATACGCTGACAATAGTGGAAAAGTTGCGCTCAGAGGGCTGTGACGTGGAATGTGACGTCAAGGAAGGAATGTTCCATATTTATCCTCTGTATGCAAAATTTATTCCCGAGGCGGCGGACTCGCACAAGCGAATTATGCGCTTTGTTTCGAAGCATCTGAATACATAAAGACATAGTTCCTTGTCATACTAACTCTGTAACCTTACCGCTTCTTTTGCATACGATGATTAACAGAGATATAGTAACTTTAAGGAGGAGATAGGTATTAATTTACAGATTTTCGGCGGCTTAATGCTTCCGTTCGTCGGCACGACGCTCGGAGCGCTTTGCGTAGTATTCAGCAAACGAAATACAAGCACGCAAATGATGAAGATAATAGAGGGCTTTTCGGCAGGAGTTATGATAGCCGCTTCAATATGGAGCTTGCTGATCCCCTCAATAGAGCTTGCTCCGGGGGAGGGGGCGCTTACGGTGCTTCCTGCTGTTGTGGGTTTTCTTTCGGGATTTTTGTTTTTCATTCTCTGTGAGAAGTTGCTCGACCGATATAAAAAGCGCCACCCTGAAGCAGAGCATCACGGTGCGATAAAAGGAAATCTTTTCCCGATCATAGCGGTGGCGGTCCACAATCTTCCCGAGGGAATGGCGGTAGGCGCGATATACGCAGAGGTCCTGAGCGCGGCGGACGTAAATACTGCTATGTCAGCCGCAGTGGCTCTTTCGATAGGCATCGCGATTCAGAACTTCCCCGAGGGAATGATAGTCTCTCTTCCGCTTCGCACGATGGGAATGAGCAGAACAAAGTCGTTCTTAATAGGAGTACTATCGGGAATTATAGAGCCCATCGGCGCTCTTGTCACTATTTTGGCGGCAGGTCTTGCCGTACCCCTTTTGCCGTATCTGCTTTCATTTGCGGCTGGTGCGATGATATACGCGGTGTTTGCTGGATTTACCGAGGGCGATTCGGAGGGTATAAGCACGTCATGGATGCTTTCGTTGGCGGTTGGCTTTTGCCTTATGATGTCGCTCGACGTCATATTGGGATAGCAATGCATCAGAGCAAAATATGGTGAAAATCCATAATTATTGGGGAAAAACAGTAAAAAAATTCCAAATTATTTTGAAAAAGTTTTAATTTTCCTATTGCAATTTCAAAAAAATATGGTATACTATAAACAGAAAGATATAAAAATTCAGTCAAGGAGGATTTAAAAATGAGCTGGTTTACCAAGAAAAAGAGCCCTAATTACGGAAAGATAATTGCTATCTCCGTGGCTTGTATTGCTGTTGCTTCAGTTGTAGCTTTCGTTATTTATAAGCTCGTTAAGAAGTATAAGACAGAGACAATTTACGACGATCTGCTTGATGATTGCGATTGCATCGAGGAAGCTGACGACGCTGAATAAGGTCGGCACAGATCTCAAAAGGGCTGTTTTAAACAGCCCTAATTTTTATTTGCAGTATTAAGTTGTACGGTTTTCTTTTGCGGGTCATTCGTGAATGACCCCTACAAAAAAGATAAGCACAAAACCAACGTACAGTTTTCTTTTGCTTACCTTTTCTTTTTTAAAAGAAAAGTAAGTTTCTTTTTTTAAAGAAAAGTAGGGAGAAAAGAGGGAAAAAATGAAGCTAAACGATACGATTGCCGCCGTTTCCACGCCGAGAGGCAAGGGCGGAGTGGCTATGATAAGAATATCGGGCGAGGAAGCGGTCGAGATTGCCGAGCGCGTCTTTTTGCGCGTTTCGGAGAAGACACTCGGCGACGCGCCGTCTGCTAAGATGGTGCGCGGAAGGATAATAGATTTTTTCGATGGGCGCGAGATAGACGACGGAATGGCGGCGGTGTTCCGCGCACCGTACTCCTTTACGGGGGAGAACACGGTCGAAATATATTGCCACGGCGGCACTCTTGTTACGGAGCAGGTACTTTTCTCGGTGCTCCTTGCAGGCGCAAGAGCCGCAGAGGCGGGCGAGTTTACGCGCCGCGCGTTTGTAAACGGCAAAATGAGTCTGAGCGAAGCTGAGGCGCTCGGCGCGCTGCTTGAAGCCAAAACCACCACTCAGGCGCGCCTTGCCAGAGGTGGCATGAGGGGGCATCTTGCCAGAAAAACCCGAGAGATATACGACTCGCTTCTTTCCGTAATGACGGGAATTTATGCCGCTATCGACTTTCCCGACGAGGACCTCAATGAGTTTTCACGCGAGGAGATAGCTGCCGTATTGGGGCAGAGCGTTAGCGAGATCGAAGGTCTTGCGGCAACCTACAAGACGGGGCGCGCGGTATCCGAGGGAATACAGACGGTCATTTGCGGTAAGGCAAATGCGGGAAAAAGCTCGGTTTATAACAGAATAGTCGGCTACGATGCAGCTATAGTAACGGATATTGAGGGCACGACACGCGACGTTCTCCGTCAGACTGCGACGCTTGGAAATACTACGCTGTTGCTCTGCGATACCGCAGGTATAAGACAAACGAGCGATACCGTTGAGAGCATCGGAATAGAGCGCGCGCTCGATGAGCTTGAGGGCGCGGAGCTTGTTCTCGCGGTGTTTGATTCCTCGGCGCAAACGGATAGTGACGACGATTATTTGCTACGCCGTATAGATACACTCAAGGAAAACGGTACTGCTTGTATTGCGTTGCTTAACAAATCTGACTTGCAGGCAAATAATATACTTATTGATACTATCAAATTGCATTTTGATACATGCATAGAAATTTCAGCCGTAACGGGGGAGGGCTTTGACGCCCTTGCAGGGGCAATTGACGAGATGTTTATTGACGGCAGCATAAGCCTTGGCGAGGACGCGGTGGTAACGGGAGCAAGACAGCACGCGGCACTTTTGCTCGCAGCGGAGTCGCTCAATTCCTCTCTTGACGAGCTTACGGCAGGAACGCCGCTCGACCTTGTTTCTGTCGGTATAGAGGGCGCGCTGACGAACATAGGAATGCTTGACGGCAGACAGCTCGGCGAGGAGATCGTCGCCGAAATTTTCTCCAAATTCTGCGTGGGAAAATAATTTTTTCTGCTTACTTTTCTTTTAAAAAAGAAAAGTAAGCAAAAGAAAACTGTACATTGGTTTGTTCTATCTTTTAAATAAACTTTTAAATAAAAAATGAAAGTCGTCGGTACGTAGGGTCCGACGACTTTCTTCCTTAGAAAGCGAAAAACTATATTAATCAATTAATATTTCCGTCTTTCGCTATATTTGTTTTTAAAAAACTTTTCATAAAGTTTTTTGCCACGCTTTTTTACAAAAAAGCGTGAAAAACGCATCTTCGCGTCCTTTTAATCAGAGCTTTACGTTTCTGGTTGCAACTACGTTAGCGCCGGTGCCGAGAATGTTCTCAACAACAATATCTCCGACCTTAGCGTCGGGGGAAACGCGAGCGGCATTTATAAGTGTCATGCACTCAAAAAGCAATTCCTTCGGAACTGCCTTGTCGGTCTTTACGGGAACGACTCCGCCGCCTCTGACGGGAGCGGTGGTGGTAAGCGTTCTCATGGGAGCTGTGCACTCGGTCTCAGCGTAAACCAAGCCTCTCTTACAAGTGTAGCCCTCAACTGAAAGCACCTTTTTGGAGTCATTATTGTCAAGCTCTACCTTGAGCTGACAGCCCTTGGGGCAAACGATACACGTTAATTCACGAGTCATTATCATATCCTCCTTAAAATCATGCTTCGATGGAGAAGGAGAGGACGTTGCCCTCGAGCTTCTCGATCATTTCTTTTGTAAGGGTTACGGTTTCCATCTCACCGGGAGCAACCTTTTGCTTCTTCTTGTTTACTATAACGTTCTCGCCGTCGCGAACAACGATGCGAACGTCGCGGTAAACGTCAGCAACACGGAAGTAAACGGTAACGTTTTCGTCAGCGGTTATTCTCTGGGGAACGGTGTATCTTACCTTTCCGTCGGTAACGAGGCTGATGCTTCTGCCTGCGGGTGCGCTTCCCATTACGTAAGCGGCAGCCGCCTTACCTGCGATCTCAGACTCCTCGGATACATAGTCAACGAGGTCGTGAACGTGAAGAACGTTTCCGCAAGCGTAAACACCCTCGATCTCGGTCTGTCTGTTCTGGTCAACAACAGCTCCGCCCGTGATACGGTCAAGAGAAATGTCGGCGCTCTTGGTAAGCTCGTTCTCGGGGAGAAGACCTACGGAGAGAAGCAGGGTGTCGCACTCAATGTACTGCTTGGTTTCGGGAATAGGACGGCGGCGCTCGTCAACCTTTGCGATAGTAACGCCCGTAACTCTGTCCTTACCGTGAATTTCTACAACGGTGTGGCTGAGCATAAGCGGAATGCCGAAGTCGTTAAGGCACTGCTCGATGTTACGAGCAAGACCGCCCGAGTAGGGCATAAGCTCGCAAACAGCCTCAACCTTTGCGCCCTCAAGAGTCATGCGGCGCGCCATGATAAGTCCGATATCACCCGAACCGAGGATAACGACCTTCTTACCGGGCATATATCCGTCCATGTTGACGAACTTCTGTGCCGTTCCTGCGGTAAAGATACCTGCGGGGCGAGTACCCGAAATATTGAGCGCTCCCTTGGGACGCTCGCGGCAACCCATAGCCAGAATGATCGACTTTGCCTCGATCGTAAACAGACCGTCCTCGCTGTTCATAGCGGTAACGACCTTATCGGGGGTGATGTCAAGCACCATGGTGTTGAGCTTAAAGGGAATGTTTCTCTCTCTTACCTGCATCTCATAGCGGTAAGCGTATTCGGGACCGGTGAGCTCCTCCTTGAAGCGGTGCAGACCGAAGCCGTTATGTATGCACTGACGGAGAATACCGCCAAGGCTCTTATCTCTTTCAAGAATAATTATGTCGCGAAGTCCCGCGTCGTAAGCGGCAACTGCCGCACTCATGCCCGCAGGGCCGCCGCCGATTATAACAAGTTCAGCCTTCATATCAGTTATCCCCCTTGGTTTTCTGGTAGTTTATAACGGACTCGCCGCCAAACTTTGTAACACTCTCAAACGGAATACCTCTCTCGCGTGCGATAAGCTCAACGACAGTAGGCGAGCAGAAGCCGCCCTGGCATCTTCCCATTCCGCTTCTCGTTCTTCTCTTAACACCGTCAAGGTCACGTGCAACGGGATTTACGGTGAGCGCCTCAACGATCTCGCCCTCGGTAATACCCTCGCAACGGCAGACGATCCTACCGTATGCGCCGTCCTTGGCGATGATCTCGTTCTTTTCTTCCATAGAAAGCTCTCTGAAGTAGTGAGCAGGCTTGCGGGTAGCTACGTAGTCAGCCTTTACCTCGCCGAGGGGCTTGATGCCGTCAACGATAGCCTCAACGTACTCCGCAATTGCGGGAGCGGAGGAAAGACCGGGGCTCTCAATTCCGCCGAGAGTGATGATTCCGTCTCTCTCCTTGATAATGAAGTCACCCGTGCTGCCCGTTGCGCGCAAACCGCAGAAGGAAGTAATTACCTTATTGAAAGGAAGATTTGCAACGTTGTCGCTTGCCTTGGAGAAGATGGTTGCAAAGCCCTCGGATGTGGTGGACGTGTCGTCCTTATCCTCGATGTCAGCCGCCGTAGGACCGAGCAAGAGGTTGCCGTCAACGGTGGGAGAAACGAGAATTCCCTTACCCATCTTGGTGGGAGTGTGGAAAATGGTTCTTTCAGTGAAGTTGCCGCATTCCTTGTCGAGAAGCATGTACTCACCGCGGCGGGGAGTTACCGTAAAGTCGTTGTCGCCCGTCATAGCGGCGATAACGTCAGAATAAACACCTGCGCTGTTGATAACGATGTCTGCTTCAACCTCGCGTCCGTCTGCTGCCTTTACCGTGTACTTGCCGTCGTTTTTCTCGATAGCGCAAACTGCGAAATCAAGAAGGAGCTCGGCTCCGTTGTCCATAGCGTTACCTACTGCTGCGATGCAAAGCTCGTAGGGGCAAACGATTGCTCCCGTTTCAGCCAAAAGCGCGCAGGTGAGGTCCTTGTTGAGGTTGGGCTCAAGCGCATGAAGCTCGTCCTTCTCAAGTATACGAAGTCCCTTTACTCCGTTAGATAGACCGCGGCGGTAGATCGCCTCGACCTCCTCTCTCTCGTGCTCGAAAGCAACTACGAGAGACTGATTTCTCTTGTACTTAACGCCAAGACGTGCCGTAACCTCCTCCATAAGCTCGGAGCCTCTTACGTTCATCTTTGCCTTAAGTGAGTTTTCCTTGGCATCAAAGCCTGCGTGAACGATCGCGCTGTTAGCCTTTGTAGCTCCCATCGCAACGTCACCTTCTTTTTCAAGAATACATACGCGCAAATCGTATTTTGCAAGTGTGCTGGCAACCATTCCGCCTACGACACCTGCGCCTATAATCGCTATATCGTACATTTTCCTTCTCCTTTTTTGAAATTTACAAAGAAAAAAAGACGCAGAAAAACACGGAACGCACGTTCCGCATTTTAAAAGCATCTCCAAATCTCTGCATTATTTATTTTTCCAAGTGTGATTATACCACATTTTTTAAAATTTGTCAAGAATTATTTTTTATTTAAGGGAGCGATGTTTTTATCGCCCCCGTTGTTTATGTTTTGTTTGATTTTTGTTTAGTTTTCTTTCGATTACTTTTCTTTTTTAAAAGAAAAGTAAGTAGCCCTGACGGTTGACTCGGGCAGATGGGAAAGGGGAAAGGGGATATTCATGCTGTCGTATTTAGTCTGGCAGATCTTCCTGAAGGGAAGAAGCTCTATCTTGCTTACGCACGAATATCTTTTGGCGATATCCTTTAGTGCGGATATGTCTTCCTCGCTGTCGTTTAGTGTCGGAATATTGACCTGCCGCAGAGTTGTGTCGATATTCTGCTTGTTAAGATATTCCAAAAACGCAAGCGGCTTTTCTATCGAGCAGCCTACGTAGCGTCTGTATGCCTCGTCGCTTACGTATTTAATATCAAGCAGAACTCTGTCGGTCAAGCGAAGAAGATCCTTTTCCTTTTCTCCGAGATGCACGCCTGCGGTATCAAGGCAGGTGTCGATCCCTGCCTCTCGGCACATCTTAAAGAGCGCCGTAACAAACTCCGTCTGCATGAGCGGCTCGCCGCCCGAAACGGTAACGCCGCCGTCCTTGCCGAAATACTCTCGGTAGCGGCATATTTTTGAATATACCTCGTCGGGGGTATACTCCGTGCCGCCCTCCATATCCCACGTGTCGGGATTATGACAGCAGGCGCATCGCAGAGGACAGCCCTGCATAAAAACGACGAATCTCACTCCGGGTCCGTCTACCGTTCCAAGGCTTTGGAAGGAGTGGATTCGTCCGGTTACGGTTTTAGTCATATAGTCTGGTGGAATGTACGGCTGATAACTTCTCTCTGCTGCTCACGGGAGAGCTTGTGGAAGTTTACGGCATATCCCGACACGCGAATGGTGAGGTTAGGATATGCGGCAGGGTCCTCGTAAGCCGCAAGCAGAGTTTCGCGGTTAAGCACGTTTACGTTTATGTGGTGCGCCTTCTTTTGGAAATATCCGTCGAGGATGTTGACGAGGTTGTCTATGCGCTCTCCGTCGGAGTGTCCGAGCGCGTCGGGCGTTATGGAGAAAGTATTGGAGATACCGTCGCGGCAGTCGTCGTAGCTTATCTTCGCAACGGAATTGAGAGAAGCGAGCGCGCCGTTTTCCTCTCTGTTGTGCATGGGGTTAGCACCCGGCGCAAAGGGCTCGGATGCACCTCTGCCGTCGGGGGTAGCACCCGTGTGCTTACCGTACATTACGTTCGAGGTTATGGTGAGCACGGAGAGGGTATGGATAGCGCCTCTGTAGGTGGGAGTCTTGCGAAGCTCGGTAATGACCTTGTGAGTCATTTCCTTTGCGATGAGGTCAACTCTGTCGTCGTCGTTTCCGTATTTGGGGAAGCTTCCCTCGGTCTTGAAGTCAACGATAAAGCCCTCGCTGTCCTTTATGGGAGTTACGCTTGCAAACTTAATTGCGCTGAGCGAGTCTGCAACGACGGAAAGACCTGCGATACCGAACGCCATAAAGCGCTCAACGTCTGTGTCGTGAAGCGCCATTTGGATCTTCTCGTACGCGTACTTGTCGTGCATGTAGTGAATAATGTTCATGGTATTTACGTAGAGGTGGCTGAGCCATTTTACGTAGATATCGAATCTTTCCATTACCGCGTCAAAGTCAAGCTTTTCTGCGTCCATTACGGGCATCTGCGGACCTATGTGCATGCCGCTTGTCGTGTCGTAGCCGCCGTTGAGGGCGATAAGCAACAGCTTTGCGAGGTTGCAGCGCGCGCCGAAGAACTGCATCTGCTTACCCACCTTCATTGCGGAAACGCAGCAGGCGATAGCGTAGTCGTCGCCGTAAATGGGGCGCATTACGTCGTCGTTTTCGTACTGAATGGAATCGGTGTCGACCGAAACTTTAGCGCAGAACTTTTTAAATCCGTCGGGCAGGGAATTCGACCACAGAACGGTGAGGTTAGGCTCGGGAGACGAGCCGAGAGTGTAGAGTGTGTTGAGAACACGGAAGCTGCTCTTTGTAACGAGAGTTCTGCCGTCCTCGCCCATACCGCCGACAGCCTCAGTTATCCACATGGGGTCGCCGCCGAAGAGCTCGTTGTATTCGGGTGTGCGAAGGTGACGCGCCATACGGAGCTTCATAACGAAGTCGTCCATAAGCTCCTGTGCCTCGGACTCGGTAAGAGTGCCGTTAGCAATATCGCGCTCAAAATAAATATCAAAGAACGTGCTTACGCGACCGAGCGACATAGCCGCTCCGTTTTGCTCCTTGATTGCGCCAAGGTAAGCAAAGTAGGTCCACTGTATTGCTTCCTTTGCGTTGGATGCAGGCTCGCTTATATTAAAGCCGTACATTGCAGCCATTTCCTTGAGATATCCAAGGAACAGAATCTGGCGGTAAAGCTCCTCGTCAAGACGGATATTTACCGAGTCAAACGTGCCCTCGGAGAGCTTTGCCTTGTCCTTTTTCTTTTCCTCAATGAGCTTGTCAACGCCGTAGAGCGCCACACGGCGGTAGTCACCGATTATACGTCCTCTGCCGTATGCGTCGGGGAGGCCTGTAATAACGTGACATTTTCTTGCGGCTCTCATTTCGTCCGTATATGCGCGGAAAACGCCGTCGTTGTGCGTTGTGCGGTAGGTAAATTCCTCCTCGACCTTAGGGCTGAGGGTGTAGCCGTAGGCGGCGCACGCCTGACGAACCATTCTCATACCGCCAAAGGGGTTTACGCCTCTCTTGAGAGGGCGGTTTGTTTGAAGTCCTACTATAAGCTCCTTTTCCTTGTCAAGATAACCGGGGGAGTAGCTTGTGAGCGAGGAAACGGTAGCCGTGTCGATGTCGAGCACGCCATCGAACTGTCTCTCAAGCGCAAAAAGTCCCTCAAGCTTTTTCATAAGTGCTGATGTGCGCTCGGTAGCCCCTGCCAAGAAAGAAGCATCTCCGCAGTACGGCTTGTAGTTATTCTGAATAAAGTCACGTACGTTTATTTCGTTTTTCCAAGTCTGACCTGAAAACCCGTTCCAATTCTTGTGTTCCATTTTGAATACCTCCATGTAAAGAAAATATAAAAAGGCAAATCAGCAACATGACTGATTTGCCCAGACGGTCGGCTTTATCATTTACACTCCCTTGCGGTTATCCGCAAATCCGTCAGTCATGTAAATGCTTTAAATTTCTGTACATTAATTATACCACATTTTTTTCTTTTTTTCAAGACCAATTCGAAATTTTTCCGACTTTTCTTTTAAAAAATGAATTATTGTTGGTTTTTGGTGAAAAAACGGTGACGAAATTAAGTTTTTTAAAAAATTTTTTATGAAAATTTAAAAAAGTGTTTGCAATTTAAGAAAAAGTGTGCTATAATAATATTTGGTTTATAATACGAGTTTAAAACAACGGAAAAACACCGTTTCCCCCGTTTTAGAGTCTTGGGGGCGGAAAAAGTTTTGGAGGTACATAATGCTGGATACAAAAATTCTTGTTGTAGACGATGACGAAAATATATGCGAGCTTCTCAAGCTTTATTTTGAGAACGAGGGCTACGGAGTAAAGATCGCGCACGACGGCGCTGAGGGCATCAATTTCTTTAAGATCTACGAGCCCGATCTCGTGCTGCTCGATATCATGCTTCCCAAAAAGGACGGTTGGCAGGTTTGCCGCGAGATAAGAGAGATGTCCTCGAAGCCTATCATCATGATAACGGCAAAGGGTGAGGTCTTTGATAAGGTGCTCGGACTTGAGCTGGGCGCTGACGACTTCGTGGTCAAGCCCTTTGATATGAAGGAGCTCAGCGCACGTGTTAAGGCGGTGCTTCGTCGCTATCAGGCTCACACCAATCAGAACGACGACGAGGTCATCAAGTTTGATAACATTGAGATAAGCCACCAGAAATACGAGCTGAAGCTCAAGGGCAAGCCTGTTGACGTGCCCCCCAAGGAGCTGGAGCTTCTCTATTTCCTTGCTTCAAATTACAACCGCGTGTTTACCAGAGATCAGCTTCTTGACAAGGTCTGGGGCTTTGATTATCTTGGAGACTCCCGTACAGTTGACGTTCACGTAAAGCGCCTCAGAGAAAAGCTTGAGGGCGTTTCTGACAAGTGGACGCTCAAAACGGTTTGGGGCGTTGGCTACAAGTTTGAGCTTTTGGGCTGATATTTGACTTATATGGCAGGGGACGGCCGCGTGCCGCGGCGCTCCTGCCAATAGTTTTTTGAGGGGGAGACTAATTTGTTTAAGAGCATATTTGCAAAATACGTATTATCGTTTATGCTGATAATCCTTTCGGGATTTTTGGTAATAATACTGATAGTTTCCGCTATTATAGGCAATTATTCCGTTAACGAAAAGACGGATATAATCGAGAACAGCGCCCGCACCTCGGGGGCGTACGTCGAGGGGCTCTTTGGCAAAGCGGAGGCTTACGGTATAGAGGGCGCGATCAGCTCGTCGGGCGGCGGAGCGGAAAGAATGCTTGAAAATATCGCGGGATACTCCGACGACATGACCGTGCTCGTTTCGGATACCGCAGGCAATATAGTCCTTGTCGTGGGTAACCGCAAGGACAGCATCAACGCAGACGTTGCATTGCCCGGGGCATTTATGGAAAGCCTTAAGGGCGGCGAGGAGATCTCGCGCGACGGCGTGCTCGGCGGCATTTTCTCCTCAAAGCAGTACGTTCATGCCGTTCCCGTACGTAACGGCGAGGGCGAGATCTCGGGAACGGTTTTGGTATGCGTTGAGTCATTGATGCTCTCAAAGCTCATGGAGGACATTATCAAGGCTATTATTCTAGCGATACTTTGGGTAATGCTTGCGGCACTGATCGCGGCGTACTTTATAACCGAAAGGATAACCAGACCGATAAAGGATATTAGTGATGCGGCGGAGCAGTATGCAAAGGGACACTTTGACGTTCGTATCCCCGTTTCCACAAACGACGAGATAGGCAGGCTGGCGGGCGCTATGAACAATATGGCGGAGTCGCTTGACAACTACGACAACATGAGAAATACGTTTATGTCAAACGTTTCTCATGACCTGCGCTCCCCCATGACGTCGATCTCGGGATTTGTTGACGGAATTCTTGACGGCGTAATTCCCCCCGAAAAGCACGAATATTATTTGAGAATAGTTTCTACCGAGGTAAAGCGCCTTTCTCGACTCGTTGCCTCACTTCTCGATCTTTCGCGTATACAGGCGGGCGACAGAAAATTCACCATGGCGCCGTTTGACGTTACGGAGATGTGCCGAGAGATACTCATTTCTTTTGAGCAAAAGATAAACGATAAGCGCCTTGAGGTTGAGTTTGACTCCGCCGACAGCTCGCTTTTTGCCGTTGCCGATAGAGACGCGATCTATCAGATAGTCTATAATCTTTGCGATAATGCCGTTAAGTTTGCGACCGAGGGCGGTGTGCTTCGAATTACACTCAAGCGCCTGAAAAACAAAAAGGTACTCGTCTGCGTATATAACGACGGACAGGGAATTGCCCCTGCAGATATACCTTACGTGTTCGAGCGCTTTTACAAGAGCGACAAGAGCCGCGGACTCAACAAAAACGGCGCAGGACTCGGTCTGTTTATTTCCAAAACGATCATAGAGGCTCACGGAGAAAGGATCTGGGTCGAGAGCAACTATGAAAAGGATTGCTGCTTCAGCTTTACCTTGCCGATTGAATAATTAAAAACCAAAAATATATCTGTACCGTCGGTTGCATCTACGTACTCAACCGACGGTATGTTGATTTTTAGTCCAAAAGTGTGTATAATAGTTACGAAAGGAGAAAGCTATGGATCAGATAAAAATCGGAAAATTTATTGCGGAGCGCAGACGGGCAAAGGGACTTACACAGCTTCAGCTTGCGGAAAAGCTCAATGTTACGGACAGAGCAGTGTCCAAATGGGAAACGGGCAGAGCGCTTCCCGACTCCTCGCTTATGCTTTCGCTTTGCGAGATATTGGATATAAGCGTAAACGAATTGCTCTGCGGGGAAACGGTGAGCCTTGACAACTACAAGGAGGAGCTCGAAAAGAACTTACTCGAGATGATAAAGCAAAAGGAGAAAAGCGACCGACATCTGCTGCGCAGCGAGGTGGTGATAGGAATTTTTTCCTTTATCATATTGTTCGTGCCTATTTTGGTGGGCGCGCTTTTGCCGATGGAGGATTGGCAAAGAATAATTTTTGTGTTTTCGGGAGTAATTCCCGCAGTCGTCGGATTTTTCTTTGCGCTCAAGATCGAGCAGGTGGCGGGATATTATGAATGTAAGCACTGCCACCATAGATACGTCCCGTCCTTTAAGGCGATCAACTCAGCGCCCCATATGGGCAGAACGAGATATATGCGATGCCCGAATTGTCACAAAAAATCTTGGCAGAAGAAGGTTATCGAAAAGGAATAAAGGGGCGCGCTTACTTTTCTTTTAAAAAAGAAAAGGTAAGCAAAAGAAAACTGTACAATGTTTTGTTCTGCCTTTTAAATAAACTTTTAAATAAAAAATGAAAGTCGTCGGTACGTAGGGTCCGACGACTTTCTTCATTATAAAGCGAAAAACTATATTATCCAATTAATATTTCCGTCTTTTTCTATGCTAATAAAAACTTTAATTTTTTAAAGTTTTTTGCCACGCTTTTTTACAAAAAAGCGTGAAAATCGCGTCCTTCGCGTCCTTTTACTCCTTCTCAACGGTGTCCGCAAAGCGGAAGCCAGCGGTTGTGGATACGGGGAGAGAGAACACGAGCGCGTGCGCCTTAGAGTCAACTCCCGCCTTTTGCATAATAGCCTTCATTATATCCTTTTTCTTTTCAACGCTTGACACGATGAAAACTATTTCCTTTTCGACGGCGAGCGTAAGGCCGAAGAATTTTTCAGCTCCCGCGCCCGTACCCTTAGCGTTAATGGTAGTGCCGCCGCCTGCGCCTGCTTCGCGCGCAGCGTTCATTACAAGGTCGGTATATCCCTTTTCGTATATAGCAATTATAAGCTCGTGAGAAGATTGCATATCGTTATCCTCCGTTTGTGTATTGTCCGCCGCCTTTTGTCCTGCGGTGAAGTATTCAAGAGTTCTGCTGCCTCCGACTCCCGAGAGGGGGATCGCCATTGCGACTCCGCGGTCGGGCAGGTCGATCTTCATGTGAGAGGTGAGTCGTCTTTTAAGAGTCATGAGGGTATCGGACGTGACCGTTGCCAAAAGCATCGACTTTTCGGTACGTTCTATTCCGAGAAGACTCAGCGTTTTCGTATGCGCCGTACCGTTGCAGGGGGAGGTGTAGACAACCTCTACCCCCTCGTCACGGTAAAACTCCTCGTATTCAGCTGCGTCGTCGCGACGCACTATCGTCATCAGTAAAAACAGGTCTTTCATCTTTGCGACCTCCGTTAAAGATCAATTATATCGTCATCGGACGGAATGTTTGTTTCAATAATTTCGGGAGCATCTGCCACCTCTGCGGACTGTTCTGCCATACGTCTATTGTACTTGCGCTTATATACGAGGCCGAGTATCTGTATTGCTATAAGCGGAGTCATAGCGACGAGAGCCACAAGTCCGAATGCGTCCTCTATTACGTTTCCGCCGACGGCGGTGCACGCGCCTATTGCAAAGGGAAGTAAGAACGTCGCGGTCATAGGACCTGAGGCAACACCACCCGAGTCAAAAGCGATAGAGGAGAAAATGTCGGGTACGATAAAGGTGAGAATGAGTGCTATTACGTAGCTTGGGATTATTATCCAAAGAAGCGAGATCCCCGTAAGCACGCGCACCATGGCAATTCCTATTGATACTGCCACGCCAATCGAGAGGGAGAGGGAGAGCGCCTTGCCCGGAACAGTTCCCGACGTTACGGTCTCAACCTGCTTTGTAAGTATGTGAACTGCAGGCTCGGCGGCAACGATAAAGTAGCCCATTATCATTCCGAGCGGAACTATCGCCCATCTTACGTTGGAAGTCGCAAGCTCCATTCCGAGATGTCTGCCGACGGGCATAAAGCCTACATTGACTCCCACTAAAAACGCAACGAGTCCGATATAGGTGTAGGCAACGCCGACGAGTATCTTTCCAAGTCCCTTGGTGCCAAGTCCGCCGCTGAGCGCGCGGAACACAAGAAAGAATATAACGATAGGACCTATCGCAACGGCGACCTCCCATGCGTAATGGGGGATCTGGGAAAGGAACATCATAATAATATCGCGCGAGCCGTTTGCTATTTCAAGCGTGGTGTCCGTTGTGTTTACGCTGCTTACGTCGTTAAGTATACCGAGTATCATTACGGCAAGTATCGGACCTACGGAACAGAGCGCAACGAGTCCGAAGCTGTCCGAGCCCTCACCGTCGGAACGGATAGATGCAACACCGACGCCGAGCGCCATGATAAACGGAACCGTCATAGGACCCGTCGTAACTCCACCAGAGTCAAACGCTACGGGAATGAACGCTCTCGGAACGAATGCGACCACGATAAATACTATCGCGTAGAGCGCTAACAGAAGGTATTTAAGCTTTATTTTAAAAAGTATTCTGAGCATTGCCACGACCAGCAAAAGTCCGACGCCTATTGCGACTGACCAGATAAGTGCGGCAGAGGGGATTGCATCGATCTGGGTTGACAGAACTTGAAGATCGGGCTCGGAGATGGTTATCATCGTACCGACGAACAGAGATACGGGGATAAGCACCCAAAGCTTTTTTGATTTCGTCATTTTTGAGCCGACGTACTCACCCATGGGAGTCATAGCGGTCTCCGCGCCGAGAGTAAAGAGACCCATTCCGAAAATGAGCAGCACCGCTCCGATTATAAACGCCAAGAACATCTCGGCGGGAACGGGAACGATCGTGCAGAAAAGCAGAAGCACGATTCCCGTTACGGGCAAAACGGAGGACAGTGACTCCGAAATTTTAGGCCATAATATCGTATTTTTAAGAAGCTTCACTTTTTGCCTCCTTTTTGCGGTTTGTCGTTTGTTTTTTGGGCGCCGTCAATAACGGGGCGCTGTTCGGGATCGGCGAGGATAGGTTCTTTTCTGAGAACAAGGCAGAGCGCGTACGCGCCGAAGAACGCTATTGCATAAGCGCCGAGACGAAGAAAGGTATTATTTAGCGGCAAACGAGAGCACAATAGCAACGCGCCGCTTGAAATCGCGGTAAAAATAAGGTAGTAAAATATCCTTATTTTTCGTATTATAGGACGAATTATATCCTTTGTATATATAAGCTGAATGCCGAGGACGAAAAATTCTGCGATAGCGGTGGCAAGGGCTGCTCCGTTTGCTCCCCAAAGAGGGATCATAAAGCAGTTAAGAGCAAAGTCAACGACAGCTCCCACCGTAACGGAATACAGCACGTATTTTTCCTTTTCCAAGGACGTTAGAACTTGAATTCCCAAAAAGCCGCTGAGTCCGCACGGAATGGCGGCGACGGTAATTATCCGCATGGCTGTGCTCGCGCCCAAAAATTCACTCCCCGAGAGAATCAAAAGGCAGTCGCTTGCCGAGAAAACGAAGAACACCGTAAGCGGTATTGAAAGCAGTAGGGTAAAATTTATCGCCATGACGGACGTGCGCTCAAACTCCCTTTGCATTTTGTTTTTTGCGTAGCGCGACATTCGCGGAAGCAGAACTCCGCCGAGCGAGGTGACGAGGCTTACGAGAAGCCCCTTGAAGCGGCTTGCGGCAGAATAAAGGCCGACATCGTAGTCTCCCTTGTTAAAACCGAGCATTATTATATCAAGGCTTGTGTAGACGGAGATTGCCAGACTCTGGGCAAACAGAATGAATATCGGTGCGAGGTGCTTTTTGAATTCATAGCCAGCTTGTCTTTTAAACGAGATATAGGAGCGGAGCTTATAAAAATTGAGCAAATTTGATCCGACAAGAGCAAAGACGGAAATTGCCGCGTAGATCATATAGTCGCCCGAGGCGCGTACAAATAAAAATATCAGCACGAGCGAGAGCGTCTTAAAGAGGATCGTGCGAACGGTAATATAGTCGTATTTTTCGATGGCTTGATAAAACCAATTCACTCCGAGCATATTCAAAAGAATACCGAGCGAGTGGATAAAAAACAGAGCTTTATCCTCTGAAAAGCGCGGAACGGTCAAAACGCATACTATATACGCCAGAACGACAAGAGAGGTCGTTACGGAATTTATGATAAGAATTTCGTGAACTGTCTTTGATAGCCTTTCCTTGTCGTCCTTTACCTGCGCGCACGCGCGTATACCGTAGGTCGGGATACCTAACGAGGCGACCAGAAGAAAATAGCTTGAAACCGACGACGCAAATTCCACCCTGCCGACTCCCTCGACCAAAAGAACGCGGGAGATGTACGGAAAAGTCAGAAGCGGGAAAATAAATCCCGATGCGTTCAGTATGAAATTCATCAAAAAATTATATCTTACCGACTTGGATTTATAAGTCATGAAATTCTTTTTTACTCCTTACATTATATCAAAAAAACCTTGTATTGTCAACATTATGAGGTGAAGAAAAAAGCAAGACACAGGTGAAAGATTTCTCGTTCATTGATTGACAAGCGTGATGGGTTGTGATATAATTATTAATAGTAATATAGTTAGCTTATGCATCATAAAATGAAATACTTATACGTATTTTGAAAGGACCTATCATATATGGAAAATCTGGGTTATTATAACGGCAGATACGATCTGCTTGAGAATATGACGGTTCCCATGAATGACCGCGCATGCTACTTCGGTGACGGCATTTTTGAGGTGGCGTACTGCCGAAATTATAAGATATACTCGCTTGAAGAACACATGGACAGAATGTACGAGAGCGCCGACATATTGGGAATAGTGATTCCTCATACCAAAGAGGAGTTTTCCAATATTATAAAGGGCCTCGTAACTAAGCTTGATTCGCACGAGCAGCTCGTTTATTGGCAGGTGTCTCGCGGTACGGGATTTAGAAATCACGCGCCCTCAAAGGATATGAAGGCAAATATATGGATCACCCTGCGCCCGATGAAGATCAAGGACATATATACTCCAATGACTCTCATAAGCCTTGAGGATACGCGTTTTTACCATTGTAACATGAAAACGCTTAACCTAATTCCTACCGTTCTCGCTTCCGACAAGGCGGAAAAGGCGGGCGCTGACGAGGCGGTCTTTCACAGAAATGGCAGAGTGACCGAATGCGCGCATTCAAATATCTCTATAATACTTGACGACGGCAGCGTAAAGACCGCGCCTGCGGATAATCTTATTCTTGCGGGAGTTGCGCGCGCGCATCTTATAAAGATGTGCCGCGAGTTCGGCATAACCGTCCGCGAGGAGCCGTACACGCTTGACGAGTTAAAGTCTGCCGCAGAGGTTATCGTTACCTCGTCGGGAACGCTTTGCCGTCCCGTAAGCCACGTTGACGGAGAGCCTGTCGGCGGCCGCGCCCCCGAGCTTTTGCGCAAGCTTCAGGACGCGCTTATGCAGGATTATCTTGACAAGACCGAGGCGTAAATTCAAATAAAAAGGACAGAAAGCTTATCTTTCTGTCCTTTTGTGTTTTTATAGTGCGTTATATTCTTCCGTAAAGAGTGTTGAGATACCTGAACTTGTTACAGCTGACACGGCGGAGCTGGTCCTCGGTTATTCGGTACTGCCAATTGTTTGTTACCGTACCGGGAGTGTTCATTCGTGTGTCCGAGCCGTAAACAAAGATGTCCTGAATGGGGAAGATGACCGTGTCGGCGTGGCTTGCCATCATTGTCTTTATTATCATCTCGCACGCGCCGCTCCAATCGTTTGGCGGGCAGTTGCAGTAATCAAACACCTCGTCACGCTGATTTCCGTCTATCTCCCAAACGTGACCGAGCAGGGTGTTGTTGTCGTGAGTACCCGTGTAGGCAACGCAGTTTTTTGGATAGTTGTGGGGAAGATGCGGGGTGTTTCTGTCCCCAAGGAACGCAAATTGGAAAACGCGCATGCCGGGAAAACCGCTGTAATTTACAAGGGAGACTACCTCGTCCGTAATGTCGCCGAGGTCCTCTGCAATGATCAGCTTATCTCCTGCTTCCTCGCGGATCGCGTTAATGAGCGCGCGATCGGGGCCCTTTACCCACTTGCCCTCTTTTGCGGTCTTTGCGCTTGCGGGAACGCTCCAATAGCTTTCGAGTCCGCGGAAGTGGTCTATTCTTACACCGTCAAAGAGTGTCAGCATGTGTCGTATGCGCTCTCGCCACCACGAATAGTTATCCGACTTCATATATTTCCAGTTGTAAAGCGGATTGCCCCAAAGCTGACCGTCCTCGCAGAAATAGTCGGGCGGAACGCCTGCGACAGACGTTGGCATTTTGCGCTTGTCAAGCTGGAACTGCTCGCTGTTTGCCCAAACGTCCGCGCTGTCGAGCGCGACGTATATCGGAACGTCGCCGATTATTTTTATGCCCTTTTGGTTGGCATAGCTCTTGATTTGCAGCCACTGGGTAAAAAACGCGTATTGCAAAAACTCGTGGAAAAACAAATTCTCCTCGGTCGGCTCTTGATTTTTCCACTTCTGCCATGGAGTGCCACCGTTTTCGTCGAGCAGAGCGAGGAACGTTGCCGCTTCTTTGAGTGGCTTATGGTTATCTATAAAATCCTTAACGTCCGCCGTTAGTGCCATGCCTGCTCTGCTTGCCGCAAGCGCGAGAAGACTCATGCGCTCCTCTTTGAGACGGTCGTATTCGCATACGTAGGGAGTTTTTTGCTTTGCCGACTCAAGCTCCTTTTCGGTAAGCAGCCCCTTTTCGTGGAGCGTAGGCAGGTCAATAAAAAACGGATTGCCGCCAAACGCGGAAAAAGACTTATATGGAGAATTGCTCTCGTCAGCCATACAGAACGGCAAGACCTGCCAATAAGTAAAGCCGCTGTCTGCAAGAAAATCCACAAATTTTTTGGCTTCCTTTCCAAAGGAGCCGATAGAATATTCACCCCAGAGGGATGAGATGTGCATAAGCACGCCGCTTGCTCTTTTCATAAAGCACCTCATAAATACTTACTGTAATAATGATACCACAAATCCCCACGAAATTCAAGGATATATTTTGTAAAAAAACATTTGAAACGGACAGTCAAGGGCGCCGACCCCTACCGGGTTGAGATATTTCTGTTGTTCTCCGCTATCCTTTAGCCTTCCCTTGTGAGGGAAGGTGGCATTGACGAGCCGCTTTTGCGAGTCAATGACGGATGAGTAGTCCTTTATTCAATTTCATTCTTTACTACTCATCCACCGCAAGCGGTCCCCCTTCCCTCACAAGGGAAGGCTATTTTTACATCGTGTCAGGTAAAATTATCAAAAGGTGTTTACAACAATCGGAATTTGTGATATAATATTTTTGCGACGTAAACTGAATAATACAACACTACCATGTTAAATATGGGATAAGTATACTTTTTTCCTTTTGGCAAAAATGTATGCTCCCTTTTTGTATGCTTTTCCGTATTATATGGTAGTGTAAAAAAGTTTGCGTCGCGGCATGGAGCTACGTTTTTCGGTGCGTGGCTTCGGTTGCGCACCTTTTTTGTATGTGGGAGAATTTATGAGTAAGAATATTCAAGAAAAATCAATTGATATTATCGGCGTAGAGCTTTCGCCCGGAGAGCCTACCGACTGTTTTGGCAACGGCGAACACGGATTTGAGTGCTGCTGCGATGAGTGCGACTACTATTTATCTTGTTTTCCTCAACTCGATACCGAAAATAAAGAAGATATCTTATAAAAAACGGACGAGTGATGGGCTTTCGAAATGATTTAAAACGGACAGTCGAGGACGCCTGTCCCTACAACCGAGAAAGCGATTTGATCGGTAATCAATTTTTTGTTTACAGGTAAAGATAAATAATATTTAACCAAATCAATTTCATTTTAAATTTTGTAGGGACAGGCGTCCTCGACTGTCCGTAAAAAAGCCGATAACGAACAAATAAAATCATATCGCACGAAGCTCGATTTATAGCAAGCCTTCCCTCACAAGGGAAGGCTATTTTTTCTTACGTCACGAAAAATTATCAAAAGGTGTTTACATTAATCGTTAAATGTGATATAATAAATATGCTACACAAACTGAATATTAGAATTTGTGGTATTTTTGTCTTTATAGGGATATTTATACCCTTTTTTCGCCATAATCATTTTGAACTTGGTAAAATCGCAAGCTCTACTAAATGGTTATGGTAATACCCTAATTCTAATTTAGTTTGTGTAGCAACAATCGGAGTTTGCGATTTTCGGTGCGCGGCTTCGGTTGCGCACCTTTTTTGTATGTGGGAGCATTTATGAGTAAGAATATTCAAGAAAAATCAATTGATATTACCGGCGTAGAGCTTTCGCCCGGAGAGCCTACCGTATGTCTTGGCAATGGAGAGAGGGGCATTGAGTGCTGTTGCGATGAGTGCGACTACTATTTATCTTGTTTTCCTCAACTCGATACCGAAAATAAAGAAGATATTTTATAAAAAACGGACGAGTGATGGGCTTTCGAAATGATTTAAAACGGACAGGCGTCCTCGACTGTCCGTAAAAAAGCCGATAACGAACAAATAAAACTTTAAAGTATAAAGTTATTTCGCAAAGACAAAAAGCGTCCGTGACATACCGCGAGGGTATATCACGAACGCTTCTTTATTTTTTTACTTATTCAACCGTAACGGATTTTGCAAGATTTCTGGGCTTATCAACGTCGAGACCCTTGAGGGCGGAAACGTGATATGCGAGAAGCTGGAGAACGGTTGCCGCGGGGAACAAGGAGAGCAGCTCGTCGATCTCGGGAACTACTATCATGTCGTCACACGGAATGTCGTACTTGCCAACGAGATTTTTTGCGCATACGCAAACGACGTAAGCTCCACGGGATTTTACCTCGCGAATGCCGCTGACGGTCTTTTCGCAGACCTTGCCGACCGTGGTAAGCGCTACTACGGGAATACCGTCGGTTACAAGCGAGATCGTGCCGTGCTTCAGCTCGCCTGCCGCATAAGCCTCACTGTGTATGTAGGAGATCTCCTTGAGCTTGAGAGATGCCTCGGTGGAGAGCGCGAAATCAACGTCGCGTCCGATATAGAACAAGTGCTCTGCCGCTACAAGCTTTGATGCAACGTCGCGGATCTGCGTATCAAGGGCGAGCGCCTCGGTAACTGCGGACGGAATGTCCGAGAGCATGGTCTGGCAAAGCTGCTGTGCGCGGTCCTCGTCGATAGCGCCTGCCGCGAGAGCTATTCTTACTGCGAGCAGATAAAGCATAGCGCATTGAACGCTATAAGCCTTTGTGCTTGCAACTGCGATCTCGGGGCCTGCCCAGGTGTAGAGCACGCTGTCTGCCTCACGCGCAACGGAAGAACCGATGACGTTTACGATAGCAAGCGTGTAAACGCCTTGCGCCTTTGCATGTCTGAGCGCCGCCAGAGTGTCAGCAGTCTCACCCGACTGCGAGATAAGAATTACCAAGTCGTTCTTGCGAAGAATGGGATCACGGTAGCGGAACTCGCTCGCGATCTCTACGTTTACGGGAATTCTTGCAAGCTTTTCAATAACTCCCTTTCCTATAAGACCTGCATGCATAGCTGTGCCGCAGGCAACGATATGAATGGACTCAAACTTTGAGAGGAGATCTCCGTCGATCTCGTCTATGCCAAAGTAGGGAAGACCGTCGCGGATTCTCGGCTCAAGCGTTTTGCGCAGAGCCTCGGGCTCCTCGTGGATCTCCTTTATCATAAAGTGGGGATAACCGCCCTTCTGCGCCTGCTCAATATCCCAGTCGATCGTCTCGAGCTTCTGCTCCACAGCACTGCCGTCGGGAGCAAAGAACTCCAGCTTTTCCTTTGTGACCTTTGCTATTATACCCTCGTCAACGCGGTAATAGCTTGAGGTGTATCTGAGAATTGCGGGAATATCGGATGCGATAAATCCGCCCTCGCCGTCGTGGGCGATTATAAGGGGGCTGTCCTTGCGAATAGCGTAGACAGTGTCCTCGTATCCGCGGAAAATTATGCCGAAGGCATAAGAGCCGCGAATTACCTTTATTGCGTGGGAGATCGCGTCGATAGGATCCTTGCTTTTTGAGAAGAACATGTCTATGAGCTTTGCGGCTCTTTCCGTGTCGGTTTCGGAAGCGAACGAGTAGCCTGCTCCGCGAAGCATTTCCTCGATCTCGGCATAGTTTTCAATAATGCCGTTATGTACCAAGGTGAGATTCTCGGCAGAGTGGGGGTGAGAGTTGGTGTCCGAGGGCTCGCCGTGGGTTGCCCAACGGGTATGTCCTATACCTACATTTCCGTAAAGCTCATCTCTTTCCTTAAGCTTTTCCTCAAGATCGGCAAGTCTGCCGCGGGACTTGACCGTAAGAAGATCGCCGTCCTGTGCTACCGAAACTCCTGCGGAGTCGTAGCCGCGGTATTCGAGGGTACGAAGTCCCTCAATGAGAATGGGAAGACTTTTTTTGTTTCCCGTGTAACCTATAATTCCACACATAATTTTAAAACCTCATTATTAAGTGAATATGTTTTTGGTGATTTTGTTTTGCGGTCGCCCGCATATTTGTTCACACTTGCGGCAGTTTCCTTTTTCATTTTTTCTCTGCCGATGGAGCATCCGCCGAAAATTTCGATAACTCCATTCCTCGTCACCTTGACGTATCAAGGCCCGGCGCTCGTCTTTTAGCTTGGGGGATTACTTGTTGCCAAGACGCTCCGAGATAAGAGCGGCAACGTCGTTAGCAATTTTTTCGATAAGAGAGGTGTCGCTTCCCTCAACCATTACGCGGATAAGGGGCTCTGTTCCCGAGGGGCGCACGACGATCCTTCCCGTCTTTCCAAGTATCGCCTTTGCTTCCTCCAGCTTTTCGGAGATCTCTCTGTCGGTATAGAAGGCGATCTTGCCCTCTGCGGAAATTTTTAGATTTACCATCGTCTGCGGATATCTCGTCATAACGCTTGCAAGCTCGGAGAGCTTCTTGCCACTTTGACGGAGTATCATTAGAAGCTGGGTTGCCGTAAGCTGACCGTCACCTGTGGTAGCGTAGTCACGGAAGATAACGTGTCCCGACTGCTCTCCGCCAAAGGAGTAGTCCTCAAGCAGCATTTCCTCAAGCACGTATCTGTCGCCGACCTTGGTTGCAATAAAGCGCAGGTCGTTATCCTCGCAGAACTTGCCAAAGC
This sequence comes from Oscillospiraceae bacterium, assembly GCA_015063335.1. Next base: position 20,192 of record SVUH01000001.1, on the reverse strand, counting down.
CGAAGTTGGACATAATAGTTCCGACAACGGTGTTTTTGTTAAGCTTGCCGCGGTTCTTTAAGTCGAGCGCGCAAACAGCCATTATCATGTCGCCGTCTATTACATTGCCCGCTTCGTCAACGCATAAGCATCTGTCTGCGTCGCCGTCGAACGCAATACCGCATTCAAGACCGTTCTTGACCACGTATTCCGCAAGAGCTTCGAGATGCGTAGAACCGCAGTTGCGGTTTATGTTCACGCCGTCGGGCTTATCGGAAAGGATATGTACGTCTGCGCCAAGCTCAGAAAAGAGAGTGGGTGCCGTTACGCTTGCCGCACCGTTAGCGCAGTCGATGGCTATTTTCATTCCGTCAAGAGTGCAGTATGAGGTGCTCTTGATGTGGCGGATATAGTCTGCCGCCGCCTCGGTCGCGTACGTTGCCTTGCCCACATCACCGCCTATGGGCGTTACGTAGGACTTTTCTTTTTCGAGGATAAGGTCCTCGATCTTCTCCTCTATCATATCGGGGAGCTTAAAGCCGTTTTCGTTGAATATTTTAATGCCGTTGAATTCTGCTGGGTTGTGCGATGCCGAGATCATAACTCCCGCGTCTGCCTTGTACTTGCGCACCAGATGCGCGACGGCAGGGGTAGGAACTACACCAAGCTGAACTACGTTTGCGCCTACGGAGCAAAGGCCCGCAATAAGAGCAGCTCCGAGCATATCCGAGGACGCGCGGGTGTCACTGCCTATAACGAACGTGGGCTTGCGGCGGCAGCCGTCCGAAAGAACGGTCGCGGCAGCTCTGCCTATATCCATAGCGAGTTCAGTTGTAAGCTCGGTGTTTGCAATTCCTCTGACACCGTCTGTGCCGAAAAGTCTTCCCATAAATATTTCCTTTCAGATCTTGTTTTTATCTGTCTTCTTTTATAACTATGCTTGTCTGTGCCTTAAATATGCTGTTTGGGGGAACTGTGCCTCGAACCGAGGAAAGGGGGTAGATGTTCGTATTTCTTCCCACCACCGTACCGGGGTTAAGCACGCTGTTACAGCCGACCTCAACGAAGTCGCCGAGCATTGCCCCGAACTTTTTAAGTCCCGTATTGATAGGCTCGCCGTCCGTTTTTACCGAGACGAGGGATTTATCGCTTTTCACGTTAGATGTGATAGCTCCCGCGCCCGTGTGAGAACGATAGCCGAGAATCGAATCTCCTATATAGTTGAAGTGGGGAACCTGAACCGAGTCGAAAAGGATCGCGTTTTTAAGCTCGCAGGAGTTTCCGACCACACAGCCCTCGCCCACGATAACAGCGCCTCTTATAAATGCGCCCGTACGAAGCTCCGTATTCTTTCCGATAATGGTGGGGCCATTTACCGTGGCACTCGGTGCTACCGTAGCGCTTTTCGCTATCCAAACGTCGTCCGCGGGGTGATCGTATTCGTCGGGGGAGAGAGTCGCGCCAAGCTCCATTATAAACGCCTTGATCTTGGGGAGCGCCTCCCAAGGATATTCGCACTGTAAAAGTAATGGAGCCGCAAGCGTGTGTGAAAGATCGTAAAGCTCGTTCGTTTTAACTGTCAGCATTATGTCTCCTTATTTTGTAGTTCTATTTAAATTGATCCTGATAAAGGTGAGGTGGATCACTCCGCTGTTTCTGCACTTTTTATTTCGAGATATTCTTCAAGGCAAACGCCAAGCTCCTTCATTTCCACCGCCGCCGTTCTTCCGACAAATCGGTAGTGCCAGGATTCGTATTTGTAGCCCGTGACGTCGGTCTTGTCCTTGGGGTATCTCAGAACGAAGCCGTATTTGTAAGCGTTTTCATAGAGCCACTCGAATGCGTCAGTGCTCTCAAACTTGTCGTCAACCGCGCCGCCGATGCTGTCTGTCGTGAAGTCAACGCAAAGTCCCGTCTGGTGCTCGCTCGTGCCGGGGCGTGCGGAGTAGACGAGAACTGCCGCCTCAGCCTCAGCCTCCGACATTCCCTCCTTCATGTGCTGCTCCTTGTAGTAGCCAAACAGCCACGACTGGTTTGCGTATGAGCGGTAGGAGCTTGTCACGGAAACGTCGTCTATTCCCGATATCGACATTTCGAGCATCATAGCGTATAGCGCCAGCGCCGCGTCCTCGCGAAGATAATGGTCCTCGTCCTTGGTGACCTTACATTCAAGCTTGGTAAGATTTGCGGGCTTGTAGTCTTGTCCTAGCGGTGTTTCTTTGTTTGCGAGCAAGAGATATTCCTCGTTGTTCTCGGGATCTATGCTGAGAATATACGGCTCAATATCAATGATATATCCGAACGGATCGGGCGAGGCGGGGAGCTGGAACTGCGGAACGGGCTTGAAGTTCTCCGAGGAGAACAGAATGTTTACGGGGTTCGACACGTTGTCACGGTCTGGCTCGTAATATCTGCGCCGTACCTTTATCGTGTTGGTTTCGGTATTTAGCGTTACTCTTAGACCATTGTCCGTGCCGATCTCGAGCGCCTTTATAAGAAAGCTCACGGGCACGTCGCAGGTGGTTTCCGTTATATATACCTTGCCCTCGTCAAGCTCAACGGACGCACCGTTGACGATAGCCTCCTTGCTCTCATTTTCAAAGCGCAGGTAGTTATTCATGTCGGCGGTAAACTTGATCGAGGTCGGGGGATTGCCCGATTCGATAAATCCCGCGTACCTTGCTACGGCACGCATGTCTATATAAGTCACGCCGTCGCGTACGCATTCGCTGTATTTGCGAACGGATTCTTCGTCACCGATAAGCAGAGTGAAGTCGGAGGTGTTCGGCTTGTTCTTGAAGTAATTTACGAGGGAAAAGCTCACGCTTATCACAAGCGTTGCGGTAAGACAGACGGCGATTACGATACAAAGGACGGCAAAAATGGGGTTTCTTTTAAGATATCGACCGAGCTTTGCCTTGTCGGAGTTATCGTAGTAGGTAAGTCTTTTTCTTACCCTTCTGTCCTCACGAACGCTCTCACGCAGTATTTCCTCTTCAACGTCTGAAAGGGGTTCTACGCGTATATCGTTGTTATTATCCTTTTTTTTCATTAATATCCTTACCTTGATTACGGCTTATTTTCGATTATTATGAAAAACGGCGAGGTCGGAGAATTAAGTATGTTTATTCTCGTTGCGCAGACCTTGTAGCGCGATAGAGAGGAGAGATACTCGCATATCATTTTGCCCTCTGCCTCTCCCTCTGCGTGTCCGGGGTAGACTGCAATAAGAATTATTGCATCTCTGTCCATAAGGCTTATTGCCGCTTCAATGGCGGGGAGCGTCGTTTCTCTCATGGTGGTGACGGTCTTGTCGCTTCCGGGCAGATAGCCGAGATTGAACATTCCCGCCTTTATTTTGATGTCAACGTATTTTTTTACGTTGTGGTGGGAGTCAAGAATCAAGGTGTAGTTGTCGGGACAGCCTGCGTTTCTGAGGTTTTCGGAGGTAGACGCAAGCGCTTGCTCCTGAACGTCAAATGCGAAAACGTGACCGCTCTCTCCAACCGTCTTTGATAAAAATTCAGTATCGTGACCGTTGCCCATGGTAAAGTCAACGGCAATATCGCCCTCACCGAGGTGGGTGAGAATAAAATGCTTTTGTAGGTCGAGCAAATCAATCATAGTATATGCAAAAAGCCTCCCGCTTATTGTATCTGTTTTTGTTCTTATTTTTTATCTTTTTTGTCGCTTGGGTGGTGCAGGTCTCCGCGAAGGAATTTTATCGAGCGCTCAACTGCGTCCTTGGAGTCGTACCACGGCTCTTCGGTGTATCTGTAATCGAATTTTTTGCAGAACCAGCTTATATCTCCCTCGAGTTTTTCTGCGTAGCCGTTTACTATGCCCGAAAGGGTTTTCTGAAATTCGGGGAAATCCTTCTTGCCGAGCTTTGCCTTTCCGAGTGAGAGGAGCGCCTTGTAGTGGGGCAGACAGAAATACGGCTGTGCCGCAACCTTTTCGCGAAAGCTCTCATCTCTGTACCAAAGGAAAACTGCGGTTTCGAGCATATGTCCGAAATTGAAATCTATACGCGAGCAGACGTAGCAGGAGCATTCAAGCTTGCCGATGCGGGATATTGCCTTATCACCGGGCTTTGAGAAAAGACCGCCGTCCTTGATCTCGCCTCGTAGCTCCGCAAGGTGGCTTTCAAGTGTGAGTGCCATGCCGAGTCTGTTTTTACGGACGAACATCATGTCGTAGTGAGTGCGGCAAAAGCCTTGCTCATTGGTCTTTATACGAACGTCGGGCTCCATCATAGAAGCGCCGAGAATGAGATCAAGCTCATTTTCCTCAAGCTTATTGTAAAGCGCGCAGAAGGGGCACCCGCAGGACTTGTCTGCGGCAGACGCTTCAAACGCTTCGTTTACGGGAATGGTATAAATTTGCTCCATGCGTGTCCTACCTGCGTAAAAAAGTGTTGAAAAAACGCGAATTTTGTGTTATAATCTAAATATAAGTATAATTATATATATTATATCATAATGTTATAAATTTTTCAATAGCTTTTGTTAAAAAGAGGTAAAATATAATGGAAGTAAAAGAGATGCGCGAGGGCGCGTTGCCTTTTGTACGTGTCAGCGGCATAAAATTGCTTGATATTGGAAAAACGTTTGACTGCGGTCAGTGCTTTCGTTTTGACGAGGTGACGTCCTCACGGCACGGAGTCGAATACGCGGGAGTGGCGTTTGGCAAGCACGTGTCGTTTGCAGAGGACGGCGACGAGCTTTACGTATACAACTGCACAAAGAGAGATTTTTTTGACGTGTGGTATCGCTTTTTGGCTCTTGACTTGGATTATGCCGAGATAAACCGCGATATTCTCGCTCACACCGCGGGCACGGTCATGGACGAGGCTATGGAGTGCGGACGGGGAATACGTATTTTAAGGCAGGATCCCTTTGAGGCAACGGTTTCGTTTATCATTTCTCAGAACAACAACATTCCGCGAATAAAAAAGATAATAGAGGCGCTATGTAGCTCCTGCGGAGATCCTATTGAGGAGAGTGAGGAGCTGCTGCGCCACTCGTCGGGCAGGTCATCCATGAGGACATTCCCGTCGAGAGATGCCATAGCGGCGCTCGGCGAGGAGGGGCTTTACGGATTAAAGGTCGGCTTTCGCGCCAAATACATAAACGACGCGATAATTAGGCTGGGAGACGGAAGCCTTGCGCTTGACAAGGTGCTTGCTGCGGAGCGGACGTCCGAGTGTATTGACGCGCTGTGTGCCGTTAAGGGAATCGGACTCAAGGTCGCGAGCTGCATCGCGCTTTTCGGAATGGGAAGATACGATGCCTTTCCCGTTGACGTATGGATGAAGCGCGTGGGAGAAAAATATTTTTCAGCAGACCCCGCAGATTTTTCAGCAGAGAGATTTGGAAAATACGCAGGTATTGCACAGCAGTATTTGTTTTATTACGAACGCTACCACGGCGGCAAATAAAAACTTCACTATAATAATGTGCACCCCAAAGGTAAGATGCTTTTGGGGTGTATATTGTTTTACTGGGGAGATATTTATTATTTTCTCCAAATTACTTGATGTTTTGTAAAATTTGTGTTATAATAAATATGCTACACAAAACCGAATAAACTTTTTAGGGCTAATGGTCTTTCTATTTATAGATGGGATATTATACCCTTTTTTACGCATACTACTTTCGAATTTGGTAAAAGCGCAAATTCCAACAGGTAGTATGGCGGATACCATTATCCCGTTTATCTGGTTTTGTGTAGCAGCAATCGGAGTTTGTGTTTTTCGGTGCGTAGCTTCGGTTGCGCACCTTTTTATATTTATGGGGGATATGGTGAGTAAGAGTATTGAAAGAATGATAGTAGATATTACAGGTGTAGAGCTTAAGCCGGGAGAGTCTGCCGTTTGTCTTGGTAATGGTGAGCAAGGTTTTGAGTGTTGCTGCGACGAGTGCGATTTTTATTTGCTTTGTTTTCCCGAAATTGATTTAGAAAACAAAGAAGAAATTTTTACTGCTAATAAAGTTCAAAGCTTATAATAAGTAAAAAACAGAAAATGCGAAAATATATCTGTCTTTTTACTATCTAACAAAAACCGCTTTTGCTGTCATATGACAGCAAAAGCGGTTTTAACTTTTAGTCGAAAATTACTTTTTACCAACGTGTCTTTGAATGAGCTTAACGATCTCAACTACGGGAATTACGATAAATCCAAGACCGATAGCAACGAGGTATTCGTCAAATCCAACGCTTGCAAAACCGAAGGCATTTGCAAGGAAGGGAACCTCGCAAACAAGCGTCGTAGCGACAAGCGAGCCGATGCTTGCAAGCCACAAAAGCTTGTTTTGAGAGCCAAGCTTGAAGATGCTTCCGCGCTGTGAGCGCATGTTGAAGCTGTGGAAGATCTCTGCCATGGACATCGTAAGGAATGCCATAGTCATACCGTGCGCGCTGTTCGATATAGTCCAGTCGCCCGTTTCCATATAGTGACCTATAAAGTAGGAAGCGAGAGTGAGAACGGTAACGAGAACGCCTTGGTATGCAATATCTATCCCCATACCGCCTGAGAAAATGCCTGCCTTTGCCTCACGTGGCTTGCGCTTCATGATGTTGGGCTCTGCTTTTTCCGTTCCGAGCGCGAGAGCGGGGAAGCAGTCGGTAACGAGATTTATCCACAAGAGGTGGACGGGCTTGAGAATGGTAAAGCCCATAAGCGTTGCGGTGAAGATAGAGAGCACCTCGCTCATGTTAGAGCCGAGCAGGAACTGAATTGCCTTACGGATGTTGTCGTAAATTCGGCGTCCCTCCTCAACTGCTCCGACGATAGTGGCAAAGTTGTCGTCGGTAAGGACCATGTCGGCAACGTTCTTTGTAACGTCCGTTCCAGTGATTCCCATGCCGACGCCGATGTCGGCGCTCTTTATAGAGGGCGCGTCGTTAACTCCGTCGCCGGTCATCGCGGTAACGTAGCCTGCCTTGCGCCATGCATTTACGATGCGCGTCTTGTGCTCGGGCTGTACTCGGGCGTAAACGCTGATGCTCATGAACTTGGACTCAAATTCAGCGTCGTCCATTTCATTTAGCTGCGCGCCCGTGATCGCGTAGGTGTCCTCGGTGATGATACCAAGCTCCTTTGCGATAGCAACGGCGGTATCAATATGGTCGCCTGTAATCATTATGGGACGGATACCTGCGCTTCTGCACTCAACGATAGCGTCCTTTACCTCGGGACGAACGGGGTCTATCATACCGCAAAGACCGACGAAGCAGAGGTCGTGCTCAAGCGTTGCCGACTCGTAGTCGGCGGGCTCATCGCTCCATACGCGGCTTGCGCAAGCGAGAACGCGGAGCGCCTTGTCTGCCATAGCCTTGTTTGCCGCAAAAATGGACGCCTTGTATTCCTCGGTCATAGGAACGGCTACGCCGTCCTTGAGGTAGTGCGTGCATCTGTCTATGACTATATCGGGCGCGCCCTTGGTGTACTGAATGAAGGAGTCTGCCGCACGGTGTACGGTGGACATCATCTTTCTGCCCGAGTCAAAGGGAGCCTCGCCCGAACGGGGGAATTCACCCTTGAGGTCATACTTTTTCATACCGAGCGCGCTTGCCCAGTTTACGAGAGCCGCTTCGGTAGGTTCACCCGTTACGTTTCCGTCCATGTCGATCTCTGCGTCACAGCAAAGAGCCATAGCTCTTGCTATCGTTTCCTCGTTTTCACCAAAGTGGTCAACGACGGTCATCTTATTTTGCGTGAGCGTACCCGTCTTGTCGGAGCAGATTATCTGCGCACAGCCGAGCGTTTCAACTGCCGTCAGACGGCGAATTATAGCGTTGCGCTTTGACATGTTGGTAACACCGATCGAAAGAACGACGGTAACGACTGCCGCAAGTCCCTCGGGGATTGCCGCAACTGCCAAGGATACTGCTACCATGAACGAGGGAAGAACGGTTTCAGTAAAGCTGAAGTTACCCGCTCTTATAAGCTGAACGCCAAAGACTACAACGCAGATGCCAAGCACCAGCCACGTCAGGATCTTAGAGAGCTGATGAAGCTTTCTCTGCAAAGGAGTATCGCCCTCCTCTGCATCCTGAAGCGCCCCCGCTATCTTACCCATCTCGGTATCCATGCCCGTGCCTGTAACCACGGCAACGCCTCTGCCGTAAACGACAGTCGAGCCCATGTAGAGCATATTTTTACGGTCGCCGAGGGGAACGTCGCGCTCGCCCTCTTTAAGGTAGATGACGTCAATGAACTTTGTTACGGGAACGGATTCTCCCGTAAGCGCGGCTTCTTCAACCTTAAGGCTTGCGTTCTCAAGTATTCTCGCGTCCGCGGGAACGGAGTCGCCCGCTTCAAGCAGAATAACGTCGCCGACGACAAGATCCTCGCTGCGGACTATCTGTACCTTGCCGTCGCGCAAAACCTTTGAGGTCGCCGCCGACATTTCCTGTAGAGCTTCGATCGCCTTTTCAGCCTTGCTCTCCTGATAAACGCCAAGTACGGCGTTTACGATAACGACTACAAGAATAATGATAACGTCGGCAAAGCCCTCGCCCTCCCCGGGGTGAGCAACGCTTTCGTAGCCTGCGATCACGCCGCTGACTGCCGCCGCAACCAAAAGAATAATGGTCATAGGATCGGCAAGCTGCTCGAAAAAGCGCCTGATTATGGATTTTCCCTTTGCGGCAACGAGCTTATTTTTGCCGTTTTCTTCAAGTCTTTTTGCCGCTTCGTCGGATGAAAGACCGTCGCGCGAGCTTTTGACCTCGGCTAAAACCCTGTCGTTTTCTTCACAGTAAAATTTCAATTCCTCTTACCTCCAATTGCATTTATTTTATTTTACTCAAAAAATACAAAAAAATGCGAGACTTATCCTTTGTGGATAAGTCTCGTCATTTAAGATAAAGCCAAGTTGTTCTGTGATGGTGACTTTACCACACCTTCGTGCCGACTACTCCCTTATAGAGTAGGTATTAAATTATCTGTTGAGTATAAGCTTGGTAAGCTCAACGGGCTCAACGATCTCGTCGCCCTTGTAAACGCGCATGTTGCCGGAAGCGATCTCGTCAATGAGAACCACCTCGCCGTTGTGGTAACCGAACTCAAACTTTATATCCCAAAGGTCAAGACCGATGGTCTTAAGATCGTCAGCAACTATCTTGGTTATCTTGAGCGTCTGCTCCTTCATGCTCTCGAACATTTCGGGAGTCATAACCTTAAGAGCTGCAAGTCCCTCACCGGTTACAAGCGGATCGCCCTTTTCGTCGTTCTTAAAGGTGCACTCAACGTAGCCGCCCTCAAGACGAGTTCCGTTCTTTATATATTCGCCGTATCTGCGGATAAAGCTACCGGTAGCAACGAGACGGCAGATAACCTCAAGTCCGTTTCCACCCTGCGCCTTACCGAAGCACTCTGCGGAGAGAACCTCCATAGTAGCGTTCTCAACGTCTGCGCTTACGTAGTGAGTCTTTATTCCTGCTGCCTTGAGAAGCTCAAAGTAGTGAACGGAGGTTTCGAGATTTGCCTTGCCGATACCCTCGATGGTAAGACCTACGGAGTTCTCGCCCGGATCGAACACGCCGTCCTTGCCGGTGCAATCGTCCTTAAACTTCAACAGCACGTTACCGTTGTCAAGAGCATAAACGTCTTTTGTTTTGCCTTCGTAAACTTTTTTCATATTCATTACTCCTTTTCGTCGCATAGCGACCTGCAATATAGTATTATTTTATCACAAATATAAGCGTTTGTATATAGTTTTATAAAAATTTTTCTTGTAAAATTACAAAAATTTCAGAGCGTATAGAGCTCCCATTTTTGTTGATTACATCTGTTCCTTGAGCGCCTTGATGCAATCCGCACAAACGCGCTTTCCGTTAAAGTAGATCACGTCGTCCGTGTTGTTGCAAAAGATGCAGGACGGAGCGTACTTGCGGAGCACGATCTTGTCGTCGTCCGTGAAAATTTCCAAGGAGTCCTTGGACTTTATATCAAAAATAGTGCGGATCTCTCTTGGAATTACGATTCTGCCAAGCTCGTCAACCTGCCTTACGATTCCCGTTGATTTCATATTTATCTCCTTAATTGTTTAATGTTTTTTGTCCGATATTGCTGTTGCTTTATATCGCAATAACATTATAATATAAAAAAAGCGTTTTGTCAAGTCGAATTTTTACCATTTAATGGGATTTTTGACAAAAAAATGGAGCAACGCAGCTCCGTTAATGGGCCACGTTGCTCTTTTTGTCGTATTAAGTAGTTTTTTGTCAAACGCTCTGCATTTCCTCGGACTTTTCTGCTTTTGCATTTATCTGCTCGGGATCTACAAAGGTGGGGACGGCGTTCTTGAGCGCGTCTCTTGCGCGCGTCTCGTCGCCGCTTTCGTATGCCGCCTTGAGATCGCTGAGCAGAGCGTCGAGCATATGAGGAGGAAGCGGCTCGTCGCGCTCAACAAATATCTTTTCGTCGTCGGTCTTATCAAGCGTTTCACTCTTGATAAGGAGCTCCTCATAAAGCTTTTCGCCGGGGCGCAGACCGATCTCCACTATGTCTATGTCGCGGTAGGGCTCGAATCCCGAAAGGCGTATCATGTTTTCGGCAAGCTCTAAAATTTTAACGGGCTTACCCATGTCAAGCACGAAAAGCTCACCGTTTTTTGCCATAGCTCCCGATTGAAGAACGAGCTTGCTCGCCTCGGGAATGGTCATAAAGTAGCGGATAATGCGCTTGTCTGTAAGCGTGATCGGACCGCCTGCGGCGATCTGGCGCTTAAAGAGCGGAATAACGCTTCCAGCGCTTCCGAGAACGTTTCCGAATCTCGTTGCGCTGAATATGGTAGAGGCACTCTCGGCGCTTCTGCTTTGAACGATGATCTCGCACATACGCTTGGTTGCCCCCATTACGTTGGTGGGGTTTACCGCCTTATCGGTGGAAACCATTATAAAACGCTCCGCCTTATATTTTTCGGCAAGCTCGACTGTATTGAGCGTTCCGAACACGTTGTTCTCGATCGCCTCACAGCAGTTGTGTTCCATGAGGGGCACGTGCTTGTGCGCCGCCGCGTGAAGAACTATGTCGGGGCGGTAATTAGCGAATACGCGTTCAAGCGCTGCGCGATTACACACGGAAAGGATCTCAACGCAAATATCAATAGAGTTCTTGTATGCTATCCTGATCTCCTGCTGTATATCGTAAGCTCCGTTTTCGCAGATGTCGAGGATTATTATCTGCTTTGGAGACATGGTTGCTATCTGTCTGCAAAGCTCACTGCCGATAGATCCGCCGCCACCCGTTATGAGAACCTTTCTTCCCGAGTAGTATGCCTTTGCGAGGTCCTCGGGGAAGTTTACGGGCTTTCTGAACAAAAGCTCCTCAATATCAAAATCTCTGAGGGCTCTTTTACTGCCCGCGGTACGCATGGTGGGGTAGTCGTATACCTTTATGCGGCAGCCGGACTGCTTGTAATACTCATAAAGCTTGCGCTTATTCTCCGCGCTCATCCTCGGAACGGCGAACACGATCTCCTGTACGTCGTACTCAGCAAGGGCCGAGAAGGTAGCCATTTCCTCGGATAAGACGGGTATTCCGTGTATCTCTCGACCTATCTTTTCGCTCTTTACGTCAATAAAGCATCTCGGCTCGTAAGCGGCGGCGGAGTTGTTTAAGATCTCCTCGGCAAGGGAAACGCCGACGCGTCCCGCGCCTACTATTGCGATCTTCGTTTTGGGAGAGCTATAACCGTTTTGTATGTCGTCTGTGATCGTTCTTCCCGTAAGCGCCTTGACGAGCACAGCGAGGAATTTTCCGAGCTTGCTCGTTCTGTTGCACTTATAAGCGTATCTGTATGTCATGCGGATCGCCATAGCCAAAAGCAGATTCATACAGCAAAGCGACAGCATTCCCGAGAGCGATATTTTTTCTATGGGCAGGAGTAGTTCAATGGATATGTAGAGGAGACAGCCGATGCCGTCGGATATCATCAGTCTTATATAGGACTGTATGCCGCCGTATCTCCAAATCTGTATGTAAATGTTTGAAGCGAAGCGGGCAGCGAGAATACAAACAAGCGCAAGGGTGCTTTGAATGAGAAGATCCGGGAGATCGAGCCTGCCGAAGCCTCCGTACATTAAGAGGAAGAATAGGTCTACGATCAAAAAGCAGATTATATCGTAAATAACGAGCATCCACCTTATCGTATGCTTGCGGGTCGCGCGCTTTGGGGACTGGGGAGTATTTTTGTCGAAATTTTCTTTTTTTCTCATGTCCTGCGTGCCTTTCATATATTTTTGCAAAAAATACAGTTAATATCCATTCGATTATATCATATTTAACTGATAATGTCAAGACAGTTAAGCAAAATATAATTATATTAAAATATAAATATAAAGAAGATTATGATTGACAATTGGCGAATAATTGTGTATAATATAGAATTGGGAGATGCGTGCTTCGCGCTTTTCCGGTTTTACATGAATTTTTATATGAAAGAGAGTCAGAGTATGTCATTGACACATTACAAAATGACTATTGCGGGGATCGAGCGCCACCTTCCGCTTTGCCCTATCAGCGATGAGCTTAAAATAGGCGCGTTCGTTATTTTCGGAGATCCCGAGCTTACTACGGCTTGCGCCGATGCGCTTCTCAAAAAAGCGCCCGAATACGACTACCTTATTTCTGCCGAGGCAAAGGGAATACCGCTCGTGCATGAAATGGCGCGTCTTGCGGGAAATCAGAAGTATTTTCTCGCGCGTAAAGCGCCGAAGCTTTACATGACGGGTGTTTTTGAGGTAACGGTGCGATCCATTACCACCGAAAAGGTGCAGAAGCTTTATCTTGACACCGCAGACGCAGAGCTTATGAAGGGCAAGAGAATACTTATCGTGGACGACGTTATTTCTACGGGAGAGTCCCTCTCCGCCGTAGAAGAGCTCGTAAGACTTGCGGGCGGTGAGATCTGCGGAAAAATGACCATACTTGCAGAGGGCGATGCGCAGGAGCGCGACGATATAATCTACCTTGAAAAGCTTCCCTTGTTTGACAAGGACGGACAGCCTATATAAAACGACAGAACAGTTTAGGAGAATAAAAATGGCAGAACTTTTAAGAGCAAACGATAAAAGAACTCACATGTGCGCGACTCTTACGGCAGAGAACGTAGGCGAGCGCGTATGCGTTATGGGATGGGTGCAGAAGCAGAGAGACCTCGGCGCACTTATCTTTATTGACCTTCGCGATCGCACGGGTGTCGTACAGCTCGCGTTTGACGAAAAGACCGAAAAGGAGATCTTTGACCGTGCGTTCGGTATCAGAGCGGAGTACGTGCTTTGCGCAAAGGGCGTTGTTCGCCGCCGCGGGGAGGGCGCTGTAAACAAGAATCTTCCCACGGGTGAGGTTGAGATCGCGGTTGACGAGCTTCGTATTCTTTCCGCTTCCGAAACGCCCCCCTTTGAGATCGTGGAGAACAGCAACGTAAACGCAGAGCTTCGTCTGCGCCACCGTTATCTTGACTTGCGCCGCCCCGATATGCAGAGAAACATTATCGCTCGCTCGCGCATTTCAAAGATCGCGAGAGACTACTACGCGGATAACGGCTTTATTGATATTGAAACACCTAACCTTTGTAAGCCCACTCCCGAGGGTGCGCGCGATTATCTCGTGCCCTCCCGTGTTCACTCCGGTAAGTTTTATGCGCTTCCGCAGTCACCTCAGCTTTATAAGCAGCTTTTAATGGTTTCGGGCTTTGACCGCTATTTCCAGATCGCTCGCTGCTTCCGCGACGAGGACCTCAGAGCTGACCGTCAGCCCGAGTTTACTCAGATAGATACCGAAATGTCCTTCGTTACCGCAGACGACGTAATGAAGATGCACGAGGGCTTTATAAAGAAGGTCATGAAGGAGTTTATCGGCGAGGAGCTTACGGGCGAATTTATCCGTATGCCTTACGCCGAGGCTATGGCTCGCTTTGGCTCTGATAAGCCTGATATCCGCTTTGGCTTTGAGCTTACCGACCTGTCCGAGTGCGTCCGCAGCTGTGGCTTTAAGGTGTTCTCGGGCGCTGTTGAGGCGGGCGGATCCGTTCGCGGAATCAACGTAAAGGGCGGAGCAAAATTCTCGCGCAAGGAGATCGACTCTCTTGTCGAGTTCGTAAAATCCTACCGCGCAAAGGGACTTGCTTGGCTCAAATGGACGGATGCGGGAGAGATATCCTCGTCTTACGCAAAATTCCTTACCGACGAAGAAAACGCAGCTATCCGCGAGACTATGGGCGCTGAGGCGGGCGACCTCATACTTATCGTCGCAGATAAGAACAAGGTCGTATTCGACTCCCTCGGTGCGCTTCGTTGCGAGTGCGCAAAGAGAATGAATATACTCGATCCGTTTGATTTCAAGTTCCTCTGGGTTACGGAATTCCCGCTTCTTGAGTACAGTGAGGAGGACGGACGCTACTACGCTATGCACCATCCCTTTACCTCCCCCATGGACGAGGATCTTGAATATATTGACAGCGATCCCGGCAGAGTACGCGCAAAGGCTTACGACATCGTTCTTAACGGTACGGAGCTTGGCGGCGGATCTATAAGAATACACGATTCGGTAATACAGAAGAAGATGTTCTCCGTTCTCGGACTTACGGACGAGGAAGCAAAGGAGAAGTTCGGTTATCTGCTTGACGCGTTCCGCTATGGAGTACCCCCTCACGGCGGACTTGCGTTCGGATTTGACCGCCTTGTTACACTATTGCTCGGTCTTGAGGATATTCGTGACGTTATTGCTTTCCCGAAGGTGCAGAATGCTTCCGAGCTTATGACAAGATGTCCCTCCGAGGCAGACCCCAAGGCGCTCGAGGAGCTTTGTCTTGCAATAACCTCGGCGGCAGATAAGGAATAAGACATGTATAATTTCTTTGCCTACATGTCGCGCATGAAGCTTATTCGACGTTGGAGCCTTATGAAGGCGGTCGACGAGGAGAATATAGCGGAGCACAGCGCCGCTGTGGCGCAGATAGCCCACGCGCTTGCTGTTATTGCCAATCGCCTTTACGGTAAGAGCCTTAATGCCGATAGGATTACAACGCTTGCGCTCTATCACGAGAGCGGAGAGGTAATAACCGGCGACCTGCCGACTCCCATAAAATATTACAATCCCGAGATAAGACGAGCATACGGAGAGATCGAAAAGGTTGCAAACGACAAGCTTTTGTCTATGCTTCCCGATGAGCTGAGGGACGACTACCGCCCACTGATAGAGCAGGATGCGACGACCTACGAGCACCGTCTTGTAAAGGCGGCTGACAAGATCTCGGCGTACGTCAAGTGCGTTGAGGAGCTGAAAGCGGGCAACCGCGAATTTGCCAAGGCGGAGGCATCTCTTAGGGCTGAGGTGGAGGCGTATTACGACCTTCCCGAGGTAAAATATTTTTGTGACAGATTTCTCGAGTCGTTTTCCAAGACGCTCGACGAGCTTGACTGAGGGGTTGATTCCTTTAGCGCAGAACAAAAACACACGAAGATAAAATAATACAAAAGCCGCTTTTGCTATCGAAAAAGGATAGTGAGGGCGGTTTTTGTGTAGAAATTTTAGAGATAGATCTCTCAAATTTCATTTTTATTCAAAGTGTGTTTTTTAGCCGCGCTTTGGCTCTCTGGCGTACATATGTACGCCGACGAGAACCAAATCACGACTTCTGCATCTAGACCAATCAGCTCACATTTAGTTTGTAAAATTTGTGTGTATGAGATTTTGGAAATCGAATTTTGTCGGTTTGTGCAAATGGTAGAATTTGAAAAAAATAAAAAAAAGACTTGACAAGCTTTTTTAAAAAGTTTTCCACAGGCAAAAAATTTTTGAGGCTTAAAAAACCCTTGAAAATCAAGGTTTTCCACAGTATCAACAGAGTTTTCCACAGGCAATGGGAGAGCGAAAGCATATTGTACAAACGAAAAATCCAAAAAATCAGCTTTTGTACAATATTACCAAAAAGGCAAAAATTTACCGCACAGTGGAGCAAATATTCCAATATGAGACAAATATTTGTAAACAAATTGTAACTAAATTATAAATACATTAAATGGTAAAACTCTGCCATTTTATGTATTTTATTTCCATTTTTTCCCAAAAAGCCAAAACGGCTGTAAAATGACAAAAAACTTGACAAGACGGAGCAAAAATGGTACAATTCAAGGTGAAAAACGATAGTTGAGGTTTCTTATGGCTACCAAAAGGATTGACGTGTCGGCGCTTTGCCTTCTTTCAAAACTGAATATTGGAGATGGCGATAAAGCACGCATCGAGGATGAGCTTGGTGAGTTTGCGGATTTTGCCGCTGTCCTTGACGCCTTTGCCGCTCACGATATGAGCGCTGAGGACGGAGGGGCTGCTGAGCTGCGCGCGGACACCCTCAAAAACGAGGCGTCGGAGCTTTCGGGAAGCTACGTCACTGTGCCTCTGACTGTAAAGGAGGCGCGCGATGATCAAAACGATTGATAGATTTAGCGTAGGCGCGCTTTCGGAGCTTCTTATTAAAAAGGAAATAAGCGCAGTTGAGCTGACCGAATACTGCTTTGAGAAAATAGCGAGCAGAAATAGTGAGATAGGCGCTTTTATCACCCTTGACGAGGAGGGGGCGCTTGCCGCCGCGCGTGAGGCTGACAGAAAAAGAGCGTCGGGGGAGAGCGCATCGGGGCTTTTGGGTATTCCGTTTGCTGTCAAGGATAATCTTTGCGTTCTCGGTATGAGGACGACCTGCGGCTCGCGCATGCTCGAAAATTACGTCTCGCCGTATACGGCAACTGCCGTCGGTCGGCTTATTGATAGTGGCGCTGTGGTTATCGGCAAGACCAATATGGACGAGTTCGGAATGGGAAACGCGACGAATACGTCGGCGCTGGGGCTTACTCGAAATCCCCATGACACAAGATACACTGCGGGCGGAAGCTCGGGCGGCAGTGCCGCGGCTGTCGCGGCGCGCCTTGTGCCTTTCGCGCTTGGAAGTGACACGGGCGGCTCTGTTCGTCAGCCTGCCGCCTTTTGCGGTGCGGTCGGATTTAAGCCGAGCTACGGCGCAGTGTCGCGCTATGGGCTTTTAGCGTATGCTTCTTCCTTGGATACGGTTGGTGTGATAGGCGCGGACGTGGAGTCGTGCGCCGCTATATATAGAGAAATGTCGGGATACGACGCGCTCGACAGGACCTCGAAGGATTACGATAAGAATTCGCTCCCAATAGACGTTAGCAAATTGAAAATAGGCGTGCCGTATGCACTGCTTGACGGAGTTTCTAAGGACGTAAATGGAGCTGTTAACGACCTTATTGACCGAGCGCGCTCTCTTGGTGCTAGCATAGTTCCCGTAGAGCTGCCAAGTCTTGACGCTTGCCTTGCGGCGTACTACGTTATTGCTTCGTCCGAGGCGTCCTCAAACCTCGGCAGGTACGACGGCGTGCGCTATGGCTACCGCCCCGAGTGCTACGACTCCGTAGAGGAGCTGTTTGTGAAAAGTCGCTCCGAGGGCTTTGGCGAGGAGGTCAAGAGGAGAATCCTTCTCGGCACTTATTGCCTTACGGGAGAGGCAAGAGACGGATATTACAAGCGCGCGCTTGCCGCCAGAAAGTATATTACGGACAAAGTGAGCGAGATATTTTCCTCGGTTGACTTCATTTTCATGCCTGTTTCGGTGGATATTGCTCCGAAATTCGAGCTTCTGGATAAAAAAACACCTATCGAGAGATATCTTGACGATTGCTACTGCGTAATTTCAAATCTTTCGGGAATTCCGTCCTTGTCCTTGCCCGTAGGGCGCGGTCGCGGCGGAATGCCCGTCGGAGTGCAGATAATGGCAGATAAGGGCTTTGATGCAAGGCTTCTTGCCCTCGGTTGCGCTTTGGAGAGGGGGAGTGAGACGTGACGGATATGTACGAGGCTGTAATAGGCATTGAGGTGCACGTTGAGCTTGCCACCAAGACAAAGATTTTCTGTGACTGCCGCGCGGCTTTTGGCGCGCCGCCGAACACAAACGTTTGCCCCGTATGCATGGGGCTTCCCGGAGTTCTGCCCTCGCTCAACGAAAGGGCGGTCCATATGGCGATAAAGGCAGGTCTTGCGCTGGATTGCAGGATCGCGGACGTTACCCGATTTGACAGAAAGAATTATTTTTATCCCGATCTGCCAAAGGCGTATCAGATCTCGCAAAACGAGCTTCCCATCTGCTACGGTGGCGGTGTTGATATAACCGTTGGCGGAGAGAAAAAGAGAGTACGTATCAAAAGAATACACCTTGAGGAGGACGCGGGAAAGCTTTTGCACCGTGAGGGCGTCGGAACGCTTATTGATTATAACAGATGCGGTGTACCGCTCATAGAAATCGTTTCCGAGCCCGATATGCGGAATTCCGCCGAGGCAAAGGCGTATCTTACGGAATTGAGGACTACGCTTCTTTATACGGGAATATCCGATTGTCGAATGGACGAGGGCTCACTCAGATGCGACTTGAACGTTTCAGTACACAAAAAGGGAAGTGCCGAGATGGGTGTTCGCACCGAGATAAAGAACGTAAACTCCTTTGCGTTTGCAGCAAAGGCAATTGATTATGAGATAGAGAGGCAAATAGAGCTTATCGAGAGCGGAGAGGCAGTGCGCCCCGAGACTCGCAGGTTTGAGGAGTCTAGCGGCACGACGCTTCTCATGCGAAAAAAGGAAAGCGAGGCAGACTACCGCTTTTTCCCCGAGCCGGATATACCCCCTATATATATTGAAGGAAACACGGTTGAAAAGATAAAAAAAGAGCTCCCGAGCATGCCTGCCGAGAGAAGAAAGAGATATGTCGGGAAATACGGCGTGAGCGAGGACGATGCGCGGATACTTACCTCGTCCTTGCATATAGCAGAGTATTTTGAGAGGGCCGCTGAGGGATCGGAGTACCCAAGCACCGTGGCAAACATTCTGCTGTGCGACGTGCTCGCAAGAACCTCGCCTGACAAATTCGAGCCGTTTATAAGCGCGGAACACCTATGCGAGACGGCGGAGCTTTACGGAAGCGGCGTTATAAGCAGCTCGTCCGTCAAAAAGCTGTTGAAGCTTATCGGTGACTCCGATTTGACACCCCGCCAAATAGTAGAGAGAGAGGGGCTTGCGCAGATAAATGATACAGAGCTTCTTGAGGCGATCTTGCAAGATGTTTTTGCCGAGGACCAAAAGCTTGTAGCGGATTACAAAAACGGCAAGACTGCGGTGCGAAAGGCAATTATAGGTAGAGCTATGGCAAAGAGCCAAGGCCGTGCAAATCCCGTTCTGCTTCAGAAAATTTTTGATAGACTAATGCAAGGATAAGAAAATGGAAATTATTTATAGGGACGAGCATATCGTTGTGTGCGACAAGCCGTCGGGAATACTCTCCGAGGGAGAGTCGTCGGGAGCGATGCCCGCTCTTTTGGCGGCGTATCTCGGAGAGATTGGTGAGGAAAATACGCAGATCTATCCCGTCCACAGACTCGATAAGGAAACGGCTGGACTTATGGTGTTTGCGAGGAGCAGTAAGGCTACCGCCGCGCTTAGTGCGAGCATTATAGACGGGAGCTTTAAAAAGAGGTATCTTGCCGTTCTGTGCGGCACGCCCGCGGAAGAAAGCGGCAGATTCGAGGATCTTCTCTTTTTTGACAGACAGAGGGGAAAGACCTTTGTTGTCGAACGTGAGCGCCGCGGCGTGAAAAGGGCAATTCTTGAATATAGGGTGCTAAAAAAGAACGGTGATCACACGCTCGTGAGCGTCTCGCTTCTTACGGGTAGAACACACCAGATAAGAGCGCAGTTCGCGTCGCGCGGCACACCTCTCGTCGGGGATAGACGCTACGGCGCTCCAAAGGAGTCGGGAAACCGTTTGGCACTGCTTTCCTGCGAGCTTTCCTTTCCTCACCCCACCACGGGCGCGCCCATGATGTTTCAACTTGAGGACGAGGGGGATGCGGGGACGCGGTTTTTCCACCTTTTTTGAGAAAAAGGTGGAGCCAAAAAACTTTAAAAAATTAAAGTTTTGTGGACACAGCAAAAGACGGAATGTTTATTTGTAAAATATTATTTGGCGTTTTCTAATGAAGAAAGACGGCGGACCCTACGTACCGCCGTCTTTCATTTTTTGGTTTGCGAAAACCACCCGCTAAGCGGGTGGTTCCGTAAAGGCTTTTGCCGTTGAACAAAAACACCTTCTATGATATAATACAAGCGGGTCTAGCCAACCGCAAGTAAAATAAACATAGAA